>JAVEVA010000126.1:0-5013 GCA_034005275.1 Thauera sp. | reverse complement strand
GACGGCACTCCTCACGCGACTGGCCGCCTTCCACGATGACGCTGATGAACTTGGTCGCCCCTTCGCCATCCCGGACGATGGCCTGAGCCAGTTCGATCGCCAGTCCGATCACCGCCTCGCGCAGCACAGCGTAGTCGGCCGAAGCGGTCGAGCTGATCTCGGCATTGCCGGCAGCACCGGTGGCAATGAGGATGAAGGAATCGTTGGTCGAGGTGTCGCCATCAACGGTGATGCTGTTGAAGGACAGATCGGCAGCTTCACGCACCAGCTCATCGAGCACTGGCTGGGCGACTGCGGCATCGCAGGCCAGGTAGCCGAGCATGGTCGCCATATTGGGACGGATCATGCCCGCCCCCTTGCTGATCCCAGTGAGGGTGATGGTCTGCCCACCGAGGCTGATCTGACGTGAAGCGGCTTTGGCGAGCGTATCGGTGGTCATGATCGCGTGCGCCGCATCAAACCAGCCATCCGCACGCAGATCCGCTTGCGCTTGCGGCAAGGCGGCGATCAGCTTGGCCACCGGCAGCGGTTCGAGAATCACGCCGGTGGAAAACGGCAGCACCTGACGCGCGTCAATACCCGCCAGGCGGGCGACGGCAGCACAAGTCTCGTTGGCTGCTGCCAGACCGGGGGCGCCGGTGCCGGCGTTGGCATTGCCGGTGTTGATCACCAGCATGCGGATCTCGCTGCCGCCTGCGGCAAGATGTTCCTTGCACAGCTGCACCGGCGCAGCGCAGAAGCGGTTGCGGGTGAACACCCCGGCACAGCGGCTGCCGGAGGCGAGTTCGATCAGGGTCAGATCACGTCGCGCCGCCTTGCGGATGCCGGCTTCGGCGACCCCGAGGCGGACGCCAGCGACCGGCAGCAGTTGTTCGGGGGCGGGCGTGTGCAGATTGACAGCCATGTTGGTGCTCGAATGAAGGTAGTCGAAAAATCAGCGGTTCAGATTTGTTGAGCCAGCGGGTTCAGCTACGGGGTCAGCTACTGAGACGGCCGTGACAATGCTTGTACTTCTTGCCCGAGCCACAAGGACAGGGGTCATTGCGCCCGACGCGCGGCCCGGCCTGCGCCGGCTGGCGTCCCGTCTGCTGACCGGCATTCGCCGCAGCGAGCACTTCGTCCTGATCCGCATGGTGGTATTGCACGTTTTCCAGTTGCTGCGGCGCCTCCGCTTCTTCCAGCTGGGCTTCAGTGCGGATCTGCACAGTAAGCAGGATCTTGCTCACGTCGCCACGCACGGTATCGAGCAGCGCTTCAAACAGCTCGAAAGACTCGCGCTTGTATTCCTGCTTGGGATTTTTCTGTGCATAGCCGCGCAGGTGGATGCCCTGGCGCAGATGATCGAGCGCGGCCAGATGCTCGCGCCAGTGGGTATCGAGGCTCTGCAGCATCACATTGCGCTCGAACTGCTGCCAGGCCTGACGATCGACCAGCGCAATCTTGGCCGCATACGCCTCTTCGCCCGCCGCGATGATGCGCTTCAGCATCTCGTCATCATCGAGATTGGGTTCGGCCTTCACCCATTCACCAACCGGCAGCTTGAGCGCCACTTCGGCCGCCAGCGCCAGCTCCAGGCCGGGAATGTCCCACTGCTCCTCGACGCTTTCCTGCGGCACGTAGCGGCGGAAAAGATCGTGCAGCAGACCCTGACGCATGCCCTGGATGGTGTCGCTGATGTCCTCGCTTTCGAGCAGCTCATTGCGCTGCTGATAGATCACCTTGCGCTGATCGTTGGCGACGTCATCGTATTCGAGCAGCTGTTTGCGGATGTCGAAGTTGCGCTGCTCGACCTTGCGCTGGGCGGATTCGAGCGAACGCGTCACCATGCGGTGCTCGATCGCTTCGCCTTCCGGCATCTTCAGCCGCACCATGATCGCGTTGAGCCGTTCGCCAGCGAAGATCTTCATCAGCGGATCTTCCAGCGACAGGTAGAAGCGGCTGGAGCCCGGGTCGCCCTGACGGCCGGCACGACCGCGCAGCTGGTTGTCGATGCGGCGCGATTCGTGACGTTCGGTGCCGATGATGTGCAGACCGCCGGCAGCAAGCACCTGATCATGCACCGGCTGCCATTCGGCGCGCAGGCTGGCGACCTTCGCTTCCTGCTCGGCCGGCGACAGGCTCTCATCGGCGCGCACCGCAGCAAGCGTCTTCTCGATGTTGCCGCCCAGCACGATGTCGGTCCCGCGACCGGCCATGTTGGTGGCGATGGTCACCATTCCCGGGCGGCCGGCCTGGGCGACCACCAGCGCTTCGCTGTCGTGCTGCTTGGCGTTGAGCAGCTGGTGTTCGATCCTGACCTGCTTGAGCTGGTCGGAGAGGAATTCGTTGACTTCAATCGAGGTGGTGCCGACCAGCACCGGCTGGCCGCGCTTGACGCAGTCGCGGATGTCCTCGATCACCGCCGTCCATTTTTCCTTGGCGGTGCGATAGACCTTGTCGTTCTCGTCCCGGCGCTGGGTCGGCTTGTTGGTCGGGATGACCACCGTCTCCAGGCCGTAGATCGAATGGAATTCGTAGGCTTCGGTATCGGCAGTGCCGGTCATGCCGGCGAGCTTGCCGTACATGCGGAAGTAGTTCTGGAAGGTGATCGACGCCAGGGTCTGGTTTTCAGCCTGGATGCGCACGCCTTCCTTGGCTTCCACCGCCTGGTGCAGACCATCCGACCAGCGCCGGCCCGGCATCAGCCGGCCGGTGAATTCATCGACGATCACCACCTCGCCTTCCTGCACCACGTACTGCTGATCCTTGTGGAACAGCGCATGGGCACGCAGCGCAGCGTACAGGTGATGAATGAGCAGGATGTTGCCCGGATCGTAGAGGCTGGCGCCTTCCGTCAACAGACCCATCCGCGCCAGAATCTGCTCGGCGGTCTCGTGACCGGCTTCGGTGAGCAGCACCTGGTGCGCTTTCAGATCGACGGTGTAATCGCCCGGCTCGGTGATGTCGTCCCCTTCGCCTTCCTGCTTCTTGAGCAGTGGCGCGACCTGATTCATCTTCAGGTAAAGCTCGGTATGGTCTTCCGCCTGGCCGGAGATGATCAGCGGCGTGCGCGCTTCATCGATCAGGATCGAGTCCACTTCGTCGACAATCGCATAGCTCAGCGGACGCTGCACACGCTCGCCGATGCTGTAGACCATGTTGTCGCGCAGATAGTCGAAACCGAATTCGTTGTTGGTGCCGTAGGTGATGTCAGCGGCGTAAGCAGCCTGCTTTTCGGCATGGCTCATGCGCGACAGGTTGCAGCCGGTGGTCATGCCGAGGAAGCCGTAGATCCGCCCCATCCACTCCGCATCACGGCTGGCGAGGTAATCATTGACGGTGATGACATGCACGCCCTTGCCGGCGAGCGCATTCAGATAGGCCGGCAGAGTGGCGACCAGGGTCTTGCCTTCACCGGTACGCATTTCGGCAATCTTGCCGTTGTGCAACACCATGCCGCCGACGAGCTGAACGTCGAAATGGCGCATGCCATGCACCCGCTTGCCCGCTTCGCGCACCACGGCGAACGCTTCCGGCAGCAGCTTGTCGAGGCTTTCACCTTCAGCAACTCTGGCCTTGAATTCGGCAGTTTTGCCACGCAATTCCTCATCGGAGAGCGCGGCAATCTGATCTTCGAGCGCATTGATCTTGCGCACCGTTTGACGGTACTGGCGGATGAGGCGGTCATTGCGACTGCCAAACATTTTCTTGAGCAGGCCGGAGAGCATGTTTTTCAGATCTGGGTCGATTCGGCGAAGCGGCGAGTTTATCATGCTGACACTGACTCGCTGCGCGCTGCCCAGCTGTACAAGGCGATCACCACCCTCAAGCCCAGCAAAGACAAGGCTTCAGAGGCAATCATCAGGACAATGGAATTTTTGTCCACCCTCTGTTTCAAGGGTATATTTCCCGTTCCCGCATTTTCTCCTTCATTCCATGAGCCGCCCCCTGCACCGTTTCCTCGGCAGTGCCGACGCCCTTGCCCGCCTGCAGGATCATGCCCGCCGCCTGCTGCAGCTTCAGCGCAGCCTGAGCAGCGCGCTGCCGCCGGCACTCATTGATGAATGTCAGGTGGTCAATCTGAAAGAAGGCGTGCTGGTGATTCACTGTCGCCACGGTGCGGCAGCCGTGCGCCTCAAGCAGTTGCTGCCACGGGTGATCCATCATTTCGCGCAGGCCGGTCACGCCCTCAATGACATCAAGGTGAAGGTCAAACCCGCTCATCATGTGCAGTTGCGACCGGCGCCGACCCAGCGCCAGATTTCCCCCCAGTCGCGCAGCCATCTCGAACAGTTCGCCGCCACCCTGCCTGCCGACAGCGAACTGCGCTCGGCCCTTGAACGGCTTGCCCAGCGCAGCAGCCATTGAGCTGTCGAACGGGCAGCCCGCACTCCCGCAGAGCAACACGGCCCGTAAACGAAAAACCAGGCACAAACCATTGATACAGATCAACAAAACTGCATTCAAGTGAGAAATAAGTCACAAACTGATTAGACTGAGTCTGATTGTGCGGCACAAAAATCAGGCCACCAGCAGCGAACGCAAGCGCTCTCCCGCATCTGCTGCCGGCCTGCATTTCAGCCCACCTGCTTATTGATCAACCCAGGATCAACCCAGGATCAACCCAGTTTTTCATCTGCACGACAAGGAGACAATCATGGCCATGTTCGATTCCCCGGTCGGGCGCTGCGAAGTCGCCCAGCGGATGGTCTTGCTTGACCCGGTGCGCGACAAGCCCCGTCCTTCAGGGCGGGGAAGGATAGCGCGGACGCCGTAGGCGTCCTTTGGAGTGGTTCAATGTGGCGTTTGCTGTTGCTCGATATACTGGCGGATGATCTCGATGGGCGCACCGCCACAGCTACCGGCAAAATAAGACGGCGACCACAGTGCACCGCCCCACAGCTTCTTCAGGGCAATCGCACCTTTTTGTCATAACCCAAGCAGCTCCGCCCGGAACTGATCTGTTGCAGCGGCCAGCATCCGCTTGGATTTGAGGCTTGCCTTGCGGCTGGTGTTCAAGCGCAGCAAATTCAT
>JAVEVA010000125.1:0-5046 GCA_034005275.1 Thauera sp. | reverse complement strand
GATGCCGGCGTACATCAGAATCCAGCCCGACACGAAGAGCAGCAGCATGTTCACCGCAACGACTGCCAGCAGCAACAGGATGCCGGCACTCAGCACCACGCCCACGAAACTGTCGATGGGCTGCCAGGCAGAGAGGTTCGTCACCGCCTGCTTCCAGATCATGAAGCCAACATCGACGACGCCCGAGGGGGAGAGGCCGGACACGCCAATTGCGGATTCGCCGATCTGGCGCATCGAGCGGATGATGGCGTCGGCAATTGCCGGGCCATTGCGCAGCAGCCAAAGGTAGAAACCAAAGAACAGGATGAAGCGGGCGAACTCGGCGAAGAACTCGCCGATGTCAGCCTTGCGCAGGATGAGCATGCCGCCCGTCCAGGCCAGCGAGATGGTGCCCAGCGTCCAGAACAGCCAGGTTGCTGCATTCATCACCACCGCCTGCCAGCCGGATGCCCGCGCAGCGAACTCGGTGACGACCTGGTCCAAGATACCGCGGTTGGTTGCCGGATCGTGAAACGAGAGCTGCGCCAAGGCGCTGCCCGATACAAGCATCAGTACGGCGACGATGAATGCCGTTGAGCGATTGATCTTCATGGTCTTCACCACCTCTTGGGATTAGTCGGAAGGGTGCCGGGCCCGACCGGCAGGCGCGAGCAACGGCTACCGAATTCCCTGCGCGTGGCCTCGTCCCTGATCTGCTGGATCCCCTCAGGGCGGCAGTTCTCGGCAGTCACTTCAGGCATCGGCTCGGGAGTGGGCGCACAGCCGACCAGTAAGCCGGCGAAAAGCACACCGATTGCGACGACGTTCATAACCAGCGCCTCACCAGCGCATCGGGCTGCTGGGCAGAGCATCCGGCCCGCGCCGCTCGGTCGAGGCCAGGTGTGCCGCCTGCTGCCGCGCCGCAAGATCAGCCTCGCTCTGCGCGCGTGTAGCCATGGCGTTCTGTTGGGCGATCAACAGGCCGCGAATCTGCAGCAGTTGGTTGGCCTGCTGGCTGGCAATCTGGTTGGCGAACTGGATCGCCTCCATCTGTCCGCGGGCACCCTCTGCGCGACGCTGGAGCTGCTCCAGCGTTCGGGCGTCGGTCTTGAGTGCTTGCTGCTGAAGTTCCAGGCCGTGAAAGAGCGCATCGTTCGCCCGCTTCTGGGATTCGGAGGCGAGGCGGCGGTTGTCATCCATCGCTGCCCACTCTGCAGCACTGCAGCCGCTTGCCGAGAAGCATGGCGAGCCGCGGTAGTAGGCCACGTCCTGGAACCTGCCAAGATAGGCATCCACGCTGCCGAGGTGGGTTTTGTAGTAGTTGAGCGTATCCACGGCAGTCATCAGTCCATTGATGGTGGTCTGCGCCTGATCCCAGATGTATGCCGCCGGCGCCATGGTGTTCTGCAACTGGTTCTCGTACTGCTGCAGCTGCGTCCGGTATTGCTCGATCTGCTTCAGCGTCTGGGCAACGCTCTCGATCGCAGTCATCACGTTCTGCGACAAGTTGGTGCCATCGATCACCGGAATGCCAGCCTGCACGGGCGGCAATACACCAAGCGTCATCGATACGACCAAGGCAGTCAGAACGACGGGTTTCGTCTTGTGCATTTCATGTCCTCACATTTTTAGCGGCTAAAAAATCAGCGTCGGTGGCTGACGATGGCGTGCATGACTGCCCCCATCTGATCCTGAGTCGCCTCGATACGCGCTAGCAGCGCGCGGATGGTGGCCTCTCCGAAATGGGCAGTGCGGCGGTCGTCGGTCAGCCATAGCTTGAGGAGCCCCCCAAGACGCCCGAGGTCGCCGTTGATTCGGGCCAGCTCGCGCACCCGCTCGTAATCGACAATTCCATGGACCCGGTAGCCCTGCCCGACTTCGCGCAGAAAGCGGGCCACACTCATGCCCGCGTTCCGGGCATTCGCGGCGATCAACGCTTTCTCCTCGGGCAGGCAATACACCTTGATCGGCGTGCCGCTCTTCCTGGTCGTCACCGCCTCACCCATGGCGTAGCTCCAAGACGGCGGCAGCCGGAAGCCCCGCAGGGCAGGATGTCCGTTGAGCGCCCCCGGCGCGAAAAAGGACCCGTGAAGGAGGAACCGCCGCTTGCGGTGGGCCTACTTCACACATCCTGCCCGCCTTTTGAACGCCATTTCTGTGCGGATGCCTATGCGGATTTAGCGCCACACATGCACTATTTCCTCGTGGCTCATCACCTGTCGCGCTGAAATGGCCAAGAGTGGCGAAGAACCGCGTGCTTATAGCGGTTGAATAGCGCACTCGTAGCGCAATAAACACGGGTTTGCAGAGCATGAGGAAGATCATCAAAGCAATTCCTCCTTGCGGGGATTCGGGTCGAAAGTGAATTGCCCAAGAGGCTTGGTCGGCGCGATGTCGGACCGCTTCGATTTGACTCCAGGAGGTGCAATTCGCTGATCAGGGCGTTGGAGCTTGATGTGCCGCCGGACATGGGCGCAGAAGGTTTCGTAACGGCAGGCTATTCGCCCGGACTCGCGAAGGTGAGCCCAGACGGTCTTGAGCGCATAGCCCGCCCGCATCGCCTCCTCGATGTCACCGCGCACCGCGAGAAAGGCGACCAGCGACTCCTTGCGCCGCTGCTGCGCCGAGGCGACCCACTCCGCCAGCTCGTCCAGGAACGCGCTCATTCGCCCTGCTCCTGAGCGGCCTGCTCCCCGTTTAGCAAGGACGCGACCACCTCGACAGGAAAGTACATGCGACGCCCCAGATAGACCTTTCGCGTGTTCAATTCCCGAACCCAATCCTCCTTCGGATTGAGCAGCGCCATCCGTAGCCCTTCGGGCTTGCGGCTCAGGGTTATAGCGAGCTGCTCCAGGGTCATCACAGCCCCGAATCGCTCCTCCAGGATTTCCAGCGTGGATCGCATTTTCTTGATCAGAATTCTGTTGACTGAGATCGATGCAGCGATTCTTGTGGAAACGAAGATAGAATTGGAGTGCAATTAATTCGGGATTTTCATACCAGGACAAAATGCCCTATGGCACGACCACGAAGGACTGATACCGAACGAAAGTGCGGATGTATGCGAGCGGCGGCATTAATGAATTCGCTTGCTCGCCAAATTGGCGTACAGAACCCAAACCAATTCGCGCTTCAATTCGACGCACTTAGCGGGATGAATACCCAGTCATCCGGAAAATGGCGCTCGAGCTTCAACGGCGAAAAGGCCCTATCGACACAGCAACTGCAGCTGCTGTCGCGCATCGACCCAGACGTGTTTGAACGCCACGAAATGGGACCGGCAAACCTCTGGCATGCGATGTGGGCGCCGCTGCACGATCTCAGGTCGATCGTCTCGACTGAACTCGCCTCGTGGCCAACGCTTGAGGCTCTGGTGGCCGAGTTCGAGGGCGACCTTCTGCTGGCAGAGGCCTATCACGAGCCACTGACCATTGCGCATCTCGCCAAGGCAGTCGCATTGCATCGACTGGTGCATGAGCTGAACGCCCGGATCATTCCCGTCGGGATTGACGGCAAGGGCACCTACCGAGCTATTCGGCGCTGCCTAGATGACACGACAGTTGCGGCGGAGTTGGCGTCGCTCGGGATCTTCGACGATGTGGATGCGGAGCTCTCCGGTTGGCTGGCCGGACACGAAGAGCTCGCCTCGACACCCGCCGCCGCAAGGTGGAATGCGCTGGCATCGCGTCTAGACTGGATTGCATGAGGCGCCGCGCCGTGTCGGCAGCAGGCCGCCATGCGACGGGCGTCGGTCAACGAGCCCGCAGAACTTTAGCGGCTAAAATTTTCTACCGCGCTCCGCAAGCCCAGCATCAAAGACACCGACCATGGACCCGATCGTCCGCATCCAACCGCGCAGCGCCGACCTCGGCGATGGCATGCTCGTGCGCCGTGCGCTCCCCAATCGCCAGCAGCGCATGGTTGGCGCGTGGTGCTTCCTCGATCACGCCGGCCCCGTGCGGTTCGAGCCCGGCAAGGGCATGCACGTCGGCGCGCACCCGCACATCGGCCTGCAGACCTTCACCTGGCTGATCGAGGGCGAGGTCCTGCACCGCGACAGCCTGGGCAACGAGCAGATCATCCGCCCTGGCCAGGTCAATCTGATGACCGCTGGACATGGCATCGCCCACACCGAGGATTCGCTGCACGACGGCGAGCAGCTGCACGCGGCACAACTGTGGATCGCCCTGCCGCCGGAGCATAAGGATTGCCCGCCCGCCTTCGATCACTACGCCGAACTGCCGCACTTGCGCGAAGACAGCGCAGAACTGACCCTGCTCGCCGGCCGCTACGGTGAGCGAACCGCACCGGCGCGCATCCACTCCCCGCTGGTCGGCATCGACATCGCCTGCGACAGCACCAGCAACATCACGCTCCAACTGGACCCCGGTTTCGAGTACGGCCTGATGCCCCTCGTGGGCGACGCAATGGTCGACGGCGAAACCATCAGCGCCGACGAACTCGCCTACCTCGGCAAGGGACGCAGCGAACTTCAGCTTGCGCTACCCGCAGGCGCTCGGGTGCTGTTCCTGGGGGGCGAGCCGTTCGAGGAACCAGTGCTGATGTGGTGGAATTTTGTGGGCTTCAGCAAGGAAGACATCGCGCAGGCACAGACCGAGTGGGAACAAGGAGCCGTCCGATTCGGAATGATCGGCGACGGCCAGGCACCGCGACTCGTTGCCCCGCCCCTCCAGTGGCGAAACGGCGACTGATCGCTCTCGAGCTCAGCTTCAACCACGAGGCCGCCGATCTCGACCGGCATTCGACCTCTGCCGCCGCTCAAAAATTGGGCAATGCTCGAATGAGGCTTGGCCTCAACGGCTTGAACGAGTTATCCACAAGCACTCCCACAACTCTGTCCCCGTCGGCTGGGGACAACGAGAGAGGCCCTGACAAAGTATGACTTGCCGAGGAAGGCGTTGCCATCCGTACGTCAGCAGGCGACCCAATCCAGCCGTCGGGCTCTTCGTGGTGCGAACGGCAAGTAACCGAGTGAAGCCGTCACCTCGCATGACATGTTGGGGGACGTGAAATTGGTGCTTCGTTCACGCGTCTGCCGTTCGGTCA
>JAVEVA010000049.1:0-24997 GCA_034005275.1 Thauera sp. | reverse complement strand
GCGCGTGCCCAGCATCAACAGACCCGCGCAGTGCAGGCTTACGCTCAGGTGAGCTCGCCGCTCACCGGGCTGGTCGCCAGTCGCCACATCGAAGCCGGCGAAATGGCCCAGCCCGGCCGTCTGCTGTTCACGATCTACGATCCGGCGCACATGCGGGCAGTCGCCGATCTGGCACCGCAACGGCTGGCCGAGCTCGGCAGCGGCCCGCTGCAGGCCACCGTCGAGCTTGCTGCCGACGGCCGTCGCATCCTCGCTCGCCAGGTCACCGTGCTGCCGGCAGCCGATGCCAACACCCACACCGTGCGCGTGCGCGTCGAGCTGCCTGCCGGCAGCGAAGGGCTGGCTCCGGGCAGTTTTGCCCGCATCCACTTTCAAGGTGCCAGCGGCACGGCCAGTCTGAGCATTCCACAAGCGGCAGTGCTGCGACGCGGCGAGCTGAGCGCCGTGTATGTGGCCAACGCGGATGGCAGCTTCAGCCTGCGTCAGCTGCGCCTCGGCCGCAAGCTCGCTGACAGCGAGGGGGGCGAGGCACAGATCGAAGTGCTCTCCGGCCTCAGCGGCGACGAACGCATCGCGCTTGACCCGGTGCAGGCCGGCATTCTCGGCAGCGCGGCCGCGCGCTGAACAGGGAGCTGCTCATGGAAACCCGTCTCGGCATTTCGGGCCGCATTGCGGCCGCCTTTCAGTGCAATGCGCTCACCCCCCTGCTCGCGCTGGTGCTGTTGCTTGCCGGCATCTTTGCCACCTTGATCACCCCCAAGGAAGAAGAGCCGCAGATCGACGTCACCATGGCCAATGTGCTGGTACCTTTTCCCGGCGCTTCGGCGCGGGATGTCGAAGCGCTGGTCGCCCGCCCGGCGGAGCAGGTGTTGTCACGGATGACCGGGGTCGAACACGTGTTCACTGTCTCCCGCCCCGGCATGGCGGTGATCACCGTCCAGTTCGAGGTCGGCGTGCCCAACCAGACCGCGCTGGTGCGGCTTTACGACACCGTGCACTCCCACGCTGACTGGCTGTCGCCCGAGCTGGGGGTCGGTCAGCCGCTGATCAAACCCAAAGGCATTGATGACGTGCCGATCGTCAGTCTCACCTTGTGGACTGCCGACCCTGAACGGGGCGCGTTTTCGCTGCAGCAGGTCGCGCGCGCGATGGAAACCGAACTGAAGCGCATTCCCGGCACCCGTGACGTCAACACCATCGGCGGCCCGGGTCACGTGATCCGCGTCAACATGGACATCGAGCGCATGAACGCGCACGGCATCACTGCCCAGGATCTGCGCGGCGCCTTGCAGCTGGCCAACGCCTCCCAGCCGGCCGGCACCCTGGTGAGCGGCAACCGTGAAGTGCTGGTCGAGACCGGCACTTACCTGGAATCGGCAGAAGATGTGCGCCAGCTGGTGGTCGGCGTGCGCCAGCAACGGCCGGTATTTCTGCGCGACGTCGCTGCAGTCGAGGACGGCCCGGACCAGCCCGGCCAGTACGTCTGGTTCGGCAGCGGTGCGGCAGCCGCTGACAAGGGCATCGCGCACCACGGCCTTTTTCCGGCAGTCACGCTCGCCTTGTCGAAAAAACCGGGCGCCAATGCCGCCGATGTCGCCACCGCAGCGCTCGAACGGGTCGAGCAGCTGCGTGGCAGCCTGATCCCCGACGGCGTGCAGCTCACCACCACCCGCGATTACGGCCAGACCGCCAACGACAAGGCCAATCAGCTGATCGGCAAGCTGATCTTCGCCACCAGCGCAGTGGTGGCGCTGGTGTTCTTCGCCCTCGGCCGCCGTGAGGCGATCATCGTCGGCGTCGCCGTCGCGCTCACCCTGGCGGCAACCCTGTTCGCCTCCTGGGCCTGGGGCTTCACCCTCAACCGGGTGTCGCTGTTCGCGCTCATCTTCTCAATCGGCATTCTGGTTGATGACGCGATCGTGGTGGTCGAGAACATCCACCGCTGGCACACCCTCGAACCGGACAAGCCGCTGTGGCAGCTGATTCCCAAGGCGGTCGATGAAGTCGGCAGCCCGACCATTCTCGCCACCTTCACCGTCATCGCCGCGCTGTTGCCGATGGCTTTCGTCACCGGTCTGATGGGCCCTTACATGAGCCCGATTCCGATCAATGCCTCGATGGGGATGTTCATTTCGCTGGTGGTCGCCTTCGTCGTCAGCCCCTGGCTGGCGCAAAAGCTGCTCAGGCATTCGCCTGCCACCGAAACCGGCGCCGGCAGCGGCGATGACCGCATCACCCGCCGTCTTGACCGCATCTTCCGCGCCATCATGACGCCGATGTTCGACCCCCAGCGCGGTGGGCGCAACCGCCTGCTGCTGTGGCTGGCAGTGATCGCCCTCATCGCCGCTTCGCTGCTGCTGCCGGTCAAGCAGCTGGTGGTGATGAAGATGCTGCCGTTCGACAACAAGAGCGAATTCCAGGTGGTGCTCGACATGCCGGTCGGCACCCCGCTGGAAGACACTGCGCGGGTGCTCAATGAAATCGGCGCAGCGCTGGCGACGGTGCCGGAAGTCAGCGACTGGCAGTCCTATGCCGGCACGGCAGCACCGATCAACTTCAACGGCCTGGTGCGCCAGTACTACCTGCGCAGCGCCCCCGAACAAGGTGACATCCAGGTCAATCTGGTCGACAAGAACCAGCGTTCGCGCCAGAGCCACGACATCGCCGTCTCGGTGCGCGAACAGGTGATGGCGATCGCCCGCCGCAATGGCGGCAATGCCAAGGTGGTCGAAGTACCGCCCGGCCCACCGGTGCTGTCGCCGATCGTCGCCGAAATCTATGGCCCCGACTACGACGGCCAGCTTGCCGTTGCCGCGCGGGTGCGCGCTGCATTTGAAGACACTGCCGACATCGTCGGCGTTGATGACACGGTGGACGCCGCCGCCCCCCGACTGGTGTTGCGCGTCGATCAGGCCAAGGCGGCACGGATGGGCGTCGCCCAGGCGGACATCGTCGAAGTGGTGCGCCTGGGGCTGAGCGGCGAAAACGTCACCCCGGTGCATGGTGGCGAACACAAATACGAAATCCCGGTGCGCATCCAGCTGCCCAGCGAACGTCAGTCCGAACTCGCTGATCTGCTGGCGATGGAAGTGCGTGCCCGCAGCGGTGACCACCCTGGCCAGCGGGTGAAGATTTCCGAACTGGTGGAAGTCGCCGAAACCCGGCGCGAGCAGATCCTCTACCGCAAGGACTTGCTGCCGGTGGTGTATGTCACCGGCGACATGGGTGGCGAGCTTGATTCACCGCTCTACGGCATGTTCGACATCCGCAGCAAGCTGAGCGATCTGGCACTCAGCGGCGCCCCCGGCCTGGCTGGGACGCTGGGCGAATGGTTCATCCACCAGCCCGATGATGCCTATCGCGGCTATCAGCTCAAATGGGACGGCGAATGGCAGATCACTTATGAAACTTTCCGCGACATGGGCGCTGCCTATGCAGTCGGACTGATCCTGATCTATCTGCTGGTGGTGGCGCAGTTCCGCAGCTATCTGGTGCCGCTGATCATCATGGCGCCGATTCCGCTCACCATCATCGGCGTGATGCCTGGCCATGCCCTGTTCGGCGCCCAGTTCACCGCCACCTCGATGATCGGGATGATCGCGCTGGCCGGGATCATCGTGCGCAATTCGATTCTGCTGGTCGATTTCGCCAATCATCAGTACCAGGGCGCTGACGGCCAGCCGCCGATGGCGTTTGACGAAGCACTGATCCGTGCCGCTGCAGTACGCGCCAAGCCAATTGGTCTCACGGCACTGGCCGCGATGATCGGCGCCTTCTTCATTCTTGATGACCCGATCTTCAACGGTCTGGCGATCAGCCTGATTTTCGGCATCCTGGTGTCCACCCTGCTCACTCTGGTGGTCATTCCGGTGCTTTATTACGCCGCCTTGCGCGGCCGTCTGCAAACCCGATCCATTCAAGGGGAAAACTGAGCATGTACACCCAAGACTATGTACGCGCCTTCGCCGGCGCCTTCGTCCTCATCTCGCTCGCGCTCGGCGTTGAAGCTTCACCGCTGTTCTTCAGCAGCCACTTCCTGTGGCTGACCGCCTTTGTGGGCGCCAACCTGTTCCAGAGCGCATTCAGCGGTCTGTGTCCGCTGGTCAACATCCTGCACAAGCTGGGGATCAAGGACGGCCCGGCAGGCTGCGGCAGCTCAATTACTGACTGAGTTGCTGTTCGCGGCTTGCGCCGCTCCGGGGATACCGGGATTTTCGGTAGGAGCGACGCGAGTCGCGAACCGGGCTACGAGGGCTGCAAAACGTTGGTCGGCTGCGACCTACCCCCGCCTCAGGCGGTCTTGAAAGTATCCGGCATCTGCACGGCGACCATTTCGCCGCGGGCGGTGACCACGCCATTGGCGGCAACCGTGGCTTCGATGATCACTTTGCGGCCCTTGATTTCCTTCACCTTGCCACGGATCTCCAGCTCGACGCCCATCGGGGTCGGCTTGAGAAAATCGACATGCAGCGAGCCGGTGACAAAACGCAGCGGCGGCTCGCTGTCCATGGCGCGATTCTCGGCACGATAAGTGCCGGCTGCGGCAGTTGCCGTACAGTGGCAGTCGATCAGCGAGGCGATCAGACCGCCATAGACGAAGCCCGGGATGGCGGTGTGCTCGGGCTTCGGCGTGTAGCGCGTCAAGGTCTCGTCACCATCCCAGAAAGTCTTGATCTGATGACCATGCGCGTTGCGGCTGCCACAGCCATAGCAGTGGGCAACATTTTCGGGGTAGTAATCCTGGAATGCCTTCATGGTGGGTCTCCGGTTGATGATCAGTACACTCTAATGTTTTTGCGTATACATCAACATTGTTTATACCGCCATCGGTCGTGCGATTTCAGCCAGCGCCTCAATCCTGCCAGCGCTGGCGGATGGTATCGAGCTCTTCCCTGAGGGCGATGAACAAGGGCACCAGTTGCGGATCGAAGTGCAGGCCAGCCTGAGCTGCGATATGGGCGAAAGCCTCATCCAGCGTCCACGCTTTCTTGTACGGACGCACCGACGTGAGCGCATCAAACACATCGGCCAGCGCCACGATGCGCGCGGCAAGGCTGATCTGCTCGCCAGCAAGTCCGCGCGGATAGCCGCTGCCATCCCATTTCTCGTGATGCTCGCAAGCCACCACCCGCGCCAGCTGCAGCACGCCGGATGGATGCTCACCGATGATCTCGCCACCGATCTCGGCATGCTGGCGCATCACCACCCATTCTTCGGCGTCGAGCGGGCCGGGTTTCTGCAGGATGCGGTCCGGAATACCGATCTTGCCGACATCATGCATCGGTGCCGCGTGCAGCAGATCATCCGCCCACTGTTCGCCGCAGCCAGCAGCAAGCGCCAGCCGATGCGCGAAGTGGCTCATGCGCACCACATGCATCCCGGTTTCGTTGTCCTTGAACTCCGCCGCACGCCCGAGGCGCTGGATGATCTGCAAGCGGGTTTCACGCAATTCATCGACCCGCACCAGCGAAAGATGGGTGCGCACCCTCGCCCGCACCACTGCGGCACTGATCGGCTTGGTGATGAAATCGACCGCACCGGTATCGAAGCCCCGGGTTTCATCTTCGGCCGCATTGAGCGCAGTGACAAAGATCACCGGGATGGCAGCCGTCAACGGATCGGCTTTCAGCGCGCCACACACGGCATAACCATCCATCCCCGGCATCATCACGTCGAGCAGGACCAGCTCGGGGCACTGACTACGGGCGATCGCCAGAGCCCGCTCGCCATCGGTGGCAAACAGCAGGCGGTAGTCATGCTGCAACACCTGACGCAAGACCTGGAGGTTGGTGGCTTCATCGTCGACCAGCAAAAGTCGCGGTCGCGTGTCCTGGGGATTGTCGGACAAATTCATTCTCCTTCTGCTGCACCGAGTTCTCCGGCAAGCACCTGCAAATGGGCCAGCGCCCGTTCAAAATCAAAACTTTCCACCGCATCGATCAACGGAAGCAGACGTTCGTTGCCAAGCAGGGCGGCAAGTTCGGCCAGTGCTGCTTCCGGCAGTTCTCCCTGGCGCAGGCAGCCTGCCGCACGGCGGATGGCGGCCAGGGCACAAGCTCGTGAAGCTTCCTCAAGCGGCCCGGTCTCGGCCACCTCTGCCACGGCAGCACCTGCAAGCGGCGCGCTGCGGCCCGCTGCCTCCCCGGCGCGGAGCGGCAGATGCACCGTGAACACGCTACCGACTCCCGGCGTGCTGCTCACTTCGATCTGTCCGCCCATCAGCTCCACCAGCTGGCGGGCAATAGTGGTGCCCAGACCGGTGCCGCCAAAGCGACGAGTGCTGGAAGCGTCGCCCTGGGCAAAAGGATCGAAGATGTGTTCGATCTGCTCAGCGCTCATGCCGATGCCGCTGTCTTCGATACAGATCAGCACGCCCGCCTCGGCAGACGCTGCCACACGCACGCCGACCCGTCCGCTTGCGGTGAATTTGATCGCATTGTCGGTCAGGCTGAGCAGCACCTGCTCGATCCGCTGCGCATCGCCCCGATAGTACTCGGCGATCGCCGGCGGGTAATCCAGCTCCAGCAGCAGCTGCTTGCGTGCCGCGTGGCCGGCCTGCGCATCGATCACTCGGACGCACAATGCACGCAAGGAGAAATCCTGCTCTTCGAGCATCACAGCTCCCTTGTCGAGCCTGGCAGCATCCAGAATATCGTTGAGCAAGCCCAACAGAGAGCGCCCCGACTGCAGCACGGCAGTGAGCTGACGGCGCTGCCCGTCCTCAAGTGGACTGTCGAGCAAGGCTTCGCTGAAACCGATCACCGCATTCATCGGCGTGCGGATTTCGTGACTCATGTTGGCAAGAAAATTCGCCCTCGCTTCAGCCGCCTGCTCGGCACGCGCCTTCGCTTCACGCAGCGCCTCTTCCATCGCCCGACGCGCACTGATGTCGAACATCATCCCGTCCACCCAGCGCTGCCCGATCTCTTCATCGCGCACGCCACGACCACGGTCTGCCACCCAGCGTACTTCTCCGTTGGCAGCAACAATGCGGTATTCAAGCTGGTAAGCCTGCCCCAGCTCGACCTGACGGCGGATTGCGGCTGCGGCGCCAGCCAGCTCCTCCGGATGGACAAGCACCTGCCACTGAACCCGCCCGCAGAGGAAGTCCTCCGCACCGTAGCCGCTCAGTTCAGCAACGCCATCGCTGACGAACTCCATCAGCCCGGGCAGGGCGAGCTGACGCCGATAGGCAATGCCGGGCAGATTGTCGAGCAACGAACGCAGCTGCTGCTCACTGCGCCGCAGGGCAAGCTCCATGGCCTGATTGAGGCTCAGATCGGAAATGAAGCCAACGAACAGCTGCTCGTCACCACTCTCCACCCGACCCAGGCTGAGGCGGGCAGGGAAAGTCCGCCCATCATGGTGCAGGCCACGGAGATCCACGTCCCCACCCTGGGCGCGCCGCTGCGGAGTCCGCATCCCGCGCATGAAAGTGGCCGGCCGATGCTGGCGATCCTCGGGCGGCAGCAGCATGGAAAAGTTGCGCCCGATCACTTCCGCCGGTTGCCAGCCAAAGATCCGTTGCGCACCGCTGTTGAACGAACGCACCGTCCCTTCACCATCGAACATCACCACCGCATCGGCGGCAGTATCGAGAATCGCACGCTGCAAGCGCTCGTTGCGCTGGATCTGACGGAACAGCTGCCGGTAGCGCATCCCGTCGTTCACCGCCAGCACCAGCAGACTGAGCACCATGGTGACGATCGCGATCGCCACCGACAGCGGCGCATTCACCGTGCCCCCGCTGCCAGCCACCAGCAACTGGTCGATCGGCTCGACAAAGCGCAAAGCTGCCATCCCGGTGTAATGCATCCCGGCAATCGCCCCGCCCATCACCATCCCGGCCAGCGCAGTGAGCAGGTTCCGCCGCCGCTGCAAGGCACGCGCAAGACCGAAACGCACCCAGAGAGCCAGCATCGCCAACAGGACCGCGATCAGGATCGACAGCAGGAATATCGGCAAGTCATAGCGCATCGACGGTGCGACACTGGAAGCGGCCATGCCGACGTAGTGCATGGTGCCGATGCCGGCACCGACCAGTACGCCACTGCCGAGCAAGGTCCTCAGGCTGATCTGCTCGCGCATCAGCTGATGCAGCGCCACCCAGGATGCGCCCAGGCTGGGAATCACCGACAGCACAGTGAGCAGCGGATCGAAACTCCCCTGACCGCAGACGGCAAAAGCGAGCATGCCGATGTAGTGCATGGTCCACACCCCGCTGCCGAGCGCCAGCGAACCGGAGAACAGCGCCAGCCGCCGCCGGCCGGCATGTTGCAGTTCACGCGCCAGTGCAGCCATGTGGAGCGCCACTGCCGAAGCGCCCATCGACACCACCAGCGACAGCAGGACCAGCCAGGGGTCATGTTGCGCCCACAGCAGGGGATCAGGGGCAAGACCGAAGGAAAAGAAGGCCTCAGGCATGGCTTGACATTCCGGAAGAGCTCAGCCCTCGCTCCCTTGTTCGCCCTCTCCCGCCCAGCAGAAGGCGGCGCGCAAATCCGCCGCTTCGCTGCGCCCGGCGGCAAGCAGCAGTGCGAGACGGGCACGCGCCTTGCGCGCCGACAGATGACTGACACCGACCACCCCGGCCTGTTCAAGGCTGTGCAGCGAACCGTCGAATTGATAACTTTGCGCCGTGCCGCCATGCAGGGTGGCAGAGCACAGCACCATTGCAACTCCCGCCGCGAGGCCTTCGCACAGCACCGGCAGCCAGGCAGGCGGCACATGACCACGGCCGAGACCTTCGATCACCACTCCGGCCGGGCCACTGGCCAGCACTGCAGCCAGCATCTCGACACGCGCGCCGGCATGAACGGCAATCACATCCACCCGTGGCAGCACTGCCGGCAAAGGCAGACGCGGCAAAGCTTGCGGACGCTGCATCACCAGCGGCGCGGGCACAGCGGCTGGCAGGCGGTGATCAAGCAATCCGAGACAGCCCCACAACGGCGCATCGAAACCGTCCACCCGGAAACTGCTCACCTTGCGCACGAAACGCGCACTGAACAAACTTTCATTGAAAGCCACCACCACCCCCAGCCCACGACAGCGAACACTGGCTGCTGCGGCAATCGCACTCCCCAGATTGGTGGCGACGTCCGAGCCCGGCGCCTGCGGCGTGCGCTGCGAGCCGGTGACCACCACCGCCACTTTGGTGGTATCGAGCACGCAATCGAGGAAATAAGCCGTCTCCTCAAGCGTATCGGTACCGTGGGTGATGACGATTCCATCGAATTCGCCGGATTCGGTCAGTGCCAGACAGCGGCGCCCAAGCAGCAACCAGTCCTGGTCATCGATGGCGCTGCTCTGCTTCTGCAACACCGCTTCGGCCTGCAATTCGATGTCGCTGCCGAAAGGAGCCATTGCGGCCAGCGCAGCGGCATCCAGCACACCTGCGGCGCTGCGCCCTTCCTGCGCCAGCACGCTGGCAATCGTGCCCCCCGTGGTGAGCAGCAAAACTCTCTTTCTCATCGATCCAGGTCCGTGACAAAGCCAGGCGCAATTGTCGCACAGCAGGCCGGATGGCTGGCTCACCACTCGGGAATCTCCCCACTCTGCGGCCGGCGGACTTTGCCCGCCACCCACCACTGGGCTAAAGTTAGCCGGACAGATGCCGTAGCCTCGGCACCAGCAGCCGAAGTGGCAGACGGAGACCGCAATGAAAAACAAGGGGATCACCCCGAGCAAGCACGAACGCGTGATGCGCGAGGAGGATTTCATCGTCAGCAAGACCGACCTCAAGGGCCGGATCACCTATTGCAATGAAATCTTCATCGAATTTTCCGGCTACAGCGAACAGGAGCTGCTTGGCAGCCAGCACAACATCATCCGCCACCCGGACATGCCGCGCGCAGCCTTCAAACTGGTCTGGGACACCATCCAGAACGGTCAGGAGATTTTCGCCTACGTGAAGAACATGTCGAAAGACGGCGGCTTCTACTGGGTCTTCACCCACATCACACCGGACTTTGACCTCCAGAACAGGATCATCGGCTACTACTCCGTCCGTCGCTACCCACACCGCGAAGCGATTGCTGCAGTCGAAGCACTCTATCGCACGATGCTGGATGCCGAGCGCCAGGCCGGCTCCCGCGACGCCATCGCCGCTGGCGCTGCAGTGCTCGAAAACGCTCTTCATGATGCAGACATGAGTTATGAACAATTCATCTTTTCGCTCTGAGTGGCGCAACTGGCTGAGCGCCTTGCTGCTCTGCGCGGCAGCCGGCCTGAGCTTCCTCGGCCCCTGGCACGCCTTGCCCGCCCTTGCCGCTGCCCTGCCGCTGCTGCTGTGGCCACGCTCGCGGACCAACGATGCCCTTGGCCAGTTCGACCAGCTGTTGCGCAACTTCAGTGATGGCAAACTGGTGCAACGCCTGCCACGCGCCTGTGCCGACCCGCGCCACGAACAGATCCGCCAGCATCTCAACTCGGCACTCGACCAGACCGAAGCCGCTTTTCGCGAAATGCTCGGCGCGATCGAAGCTTCCGCCGAAGACCGCAGCTGGCGCGGCCTGCAGCTCGCCGGCCTGCACGGCACTTTCCGCCTCACCCTCGAGCGCATGCAGGGTTTGCTCAACCGCCTTGATGAAGGGCGCCAGGCCAGCATCCGCGAAGCGATGCTGTCGCGCATCTTCTTCCACTCCGAACGTGGGCTGGCAAGCGCCATCGAACGCGCCAGCGAAAATCTGGCCAGTGTCGACCAGCACAGCAGCGAGATCCGCTCGGTCGCCACCAGCTTCTCCGCAGCAGCCCAGCGCATGTCGAGCGCAGCCAACATGATGTCGTCCTCCCTCGGCGAAGCACATCAGAGCGCGGAAGGCAGCGCCACTTCCCTGCTGCAGCTTGAACAGAAAACTGCGGCGATCCGCGCCCTGTCCGGCCACATCGACGACATCACCCGCCAGACCAATCTGCTGGCGCTCAATGCGGCAATCGAAGCTGCCCGTGCCGGCGAAGCGGGGCGCGGCTTTGCCGTTGTGGCCGACGAAGTGCGCAAGCTGGCGGATCAGTCGCAGCACTCGGCCACCGAAATCACCACCGCGATTTCCGCCGTTGCCGAAGCGATGGAGTCACTCAGCCGCGACATCGAAACCCTCGGCAATGCAGTTGCCGGTGCGCGTGACACGGCCGGCAATTTCAGCGCCGAACTCAACGAAACCGCGCTTGCCGCCGGCGAAGTCGACGGCCTCGCCAGCAACATCAGCACTGGCGCAAGTGCCGTCTCGGCGCTGATGGCGCGCATCGACCTCGCGCAGACTGCCCGCAGTCACATCAGCACCGTGGTTGACGGTCACACGGTCGCGCTCGACCAGCTGGTCGAGCTTGAACGCGAAGCGCTGGAGCTCGCCCACCAGCGCCAGTGGGAAAAAAACGCTGCTGCCCGCGAAGCATTGATCGACGCGTATCAGCGACTGTTTGAACATCTGGAGCACAGCTGAGTCAACCCTGCTCCATGCGCACAAGGCTGCACCCGCCAGGCCCTGGCAATCTCGCCAGACACCGGCATCAAGCGCACTTCTCCGGAGACAGTCCTGATGAACTTCCCCGCTTTTTTCGCCCGCGTCCCGGTCATCCGTGTTCACGACGGACTCGCCGAACTGCTCGGTGCCGCAGCAGACGGCATCCTCGAATACCACTATGTGGATGCCGTGCGCCTCGCCGGTCACTCCTGCCCGACCGTCGCTGCGGCCTACGCCCTCGCCTGCCGCGCTCTGCAACAGCTCTACGGCGACGCCTTGCCCGAACGTGGCGGGGTGAAAGTGGATTTCGCCCAGCACTTTGAAGAAGGCGTCACCGGCGTCACCGCCAGCGTGGTCGGTCTGATCACCGGCAGCGCCGGTGCCGGCGGTTTCAAAGGCATCGGCGGCCATCATGTGCGACGTGGGCTGCAACATTTTGGCGCCGAACTGCCACTCGAAATGCGCTTCACCCGCCTCGACAACGGCCACAGCCTTGATGCCCGCGCCGATCTGTCCACCGTGCCGGCCGCCCCCGGCACGTTCGAACTGCTGCCGCGCTGCATCAACGGCCTCGCCAGCAGCGAGGAACGCGAGGAATTTGCCCGCTTGTGGCAGCAGCGCGTTGAACGCATCCTGCTCGAACACTGGGAAGACGACGCGGTATTCCAGTTCCGTCGCTGAAAACGACACTCGGTACGCTGCCTGAGCCAGGGCTGACGCTTACCCTGCCAGCGCTGGCGGCAGATTTCAGGCCAAAAAAAAACGGCGCCGAAGCGCCGTTTCCCAAACATTGGGAGAGGGGAAGTTCTGCTTGCCGACCCGGCTTACATGCTGCGACGATACTGGCCGCCAACCTTGTAAAGCGCATCGGTGATCTGGCCCAGCGAGCAATAGCGCACCGCGTCGACCAGCACGGCAAACACGTTCTCGTTGCGGATCACTGCCTGCTGCAGCTTGTCCTGCCACAGCGGCGTCTGCTCCTTGTTGCGCGCGTGGAAGTCGGCGAGACGCTTGAGCTGCGACTGCTTCTCTTCATCGGTGGAGCGAGCCAGTTCGATTTCCTGCTGTTCCTGCCCCTTGGGGTTGAGGAAAGTATTGACGCCGATGATCGGGTAAGAGCCGTCGTGCTTCTTGTGCTCGTAGTAGAGCGACTCTTCCTGGATCTTGCCGCGCTGGAAGCCGGTTTCCATCGCGCCCAGCACCCCACCACGGCTGGCAATCGCTTCGAACTCCTTCAGCACCGCCTCTTCGACCAGATCGGTGAGCTCTTCGATGATGAAGGCACCCTGGTTGGGGTTCTCGTTCTTGGCCAGCCCCCACTCGCGGTTGATGATCAGCTGGATCGCCATTGCACGACGCACGGATTCTTCGGTCGGGGTGGTGATCGCTTCGTCGTAGGCATTGGTGTGCAGCGAGTTGCAGTTGTCGTAGATCGCGATCAGCGCCTGCAGCGTGGTGCGGATGTCGTTGAAGTCCATTTCCTGCGCGTGCAGCGAACGGCCGGAAGTCTGGACGTGATACTTCAGCTTCTGGCTGCGCTCATTGGCACCGTACTTGTTCTTCATCGCCACCGCCCAGATGCGGCGGGCAACACGACCGATCACCGAGTATTCCGGATCCATGCCATTGCTGTAGAAGAAGCTCAGGTTGGGGGCGAAATCATCGATGTGCATGCCGCGCGCCAGATAGCTTTCGACATAGGTGAAGCCGTTGGCAAGGGTGAAGGCGAGCTGGCTGATCGGGTTGGCGCCCGCTTCGGCAATGTGGTAACCCGAGATCGACACCGAGTAGAAGTTCTGCACCTTGTTGTGCACGAAGTATTCCTGGATGTCGCCCATCATCTTGAGCGCAAACTCGGTGCTGAAGATGCAGGTGTTCTGGCCCTGGTCTTCCTTGAGGATGTCGGCCTGCACCGTGCCGCGCACGGTGGCCAGCGTCCATTCGCGGATCTTCTGCACTTCGTCTTCGGTCGGCTGGCGGCCGTTGTCGGCCTTGAACTTCTCGATCTGCTGGTCAAGCGCGGTGTTGAAGAAGAAGGCGAGAATGATCGGTGCCGGGCCGTTGATGGTCATCGACACGGAAGTGGTCGGCGCGCACAGATCGAAACCGTCGTACAGCACTTTCATGTCGTCGAGGGTGGCAATCGACACCCCCGAGTTGCCGATCTTGCCGTAGATGTCCGGACGCAGATCAGGATCGCAGCCGTAGAGGGTCACCGAGTCGAAAGCAGTCGACAAGCGGTGAGCCGGCATGCCTTCCGACACTTTCTTGAAGCGACGGTTGGTGCGGAAAGCATCGCCTTCACCGGCAAACATGCGGGTCGGATCCTCGCCTTCGCGCTTGAAGGCAAACACGCCAGCGGTGAAGGGGAAAGAACCGGGGACGTTTTCCTTCATGAGGAATTTCAGCGTCTCGCCGTCGTCCTCGAAATTGGGCAATGCCACCTTGCGGATCTTGGTGCCCGACAGCGAAGTGCTGGTGAGCTGGGTGCGGATCTCCTTGTCGCGGATCTTGACCACGTATTCGTCGGCAGCGTAGAGCTCCCTGGTCTTCGGCCACATGTCGAGCAGTTTCTTCGCTGCACCGGTGAGCTCGCCGTCCTTCCAGTCGATGAGTTCGGCAAACGAACCAACATCCTTGCTGCACTGCTCGAACAGGCGCCTGGCAATCTTCAGCGACTGACGCTCGCGGGCAACGCGCGCCTGCTGATCGATGTGCTGGTGGTAATCACGCACGCTGTCGGCAATTTCCGCCAGATAGCGGATGCGATCAGCAGGCACGATGGCACGGCCGGCGCTGGAATGCCTGACCTTGACTGCCGGCAGCTTGCTCTTGGCCGCTTTCAGACCTTTGCCGAGCAGGGCCGGCAGCATCGCCTGATAGAGCGCGGTGACGCCGTCGTCGTTGAAGCGGGCGGCCATGGTGCCGAACACCGGCATGTCTTCGGTGTTCTGGCTGAACAGCTCGCGGTTGCGCTGGTATTGTTTGCGCACATCGCGCAGCGCATCTTCCGAACCTTTACGGTCGAACTTGTTGATCGCCACGAAATCGGCAAAGTCGAGCATGTCGATCTTTTCGAGCTGGCTGGCGGCACCGAACTCCGGTGTCATCACGTACAGCGACAGATCGACAAACGGCACGATCGCGGCGTTGCCCTGGCCAATGCCGGAAGTCTCGACAATCACCATGTCGAAGCCGGACAGCTTGCAGGCGGCGATCACTTCCGGCAGCGAAGTGGAGATTTCCGAGCCGGTTTCGCGGGTGGCAAGCGAACGCATGAAGATGTTTTCATGCTCGATCGCGTTCATGCGGATGCGGTCGCCCAGCAGTGCGCCACCGGTGCGCTTGCGCGAGGGGTCGATCGAGACGATCGCCAGCTTGAGCTTGTCATCCTGGTCGAGACGGAAACGGCGCACCAGTTCGTCGGTGAGCGAGGACTTGCCGGCACCGCCGGTACCGGTGATGCCCAGGGTCGGCACCTTGGTCTTCGCGGCAGCGTCGATCAGCGCTTTCTTGACTTCCTCGCCATAGCCACCGTTCTCGAGCGCGGTGATGACCTGCGCCAGCGCACGGCGGTCACCGGCAGCCAGCAACTTGAGAATCTGTTCGGGCTTTTGCGGAGCAACCTTGGTGAGATCGAAATCACAGCGCTCGACCACACTGTTGATCATCCCCTGCAAGCCCATGCGCGCACCTTCATCCGGCGAGAAGATGTGGGTGACGCCGTAGTCGTGCAGTTCGCGGATTTCAGCAGGAACGATCACCCCGCCACCGCCACCGAACACCTTGATGTTCTCGCCGCCATGCTCCTTGAGCAGGTCGATCATGTACTTGAAGAACTCGACGTGACCACCCTGATAGCTGGTGATGGCGATGCCTTGCACATCCTCCTGCAGCGCCGCAGTGACGATTTCGCCCACTGAACGGTTGTGACCAAGGTGAATGACTTCGGAACCGGTGGACTGCAGGATGCGACGCATGATGTTGATCGAAGCATCGTGACCATCGAACAGCGCGGCGGCGGTGACGAAACGCACCTTGTTCTTCGGCTTGTAGGCTTGCTGCTTGTGGGCAAGGCTAAGGTCGGTCATGTCGGTCTTCCCCCGGACAAGAATGAATCGGTTTGAGTGGACTGCTTTATGCTATGACTGCATGGACTACTGCATTTGAATGATAAGAGGCCTGCGTGCGCTTTGCCATTGCCTCAGGCGACGGCAATCATGCAAAATCCGCCAAAATTGTTTTCCGCTCCACAAGGGTGAGTAAAATGCCTTCCAGCCAACCAGCCAGCAGCGCTTCCCGCTCACCGAATCATCGCCAACAGGCTTCTGTGGCCATGGCTTTCGTCGACGGCATGCTGATCGGCGCCCGCCGGCAAGGCATCGACTGTAGCGCACTGCTGGCCAGCTGCGGCATCAGCCTTGCAGATGCTGCCAGCCGGGTACCGGTCGAACACTATGCCCGGCTCTACAACCGGCTGATCGCCCGACTGGAGGACGAAGCTTTCGGTCTGTTCCACCGGCCGATGCCGCCCGACAGCTTCGAATTCCTCTGCCGCGGCATGCTCGGCGCGCCCACCCTGGGCGAAGCCCTCGGCCGCGCCAGCCGTTTCCTGCGTCTGGTCGTGCCGGCGATGCAGATGGAACTGCAGCGCGGCGAACGCCATGCCGCGATTCTCATCGACGCCGACCCGCAGGCTTTTGCCTGCCCCGGCCCGGATGCGCGCGTGTTTGCCTTCGAGTGGCTGCTGCGCCTGCTGCACAGCGTGGCCTGCTGGTTCGTCAATCGCAGCGTGGCGCTCGACAGCGTGCTGTTCCCCTATCCGCGTCCGGCACACGCGCCCGATTACAACCTGGTGTATGCCGAACGTTCCGAGTTCAACGGCCAGCAGCTCATTGCCCGCCTGCATGACAACCTGCTCGATCTGCCGATTCGCCGTGACGATGCGGCCCTGAGCCGTTTTCTCGATGGCGGTCCGGGGCGGATCTCGATGCTCTATCGTCGCGACCGCGAAATGGTGCTGCGCGTGCGTGATCTGCTGCGCGCCGCACTGCCGGACAACCTCGGCATCGAAGCGGTGGCGCGCGAGCTGCATCTGTCCACCCGCACCCTGCACCGCCGCCTCGAAGACGAGGGTTCAAGCTTTCGCCGCATCAAGGATGCTACCCGGCGCGACATCGCCTATGCCCGCCTGACCAAGACCCGACAATCGATTGCCCAGCTCGCCGCCGATCTGGGCTACGCTGACACTTCCACCTTCTATCGCGCCTTTGTTTCCTGGTCAGGCCAGTCGCCAGAGCAATTTCGCGCCCAGCTTGCCAGCCGCCAGAATTGAAATGCACGGATGAGCCCTCCGAACGACCCGTCTCCCTTCACCCCATTCGCCAACGACACCCCGGCCGAACGCCGCCGCCATGATCTGCTGATGGCCGGGCTCGACCTGCTCGATCAGGCGATTGCGGTGTTCGATGCCACGCCGAAGCTGGTCACCTGGAACAAGGCGATGCTGCGCCTGCTCGATTTTCCCGAGTCGATGGTGAAAGTCGGCACTCCTTTCGAAGCTTTCGCCCGTTTCAACGCCGAACGCGGCGAATACGGCGAGGGCGACGTCGACAAGCTGGTCGCCGCCCGCCTCGCTTCCGCCCGCTCCTTCGAGCCTCATTACGTCGAACGCGTGCGCCCCAACGGCCGCATCCTTGCCGTGCGCGGCGTGCCGATTCCCAATCTGGGCTTCGTCTCGCTGTGGACCGACATCACCGAACAGCGCCGCGCCGAAGCGCTCGTCCAGGAACAGAACGCGCTGCTGGAAGCGCGCGTCCACGCCCGCACGGCCGAACTGGAGCAGGCCAACCGCGAAATCGACCAGATTGCTGGCGCACTGCGCCTGTCCGAAGGCCGTCTGCGCCTGATCCTGGACGCCATTCCGGCGATGATTGCCCACGTCGACGCCGGCCGCCGCTACCGCTTCGCCAACCGCGCCTATGCCAACTGGTTCGGTCTCAGCAAGGAAAACATCGTCGGCCGCACGGTTGCCGAAGTGATCGGCGAGGAAGCTTACGCCGCCGTCCGTCCCCACCTTGACGAAGCTGAACAGGGTGAGCGCGTCAGCTATGAATACGCCCGCCTCAATGCCGATGGCCAGCTGGTCCATGCCCGCAGCGCGGTGGTGCCCGATGTTTCGCTCGAAGGCGGCTTTCGCGGCTACTTCGTCATGTCGATCGACATCACCGAACAGAAAGCCAGCCAGGCCGCGCTGGTGCAGGCGCAGAAAATGGAAGCCGTCGGCCAGCTCACCGGCGGTCTGGCGCACGATTTCAACAATCTGCTCACCATCATCATCGGCAACCTCGCCGTGCTGCAGGACAAGATGGGCGGCAGGGCAGCCAGCGAACATGTCACCCCTTCCCTGCAAGCTGCCCGCCGTGGCGCCGAACTGATCCGCCGCCTGCTCAGCTTCTCGCGTCAGCAGAGCCTGACCCCGCGCGCAGTCGAAGTCGGCGAACTGGTGCGCAACATGAGTCAGCTGCTCGAACGCACCCTCGGCGAACGGATCATTGTCCAGCTCCTGCTGCCGTCCGAACCGATTCATGCGCTCGCCGACCCGCACCAGCTCGAAAACGCGATCCTCAATCTGGCAATCAATGCCCGTGATGCGATGAACGAAAGCGGCACCCTGAGCATCGAAGTCAAACCGCGCAGCATCGACCCCCAGCTCGCCCGTCGCGCCGAACTCAGCAGTGGCGACTACGTGCAGATCAGCGTGCGCGACACCGGCAAAGGCATCGCTCCCGAAGTGCTGGCGCGGATCTACGAACCGTTCTTCACCACCAAGCCTTTTGGCAGCGGCAGCGGCCTCGGCCTGTCGATGGTCTATGGCTTCGTTCGCCAGTCCGGCGGCAACATCCGCGTCCTCAGCACCCCCGGCAAAGGCAGCAATGTGCGTTTCGTGCTGCCGGCTGCACCGGCCGGCAGCGTCGAAACCGTGGTGGACAACCATGTCGGCAGCGCCACCACGGCCATCCAGCTCGACGGTCCCTTGCTGCTGGTCGAAGATGAAGCGGAAGTGCGCAAGGTGATCCGCATGCAGCTCACTGCCCTCGGCTGCCAGGTACTCGAAGCCAGCGACGGGGTGGAAGCCCTCCAGCTGCTCGAACACGTCACCGACATTGCCTTCCTGCTCAGCGACGTGGTCATGCCCGGCGGCATCAATGGCGATCAGCTCGCCCGCCGCGCCCAGGTCCTGCGCCCGGGCCTGCCGATCCTGCTGATGAGCGGCTACGCCAACGAACTGCAGGCTCCGGCCAGCAGCAATGCTCCCTTCCAGGTCCTGCGCAAGCCGTTCGCTCCACCGGCTCTGGCCGCAGCGATGGGCTCGGCACTCAGTGCAGGCAGCGGTGCCAGCACCAGCGCAGCGACCAGCGACCAGCCCGCACCAGCCCCCCTGCCCAAGACATCATGAGGAGGACGGCATGAACACTTCCCTCTCCAGCAGCACCCCGCCACTCATTTTCGTGCTGGAAGACGAACAGGCGATCGCCGAACTGATCTGCACCAGCCTGGCCGAATACGGCTTCCGCCCCCAGCACTGCCGCACTGGCCAGGAACTGCTCGCTCAGGCCGCACGCAACACACCGGAGCTGTGCATCATCGACCTCGGCCTGCCCGACATGGACGGCATGGAAGTGATTCGCCAACTGCAGGACGGCAGCCCCTGTGCGGTGCTGATCCTCACCGGGCGCAACGAACTGAGCGATCGCGTGCTCGGCCTCGAACTCGGCGCAGATGACTATCTGGTCAAACCGTTCGAGCCGCGTGAACTGATTGCCCGCGTGCGCTCCATCCTGCGCCGTTACCAGCGCAGCGCAGCCAGCAGCAGCGACACCGAGCTGAGCATTGCCGAATTTGCCGGCTGGCGTTTCGACAGCCATCGCCACAGTCTCACTGCCAGCGATGGCAGCGAGCAATCGCTGTCCGCCGCCGAAGCCAGCCTGCTCACCAGCTTGCTGCGTCGCCCCAACAAGATCCTGTCGCGCGAACAGCTGCTCGGCGAACGCGATGTCGATCCTTTCGACCGCAGCATCGACGTGCGCATCTCGCGCCTGCGCCGCAAGCTGAGCGACGATCCGCACAACCCCAGGCTGATCAAGACCGTCTATGGCGCGGGCTACCTGTTTGCCACCCAGGTCGCCTGGCGTCCTGCCTGAGCCTGTCTGAGCCGGGCCGCCAGCGGTACAATCCGCCGTTTCCTCATCAAACCTGTGCGCAACGGAGAACTGCACCATGAGCCAACGCCCGTTCAAGATCCTCGGCCTGCAACAGATCGCCATCGGCGGCCCGAGCAAGGACCGCCTCAAAACCCTGTGGGTGGACATGCTGGGGCTGGAAGTCACCGGCAACTTCGTTTCCGAGCGCGAGAACGTCGATGAAGACATCTGCGCCCTCGGCAGCGGCCCATTCAAGGTCGAAGTCGACCTCATGCAGCCGCTGGACATCGACAAGAAACCTGCGGTCCACACCACCCCGCTCAACCACGTCGGCCTGTGGGTGGACGACCTGCCGACCGCAGTCGAATGGCTCAGCGCCCAGGGCGTGCGTTTCGCCCCCGGCGGCATCCGTCGCGGCGCCGCCGGTTACGACATCACTTTCCTTCACCCCAAGGGCAATGAACAATTCCCCATCGGCGGCGAAGGCGTGCTGATCGAACTGGTCCAGGCACCGGCCGAAGTGATCGCCGCCTTCAACACCATCGCCAACGCCAGCTGAAACCCCGGCTGCTGCCGCAGACACCAAAGACGAGGGGACGCCCACCCGGGCACCATCCGCATCCTGGCGGCCCCTCCGCCTTGTCACACGATCGTAACAATAGCTGCCGATACTGTCGTCGCATCAGTCACCGGACACCCCGGTGACGCATTCACCGCGAGGACAGATTCCATGGCACTCAACAAAACACTGGCCAGGCTGGGCATGGCTGCCGCGCTGGCCATCAGCCTGCCGGCGCTGGCACGTGACACCATCCAGATTGCCGGCTCATCGACCATCCTGCCGTTCTCCAGCATTGCGGCCGAAGAGTTCGGTCATGCTTTCCCTCACTACCGCACGCCGGTCGTCGGCTCCGGCGGCACCGGCGGCGGCTTGCGCCAGTTCTGCCAGGGCGTCGGCTTCAACACCCTCGACATTGCCAGCGCTTCACGGCCGATCAAGGACAGCGAAATCCGCGCCTGCCAGGAACGCAAGGTCAGCCAGATTCTCGAAGTCCGCCTCGGCTACGACGGCATTGTCTTTGCCTCGCGCGCCGACCAGGCCAGCTTTGCGCTCAGCGCGCAACAGATCTTTGCCGCTGCCGCCGCGCAGCGCAGCGACAACGGCCAGGCCGTCGCCAACGCGTACACGCACTGGTCGCAGATTGATCCGGCGCTGCCCGATCAGGAGATCGTGCTGGTGATTCCGGCTGCCAACCACGGCACCCGCGAAGTGTTTGAAGAAACCCTGCTCAAGCGCGGCTGCCAGGCTGCCGGCCTGCCGCAGAACCTGGACGCAGCACAGCAGGCGAGCTTCTGCACCAGCCTGCGCAGCGATGGCCGGGTGATTGAAGTGGCGGGCGACTACACCGAAACCCTCACCCGCTTGCAGGTACAACCCGAAGCGCTCGGCGTGTTCGGGCTCAACTTTTACGAGCAGAATCGTGACCGCCTTCAGGTCGCCCGCATCGATGGCGTGACCCCCAGCCAGGACAGCGTCAGCGATGGTTCCTATCCGGTCTCGCGTCCGCTGTTTCTCTACGTCAAGGGCGAGCACCTCGCAGCCGTCCCCGGCCTGGCCGAGTTTGTCGAATACCTGCTCAGTGATGCCGTCTCCGGCCATGGCAGCCCGCTCGAAGCCGCTGGCCTGATTCCGCTTGGCGAATCCGAGCGAGTGCAGGTACTGGACAACTTCGTGCAGCGCAAAGCGGTGCAGTAAGCGACCGCTTGCAAGCTCAAGGAAAGCTCCGATGAACAGCTCGATGCTGGCCATTGCCCTGCTCACGCTCACCGCGCTGGCTTACCAGTTCGGCCTGATGCGCAGCACCCGGCAGGCGCGCGCGCAAGCTGCTGCGCCGCTGCACTCACGACCGGTTTACCACGCCGCCTGGCTGGCGATCTGCTGCGGCGCGCCGGGATTGCTGATCCTGCTGCTGGGCAGCCTGCTGGAGCCCATGCTCATCCGCAGCTGGCTGCTGGCCAGCTGGCCGGAGCTGCTCAGCGGCCCGGCTGAAACCGCCAGCGTGCTGCTGCTGCGCCGCCTGCAGACACTGAGCAGTGCCCCGGACCTGAGCGGCACGGCCTCTGCGCTCGAACTGCTGGCCGCCCAGCAGCTCGATCAGTTGCAGCATTACGCTGCGCTGGGCAAGGCCGCGCTGGTGGCACTCGCCAGCGCTGGCGGCCTGATCTGGGCACTGCGACGGATGAATCCTGCCTTCAAGGCACGCCATCAGGTCGAACGCATGATCCGCGCCCTGCTGCTGGCCTGCTCGGCAGTGGCGGTCCTGACCACGCTTGGCATCATTCTGTCGATGCTCAGTGAAACGATTCATTTCTTCCGTTTCGTGCCACCCGGCGAGTTCTTTTTCGGCACCCGCTGGAACCCGGCTTTCAGCATCACCGGCAGTGCTCATGGTGAATACGGCCTGCTGCCCCTGCTCTGGGGAACGCTGATGGTCAGTCTGATTGCAATGCTGGTGGCGATTCCGCTCGGGCTGATGAGCGCGATCTATCTGGCCGAATACGCGCCACGCTGGTTCCGCGATCTGGCCAAGCCGGTGATCGAAGTGCTCGCCGGCATCCCGACCATCGTGTACGGCATTTTCGCCCTGATGGCCGTGGGACCGTTGTTCACCGCCATCGGCGCCCAGCTCGGCATCCAGGTGCGTGCTACCAGTGCGCTCACTGCCGGGGTGGTGATGGGGCTGATGATCATTCCCTTTGTCTCTTCGCTGTCCGACGACATCATCACCCGCGTGCCGCAGGCGCTGCGCGATGGCGCCCTTGGCTTGGGTGCGACCCATTCCGAAACCATCCGTCAGGTGGTGTTGCCGGCAGCGCTGCCTGGCATTGTCGGCGCCTTCCTGCTCGCTTTCAGTCGTGCGATCGGCGAAACCATGATCGTGGTGCTGGCCGCCGGCAACAGCCCGCAGCTGCACGCCAATCCGCTGGAAGCAATTTCCACCGTCACCGTCAGCATCATCAACCAGCTCACCGGCGACACTGATTTTGCCGGCCCGCAGTCGCTGGTGGCTTTTGCCCTCGGGCTGACGCTGTTCGTCATCACCCTGGCGCTCAACGTCATCGCCCTTCATGTGGTGCGCAAATATCGGGAGCATTATGAGTAAGCCCGTCCTGAGCCGCGATCTCGACCCTGGTCTGAACAGCGGCTTGAGCGAACGTGACATCATCCGCAGTCGCCTGCGCAAGACCTTGCGCCGCCGCCACGGCCGCGAACGTCGTTTCCGCCTCGCCGGCGTGCTGTCGGTGGTCCTCGCACTGGCCTGTGTGCTGTTGCTGTTCGGCAGCATTCTGCAGCGCGGCCTGCCCGCCTTCTGGCAATCGAACATCGAACTGCCGATTTATTTTGATCCGCAAGTCATCCAGCTCGATCCGCCACCGCAAGCGCAGTCCGGTGAATCCGCTGCCGCGTTCGCCCAACGGCAACAGCGCTGGCAGGGACAGCTGGCGCGCAGCAACTGGCAGCGCCTGCTGGCTCAAGGCGTGCAACAGCTTTATCCGCAGCAGCCGATCGCGCCGCGCGATGCGCAGGCACTGTTTACCCGTGCGGTCCAGCACCAGCTGCGGGAGATGTTTGCCGCTGATCCCTCCCTGCTCGGCAAGACAGTTGCGCTGAGCCTGCTGGCCGATGCCAATGTCGATGTCTGGCTGCGCGGCCAGATCGACCGCAGCCTGCCGGATGCCCAACAACAGCTCGCTGCACCGGTGCGGGCGCTGGCCGATCAGCTGCAGGCCGACGGTCACATCCGCCTCAAGTTTGCCAGCGCCTTGTTCAGCAATGGCGACTCACGCAGCTCGCCTGCTTCGGCCGGTTTGCTCGGCGCTTTCGTCGGCTCGCTGTACATGCTGGCGGTGGTGCTGCTGGTGGCGGTACCGCTCGGGGTCGGCGCGGCGATCTATCTGCAGGAGTTCGCGCCGAAAAGTCGCTGGGTGGACTGGATCGAAGTGAATATCAACAACCTTGCCGCCGTGCCGTCGATCGTGTTTGGCCTGCTCGGTGCCGCGCTGTTCATCAACTGGTTCCGTCTGCCGATGTCGGCGCCGCTGGTCGGCGGACTGGTGCTGAGCCTGATGGCGCTGCCGACGGTGATCATCGCCACTCGCGCTGCGCTGCAGGCGGTGCCCGGTTCGATCCGTCAGGCCGCGCTGGCGATGGGCGCCTCCCGAACCCAGGCCGTCTTTCACCATGTGCTGCCGCTCGCCCTGCCTGGCGTGCTGACCGGCGCCATTCTCGCGGTGGCACAGTCGCTGGGCGAAACAGCGCCACTGCTGCTGATCGGCATGAACGCCTTTGTCGCCAATGTGCCCGCTTCGCCGCTCGACCAGTCGAGCGCCCTGTCAGTGCAGATCTTTCTCTGGCAAGGGCACGAGCTGCGCAATTTCTTCGAAGCCCGCACGGCAGCGGCGATCATCGTCCTGTTATGCCTGATGATCAGTCTCAATGCGCTGGCGATCTATCTGCGCAAGCGCCTGGAAAACAAATGGAGTTGAATGGAGTTCAGCGAATGAAACCGACCCACACAAGCAAGCAGGGCGAAGTGGAAACACCCCGCGCCAAGATGCAGGCCGAAAATGTACGCATCTTCTACGGCGAGCACCAGGCAATCAAAGGCATCAATCTGGCGCTGATGGAAAACGAAGTGATTGCCTTCATCGGCCCGTCCGGCTGCGGCAAATCCACGTTTCTGCGCAGCTTCAACCGCATGAATGACACCATCGATGGTTGCCGGCTCGAAGGTCGCATCCTGCTCGACGGCGAAGACATTCACGCCGCTGACATGGATGTGGTGATGCTGCGCGCGCGCATCGGCATGGTGTTCCAGAAACCCAATCCGTTTCCCAAGTCGATTTACGACAACGTCGCCTACGGCCCGCGCATTCACGGTCTCGCTCGTGGCCGTGGTGATCTGGAAGACATGGTCGAAAACAGTTTGCGCCGTGCCGGACTGTGGGACGAAGTCAAGGACCGCCTCCATGCACCCGGCACCAGCCTGTCCGGTGGCCAGCAGCAGCGGCTGTGCATTGCGCGGGCGATCGCGGTCAGCCCGGAAGTGATCCTGATGGACGAACCCTGCTCGGCACTCGACCCGATTGCCACTGCCCGGGTCGAAGAGTTGATTGCCGAACTGTCGCGGCAATACACCATCGCCATCGTCACTCACTCGATGCAGCAGGCTGCACGCGTGTCCGACCGCACGGCCTATTTCCACCTCGGCGAGCTGATCGAAGTCAACGCCACCGACAAGGTGTTCACCCACCCGCAAAATCCGCTGA
>JAVEVA010000048.1:0-25381 GCA_034005275.1 Thauera sp. | reverse complement strand
TCAGCTTGGCAGTCTGACGGATTTCGAAGCGAGCCATGTTGGATTGGGTGAAAGACTGGTGGACGGTATTGTATCAATAATTCAATAGCTTAGCCTGAATTTATCCCGGGAGAGCACGGATTCAGGAAGGTATTCACAAGCATGGCGGCAGTCTCCTGATTCGACCACCTCATTGTGAAGCTGCCATAGCGCGGCAATGGGTACAGAAGTACAGATTATCAATGGGTTCAGATGATTCGGAGCTCAATACCGAGCCTACACCTTCCCCCAGGGCACTTGAACAAACGAACCCTTCGGGGGAGTCTCCGTTTACCAAGCCAAGAGATCGCTCAAGTGTGCCATATTCAACTGCCGACGCATTCGTTTTTTCTTTTCTGGTTCGCCTTGATGAAGAGCCTGCTGCTCAGACGCAGAGCGCGGGGTGTTCCTGCGGCGGGGTGCTTCATCGCGCCAACTATCCGCGCAAGCCACGGGGTTGCCCGAGTGCTGCGCTGCGCGAAGCGCTCTCGTTCCGTCTGAGCTTTTGCTGCAGCCGTTGCCGTCGGCGCACCACTTCGATGTCGGTGCGTTTCCTGGGACGGCGGGTGTATCTGCAGTCGAATAAGGGACAGACCACGGTTTCAGGGTCGCTTGAACAACTCAGCCGACTCGGGCTCCAGCAACTTGCGCGGTCTTCCTGATTTGCCCGGTATAACACACCTCTGCAGGATATCCATCCCGATTTTGGCTCGACTCTCACAAAACAAAGTGCCTGCCCCTTTCCTGCTGCTGGCTTTCTCAATTCAATACGGCGAGCGCTACTTCAGGTGCCTTGTCCAGTACCTTGAGCAGTGCCTGGGCGGCACCGCTGGGGCAACGCTTGCCTTGTTCCCAGTTGCGCACCGTCTCCAGTGAGACGTTGATGCGTCGCGAGAACTCGGCCTGGCTCAAACCCAGCCGACTGCGGACACGCCGTGCGTATCGAGCCGCGTCTTGCATAGCCTCGGCTTCGTCCTCGGCAATGTGTCGGGCGATGTCATCTTCCGTGGTGGCATCGACACCGGCAGCATCAATCCAGGCTGTAGCAAGGGCTGATGGGTCGCTGGAGTTAATTTTTCTGCGCACTGTTGTCATAGCGTTTGACCTCCCGTTGATTTGCTTTGCGTGCCGAAACGATGCGAATCAGCGTACCGCGCAGCGTGTAGATAACGACATACAAGCGCCCTTCGATCATGCCTATCAGCCTGAAACGCTCTTCACCGTAGTCGCGCCGCGTATCCGGCTCGACGATCCGATTTGGATCGAAAAAGGCGCATGCAGCGTAGTCGAAGTTGAAGCGGCGCTGTTGTGCGCATGCTTGGCTCTTGGCCTCGTCCCATTCAAATTCCATGTGGTCATGGTAGGCCTTTGGGCCAGCTATTTGCAAGCCGCAGCAAGCCGAGCAGACAGCCTGAAACGTCCGCTTGTCTGAGACCACTGCGGCAGATGGGGCGGAGGTGGACTTGGTAGCGCTTACTCTGTATCTACCCGAAATCCACTCATCTGAATCTGCTGCGCACGCGCGCGCAATGTTCAACTGGAGGCCATTCCTCAGCACCGGATGCCTCCCATGAAAGAAAACCCACCTGTCAGCAAGGTACGTGCCGCCAAGCTGGAGTTCTATCGCAAGAAAGGCAAAGTACACGCCAAGACCATCAGCGGGCGCTACAACAACCTGCGCTGGGCGATGGTCTGGCTGACCCAGATCATCTTTTACGGCGCCTGCTGGCTGTCCTGGCACACGCCCAGCGGCGACAGTCGCCAGGCCATCCTGTTCGACATCGGCGAACGGAAGCTGTACTTCTTCGGTCTGGTGCTCTGGCCACAGGACGCCTTGCTGCTGGCTTTTGTGCTCATCATTGCCGCGATCGCACTGTTCTTTGCCACCGCGCTGGCTGGACGGGTCTTTTGCGGCTTCGCCTGTCCACAGACGGTCTATACCTCGATCTTCGTCTGGATCGAACGCAAGATCGAAGGCGATCACCTCGATCGGCTGCGTCTCGACCAAGGGCCATGGACCGCGCGCAAAGTTGCGCTGAAATCGGCCAAGCACTTGGTGTGGGCGATATTCGCCTTGTGGACCGGGATCACCTTCGTCGGCTACTTCATTCCGATCAAGGACTTGCTGCCACTGACTGCCGGGTTTGAACTCGGTCCGTGGGCGAGTTTCTGGCTGGTGTTCTACGCACTGTTCACCTACGTCCAGGCCGGCCTCGCCCGTGAAGCGGTCTGTCAGCACATGTGTCCCTACTCCCGCTTCCAGAGCGCGATGATCGACTTCGACACCAAGACCGTCACCTACGATCAGCAGCGCGGCGAACCGCGTGGCGTGCGACGCAAGGACGACAACGTCAAAGGCGACTGTGTCGATTGCGGCATCTGCGTGCAAGTCTGCCCAACCGGAATCGACATCCGTGATGGCCTCCAGTACGAGTGCATCAACTGCGGCCTGTGCATCGACGGCTGCGATGAAGTGATGGACAAAGTCGGCTCGCCGCGCGGTCTGATCCGTTTCATGAGCGAAAACGATGCCGCAGCCCAGGGAGCAACTCAGGGTACAAAGCTGCGGAAGCCGAAGCCCTGGTGGTCACGGCCACGCACGCTGGTCTATATCAGTTTGCTGCTCGTCTGCACCCTGCTCAGTGCGTTCATGCTGGCGACGCGCAGCACGCTGCGAGTGGAGGTGCTGCGTGACCGTGGCGCCCTGCTGCAGGAAACGGCCGAAGGTCGGATCGAGAACAGCTACACGGTCAAACTGATCAACATGGATGAGAGCGACCGTCAGTTCGACATTCAGGCCAGCGGCCTGCCGGGACTCGCCATCGAAGGCAAGCGCCACTTCAAGGTGGCGGCGAGCAGTGTGCATAATGCCAGCCTCACGCTGTCCGCCCCTTACGATGGCAGCCTCAAAGGCGTACAGTCGATCGTCTTTGAAGCCGTGGCCAGCGACGACGCCACGCTCGCGGTCAACGAAGCGACTACTTTCATCCTGCCGTTCAACTGATACAAGGAGGCGAGCATTGCCGGCCCGTCCGTCCTCGACGCCCTTGCTGTCTGCGCACAGCAAGGGTCTGCTCGCCGCCTTGCTGGTGGTGATCTGCTGGTCAGGCTTCAACATCGTGTCGCGCTTCGGCAGCACGGCCAGCTTCAACGCCTTCGACCTGGCTGCTCTGCGCTACAGCGTGTCCGGCATCCTCGCGCTGCCTTTCTTTCTGAGCCGGGTGCCGCGACGCGACTGGCCACGCCATGCGGTACTGGCCTTGTTCGGCGGCCTCGGTTACGGCATTCTGGTCTATACCGGCTTCGGCTTTGCACCCGCAGCGCACGCCGGGGTGTTTGTCAATGGCGGCATTCCATTCTGGACAGTGATCATCGTTGCCGTGCTCGCCGGTTTCCGCATTCCACAACAGACTCTGCTTGCCTTGCTGCTTTCCGCCAGCGGCCTGCTGCTGATCGGCTGGCACAGTCTGGGGCAATCTCAAACGCAAGCGGACACCGGAACGGCGGTCTGGATCGGTGATCTGTTCTTTCTTGCTGCCGCGCTGTGCTGGTCGATTTTCGGCCTGCTGATGCGGCGCTGGCAGATCCGTCCGCAACTTGGCATTGCCGGCATTGCCAGTTTTTCGATGCTGGTGTTCATGCCGATCTACCTGCTCTTCCTGCCGAGCCAGCTCGCGTCGGCTGACTGGGGCGCGATCACGCTGCAAGCGATCTATCAAGGAGTCATCGCCGCCTTGCTGGCAGCCGGCATGTACGCCTATGCAGTGCAGCAGATCGGCGCCTGCCAGGCTTCGATGATGCTGGCGCTGGTGCCCGCCTTTTCCGCAGTCGGCGGCGCCTTGCTGCTGGATGAAAGCCTGGGCTGGATCAGCCTGAGCGGCATTGCCGTGGTTTCACTGGGTGCGGTGCTCGGCGCCCTGCCGACGCGGCCGTCAGCGACGCCGGACCTGCGCAAGCCGTAAGTCTGCCCGGGGCATCGCCCCGGGACCACCGCAAAACGCTTGCGCCTTTCAGCTGCTTACTGCGGACAATCAAAACCGGCGTCTTCAACTGCTGCACGCAAAGCGTCGACGCTGATCTGCGCCGGATCATGGCTCACTTTCGCCTTTGCTTCGGCAAGCGAAACTTCGGCCGCACTCACACCGGGCAGTTTTTGCAGCACGGCAGTGACATTCTTCACGCAGCCGCCACAAGTCATGCCTTCGACCTTGAATTCAACTTCAGCCATCATCGTTCTCCTTGAACAGAAAAGAATTTGCAGAAAATCAGCGCTTGCTGTGCCAGCGCCGCAGCAACAGCGAATTGCTCACCACCGACACTGAACTCATCGCCATTGCCGCGCCGGCAATCACCGGGTTGAGCAGTCCGAGCGCAGCCAGCGGAATACCGAGCGAGTTGTAGAAAAAAGCAAAGAACAGATTCTGCCGGATCTTGGCCAGCGTCGCCCGTGACAGGTCGATCGCATCGGCCACTCCGTGCAGGCTGTTGCGCACCAGAGTGATATCTGCGGCTTCCACCGCCACGTCAGCGCCGACGCCAATCGCAAACGACACATCCGCTGCCGCCAGAGCCGGCGCATCATTGATGCCGTCACCGGCCATGCCGACTCGCAACGCTGCCCCGCCTGCCGGCGCGGTGCGCAGCTGTTCGATCGCCGCCGCCTTGTCGCCCGGCAACACGCCGGCCTGCCAGTCACGGATGCCGGTCTGCGCCGCCACTGCGGCAGCAGTCGCTTCATGATCCCCAGTGAGCATCACCACTTTCACGCCCATCGCCTGCAAACGCGCCACCGCAGCGGGAGAATCTGCCCGCACCCGATCTGCCAGGCCGAGTACCCCAACAAACTGCCCATCGAGCGCCAGCGCAACCAGGGTCTGGCCTGCGGCACGCAAAGACGCAAACAGCGATTCATCCACCACCACTCCGCGCTCAGCAAGAAAACGCGGCGAACCGAGCAGCGCTTCCTGTCCGGTTTCGCCAGGATTGCCATTCGCCAACCGACCCGCCACGCCCTTGCCACCGACCGCTTCCACGCCGGTCGTCGCCGGCAGTTCCAGCGCTTCGGCACGTGCTGCAGCCACCACTGCACTGGCGAGCGGGTGCGAACTGCCCTGTTCGAGTGCTGCCGCCCAGGCCAGCACCTGCTGGCGGCTGTAGCCGTCGGCAGCAATCACTTCACTCACCGCCGGTTCACCTTCAGTGAGCGTGCCGGTCTTGTCCACCGCCAGCACGGCAATGCGCTCCGCCAGTTCAAGTGCACTGGCATTTTTCACCAGCATGCCGGCCCGCGCGCCCTGTCCGGTGCCGACCATGATCGCGGTTGGTGTTGCCAGACCAAGCGCACAAGGACAGGCGATCACCAGCACGGCGACGGCATTGATCAGCGCCTGCTGGAAGTCACCGCTCCAGACCCACCAGGCGGCCAGAGTGATGAGCGCAATCACCACCACCGTGGGCACGAAAATCGCCGCAATCCGGTCAGCCAGACGCTGTACCGGCGCTTTCGATCCCTGCGCCTGTTCGACCAGACGGATGATGCCGGCAAGCAAAGTGTGAGCACCGACTCCGGTGGCACGACAGCGCAGCAAGCCATTGCCGTTCAGGGTCGCGGCAAACACCTCATCACCGGCGCGCTTGTCGATTGGCAGGCTTTCGCCAGTGAGCATCGCCTCATTGACTGCCGATTCCCCTTCTTCGACCACGCCGTCTACCGGTACAGAATCACCCGGGCGCAGGATGAACACGCTGCCCGGCAGCAGACTGTCGACTGGCACTTCAACGATTTCGCCATCGCGCTCGATGTGCGCCATCTTCGGTTGCAGGCGCAACAAGGCATCCAGCGCGGCACTGGTGCGTGCCTTGGCACGCGCTTCCATCAGTTTGCCGAGCAGCACCAGCGTGATGATCATCGCCGAAGCTTCGAAATAGACGAACAGATCCTCACGGCCGGACACCGTCACCGCCACGCTGTAGAAATAGGCCATCGAAGTGCCCAGCGCGACCAACACGTCCATATTGGCGCCGCCACCGCGCAGTGAAGCCCACGCCCCCCGATAGAAGCGCCGTCCGATCCAGAACTGCACCGGCGTCGCCAGCAGCAACTGCCACCAGCGCGGCACCAGATCGTGGTGCACTTCGCCACCAGGCCACCAGCCAAACATCGCCGGCATCTGCGCTGCCAGCGGCAGGGTGAGCAAGGCGGCAATCCAGAAATGGCGCAACTCCACCCGCCACGCTTCTTGCTGGCGAGCCCGCTCCGCCTCACGCTCCAGACGACTGGCATCGCTGGCGTGAAAACCAGCGCGCTCGACTGCCGCCATCGCCTGTTGCAGATCAAGCGTGCCCGGTGCAAAGCGCAACACTGCACGTTCGGTGGCCAGATTGACACTCGCCTCAACCCCAGGCAGGCGGTTGAGCACTTTCTCCAGCCGCGTCGAACAGGCCGCACACGTCATGCCACCAATGGCCAGTTCCAGCCGCGCCTCCGGCGCTGCAACAGACGATGAATGGGGGACAGACATCACAGACTCCCATGGGCAGGTTTCCAATGGGTGACAGTGTAGACTCCGTACCTTGGTACGCAGTCAAGCGTGAGGATGAACATCGCAGATCCCGTAGGGGCGACCCTGGTGGTCGCCCTGCCCGGAACGCCGGCAATGCCAGCCGCAGTCTGCAATTTTCTCCAGCGGCTGCCTTTCTATGACATTCATCCATCGCAAGCCAACGGAGCTGCCCAAGTCGATCCCATTCATGTGCTCGGGGCCATGCCCCGAGCACGCGCCGGCTGCAGTTTGCGGGCGCGGCCTGAGCGCTCTCCAGGAGCCCCAGCTTCTCCGCTCCGGTTCAGCTGAATAAGCAAATCAAAAATCAATCGTTCCGCGCTGGAAAAGCATGTCTCAGACTTGCGCCACTTCAACAAAACCAAACGGAACACAACATGCAAGGCCAATCTCTGCTGGCCGCCCTCTTGGCCGCCAGTGTGCTCACCTTTTCTCCCGCGCAAGCGCAAACGACGCTGCTCAACGTGTCCTATGATCCAACGCGGGAGCTCTATCAAGAATTCAACGCCGCCTTTGCAAGCTACTGGAAGGCCCGCAGCGGTGAAGACGTCAGCATCAGGCAGTCGCACGGCGGCTCAAGCAAACAGGCACGCTCGGTGATCGACGGCGTCGATGCCGATGTGGTGACCCTGGCGCTGGCAGGTGACATCGACGCCATCGCCGACAAGGCCGGACTGCTGCCGGCGAATTGGCAACAGCGCCTGCCGCTGGCTTCAACGCCGTACACCTCGACCATCGTCTTCCTGGTACGCAAAGGTAACCCACAGAGCATCAAGGACTGGGATGATCTGGTCAAGCCTGGTGTGGCGGTGATCACACCCAATCCGAAAACTTCCGGCGGCGCACAGTGGAATTATCTTGCCGCCTGGGAATTCGCCAGACGCAAGTACGGCAGCGACGCCGAAGCCAGGACCTTCGTCACCCGCCTGTACCAGAACGTACCGGTGCTCGATTCCGGCGCACGCGGCGCGACCATCACTTTTGTCGAACGCGGCATCGGCGACGTGTTCCTGTCGTGGGAGAACGAGGCCTTCCTCGCGATCAAGGAGCTTGGTCCGGACAAGTTCGACATCGTGGTACCCTCGCTCTCCATCCTGGCACAACCGCCGGTGGCCATCGTGGACAAAAACGTCGACCGCAAAGGCAGTCGCCCGCTTGCCCAGGCTTACCTCGAATACCTATACAGCGAAGCCGGCCAGGAAATTGCCGCCCGCAACTACTACCGCCCGACGCTGGGCAAGGTGGCAGACAAGTACGCCAGCCAGTTTCCGGCGCTGAGCTTGTTCACCATTGATCAGGCTTTTGGTGGCTGGGCAAAAGCCAAGGAAGTACATTTCCAGGACGGCGCGATCTTCGATCAGATCTTTGCCGGCAAGCAGCACCGATGAGCGCCGCAAAAACCTTCCGCGTGTTGCCAGGCTTCAAGCTGACGCTCGGTTACACCGTCGGCTACCTGTCGCTGATCGTGCTCATTCCGCTCGCCGCCGTATTCCTGAAAGCGGCAACGCTGAGCCTGGAGGAATTCTGGCAGGTGGTCAGTGCCGAACGCGTAGTGGCTTCCTACCAGCTCTCATTCGGCACCTCGCTGCTGGCGGCCACCATCAACGCCGCGTTCGGCCTGCTACTGGCCTGGAGCCTGGTACGTTATTCCTTTCCCGGCAAGAAGCTTGTCGATGCGCTGATCGACCTGCCTTTCGCGCTGCCGACCGCAGTGGCCGGCATCGCGCTCACTGCGCTCTACGCCGGGAATGGCTGGCTCGGCCAGTATCTCGAAGCGCTCGGCATCAAGGTAGCCTTCACTCCGCTCGGCATTCTGGTCGCGCTGGTGTTCATCGGCCTGCCCTTCGTGGTACGCACCGTTCAGCCGATCCTGGAAGATCTCGACACGGAACTCGAAGAAGCGGCTGCCAGCCTCGGCGCGCAGCGCTGGCAGACCTTCCGGCACGTCATCCTGCCCATCCTGTTGCCGGCGCTGCTCACTGGCTTCGCGCTTGCCTTTGCCCGCGCCGTCGGCGAGTACGGCTCGGTGATCTTCATCGCCGGCAACCTGCCGATGGTGTCCGAAATCACGCCGCTGATGATCATCACCCGACTCGAACAATACGACTACGCCGGCGCGACAGCGATTGCCGCCGTGATGCTGGTCTTTTCCTTCGTACTGCTGCTGATCATCAACGGCTTGCAGGCCTGGACAGCGAGACGCACCGGGAGGAACCGATGATGGCAAACACAATGGCAATCCCCTTCAGCAACGATCCCGCCACACGCTTCGAAAGCAAGGCCGCGACGCGCGAACCGGCACTGGTGAAATGGACGATCATCGGCATTTCACTCGCCTTCTTCGCCCTCTTCCTGCTGCTGCCGCTCGCAGTGGTATTCGTCGAAGCCTTGCGCAAAGGCTGGGCCAGCTACGCCGCCGCACTGATCGACCCCGACGCGCTGGCGGCAATCCGGCTGACGCTGCTGGCCGCCGCAATCGCGGTGCCGCTCAACCTGGTGTTCGGCGTGGCGGCAGCATGGGCGATCGCCAAATTCGAATTTCGCGGCAAGCATTTGCTGACCACGCTGATCGATCTGCCGTTTTCAGTATCTCCGGTGATTGCCGGCCTGATGTTCGTGCTCGTTTTCGGCGCCCAGGGCTGGCTCGGACCCTGGTTGCTCGACCACGACATCCGCATCATCTTCGCCGTGCCGGGCATCGTGCTGGCGACGGTGTTCGTCACCTTCCCCTTCGTCGCCCGCGAGCTGATTCCACTGATGCAGGCCCAGGGCAAGGAAGAAGAGGAAGCAGCGGTGGTACTTGGCGCGAACGGCTGGCAGACCTTCTGGCACATCACGCTGCCCAACATCAAGTGGGGCCTGCTCTACGGCGTCATGCTGACCAACGCCCGCGCAATGGGCGAGTTCGGTGCGGTCAGCGTCGTGTCCGGCCATATCCGCGGCCAGACCAACACCCTGCCGCTGCATGTCGAAATTCTCTACAACGAATACATGTTCTCGGCCGCCTTTGCCGTGGCCTCGCTGCTCGCTCTGCTGGCACTGTTCACGCTGGCGATCAAGAACTGGATCGAATATCAGGCGGCACGCAGTATCCGCACGACTCATCACACCACTCGCCGCACACCCGGCCAGGAATCCGCAACATGAGCATTCAGGTACGCAACATCAACAAACGCTTCGACAGTTTCACCGCACTGGACGATCTCTCGCTCGATTTCCCGAGCGGCGAACTGGTCGCCCTGCTCGGCCCTTCCGGCTGCGGCAAGACGACGTTGCTGCGCATCATCGCCGGGCTCGAACAAGCCGATTCCGGGCAGGTGCTGCTCGACGGTGAGGACGCTTCCGGCAGCCATGTGCGCGAACGTCAGGTCGGCTTCGTCTTCCAGCATTACGCGCTGTTCAGACACATGACCGTGTTCGACAACGTCGCCTTCGGCATGCGGATGAAGCCGCGCGCGCAGCGCCCATCGGCAGCGAAAATCCACCACAAGGTGCACGAACTGCTGAAGCTGGTGCAGCTCGACTGGCTGGCCGACCGTTTTCCCGCGCAGCTTTCCGGTGGCCAACGCCAGCGCATTGCGCTCGCCCGTGCCCTGGCGGTGGAGCCGCGCGTACTGCTGCTCGATGAGCCATTCGGCGCGCTTGATGCCAAAGTGCGGAAGGAGCTGCGCCGCTGGCTGCGCAAGCTGCACGACGAACTGCACATCACCTCGATCTTCGTCACTCACGACCAGGAAGAAGCACTCGAAGTGGCCGATCGCGTAGTGCTGATGGATCATGGCAGAGTCGAGCAGGTCGGCAGCCCGGAGGAGGTTTACCGCCATCCGGCAAGCCCTTTCGTCTACAGCTTTCTCGGGTCGGTCAACCATTTCCACGGCCGTGCCGAAGATGGCCAGGTACGGGTGGACGATGCGCTGCTGCAACACCAGCCGGACGAGTTGGCGCGGACACCGGATCAGGGCGCATCCGTCGTGGCGTTCGCCCGCCCGCACGAACTCGATATCCTGCCCGACGTTCCTGCCGACGACGGCGCAGCGAACGGTGTAGCGGCGAAGATTTCCCGCATCCTCACCTTCGGCGCCACGGCGCGGATCGAGCTCGACGGCATCAACGGCTCCAGCGGCCAGCATTTCGAAGTCGAACTGAGCCAGGAAAAAGTCCAGCTGCAGCAGCTGATCGAAGGCCAGACCGTGCGCCTGCGGCCGTCGCGCCTCAAGGTTTTCAGCCAGCCGGGAGCCTGAGATGAACCTGCAGCAACTGCGCATCGTGCGCGAAACCATCCGCCGTGATTTCAACCTGACCGAAGTCGCCAATGCCTTGTTCACTTCCCAACCCGGTGTTTCCAGACACATCAAGGATCTGGAAGACGAGCTGGGCGTGGAAATCTTCGAGCGGCGCGGCAAGCGCCTGCTCGGACTAACCGGCCCGGGGCGGGAACTGGCGAGTGTGGTCGAGCGCATCCTGCTTGACACCGAAAACCTGCACCGGATCGCCGACCAGTTCGCCAGCCGGGAAACCGGTCATTTCGTCGTCGCCACCACCCATACACAGGCCCGTTACGCCCTGCCTCCGGTCATCAAGTGGTTCAAGGAGGATTACCCCCGAGTGCACCTCATTCTCCACCAGGGTAGCCCGCGCGAAATTGCCGAAATGCTCACCGCTGGCGAAGCCGACATCGGCATCGCCACCGAAGGGCTCGACAAGCATGACGACCTCGCAGCCTTTCCCTGCTACGAGTGGCGTCATGCGGTGATCGTGCCGCAAGGCCACCCTCTGCAAAGCGTCGACCAGCTGACGCTGGAAGCTCTGGGCCACTATCCGATCATCACGTATCACGCCGGTTTCACCGGCCGCTCCCACATCGACCAGGCTTTTGCCAAGGCCGGTATCGTGCCCGACGTGGTGCTGTCCGCCATCGACGCCGACGTGATCAAGACCTATGTCAGCCTCGGTCTCGGCGTCGGACTGATCGCTTCGATGGCTTTCAATGCCGAGCACGACCGTGGCCTGGCGCTACTGTCGGCCGACGCGCTGTTTCCGGTCAACACCACCCGCCTCGCCGTGCGCAAAGGCGCCTGGCTGAGGAGCTACGCCCATGCCTTCATCGAAAAAGTATCGCCAGAACTGTCCGAAAACGTGGTCAAGCAAGCAATCCGGCAGTACAAGCGCACTGAATCGATGGACTGAGCAAGACTGGACATCGACGCTGAATCAGCCAGATGCTGGCGCTAGAAAGCCGGATGGATGCTCAGCGCGAGCATCGCCGAAAGCTGGCACAGCGGCCTCCCGGATTCTGCCTGCAGGCGATTGAAAGCATCCTGCACAGCCTGCAGATCGCGCTGACTGGTCGGTGTCCGCGTAACGATGCCGGCGGCCACCAGGCGGGCGACCACGTGGCTGGTGAGCAAAAAACTGTCCTTGCCGACCAGACGCAGAACGCCGGCACCGGAGCGCCCACCCAGACGCGACCCACGTTTGGCCAGCACGCGCCACAGCCCGATGATGTCGCTGACCGGCCAGCCGGCGATGAAAACAGCGAAAGACTGACCCGTTTCCCGACGCACATCGAGGATGAACTGCGCGTTTTGCCGGATGGTCTGCAATTTGACCTGATGGCGGATGAGCTGCGGATTCTCGAGATGCTGCGCCAGTGCGGCCGCATCAAGCTGCGCCATGACTTCCGGCTCAAAACCGCCAAAAACCTCCTCAAACGCCGGCCATTTGCGATCGACCACCGCATGCTGCATGCCGGCCTGAAACACGCGCTGCGTCATCGCTGACAGATAGCGCCCATCATCCAGACCGGCCAATGCCGCCGGCGAAAGCGCCTGCGGCAGAAAGGCCTCCATCGCCGCCTCGCTCTCGAAGCGCGCACGTACAGTCTCAAGCAGCCAAGGGTAACTCAATCGCATCGCCATCCTCCATCAGGATCAAACAGAGTACCGACAGACAAAAACATCCATACTGTTTCACAACTCCCATGGACAAGAACAGGGCAAGCATCCAGCCATGACGCACATCACTCCCGCAACAGCGCAGCCGCATCATTTCAGGAATTCCCTGGCCGGCATCGCCCTTGCCCTGCCCTCTTCGCTGCTGCTCGCCGGACTGGCAAAGCTCGTGCTACTGGCCAGCGGCCTCGGTAATGAAAGCGCATTCTGGCACGAGCTCGCGCTGTTCGTTGCCCTGTTTTTCCTGCCCTGTCTATGGCTGGCAATGCAGATCGCCCCCCGTCTGATCGCACGTTACGATGGCGAGGTGCTGCAGGCAGAGCCGCCACCGACAGTCGGGCACTACGCTGCTGGAGCACAGCAGGCCATTCAGCCACCGGTCTGGACGGCCCTTGAAGCCTGGTGCCAGTACGGGACCGGCACCGGGCGCCGACCGTTCCACCGTCCATCAACCCCACCTGAAATGGCGCTGCCCTTCAGCCTTGCGGTGATGAGCGGAGACGATACTGCCGGCAAAGTCCGCCTCGCTCATGTCTTTGCACGTCACCTTGACCGCAACGACGAGCTGGCAGCCCTGTCGGCGACCTCCCGCTGGTGCGGCGTGCTGCTCAAGCTGGCGGTAAAGTGGCACGAACTATGGTGGTGGCGGCAACGCCACCCGCGCCAGCCCTGGGATTGCGGCTATCTGGCGGATGACGCTGCCGCAATCGCCCGCTTGGCCGCTTTCAGGCCACGTCGGCCAACGCTGATCATCGCCACCAGGCTGGGCAGCAGCGCCCACCTCGAACAGGTCTTGCAGATCTTTTGCACAACCCAGGCGGACTATCACCATCCGGTCAGACTGCTGGTGCTTGAGCTCGCCGTACCCGGCGCCCTGACAAGGCTCAAGAATCAAACCAGCCCGAGCGCACCAGATCGGGTGTCCAGCCAGCAGCCTGACTTGATCTGGCCAGTTGACTTGACCATCATCAGCGCATGAACACCACAAGCACTTCCGGCAAAGCCAGGTCTACAGCACCTGCGCCGCCCACGCCCCCCCAGCCCTCCTCCCGCCACTACAGCATCGGCAGCCTTGCCAAAGCAGCCGGCGTCGGGGTCGAGACCATCCGCTATTACCAGCGTCGCGGTCTGCTCGCCCAGCCGGAGCGCCAGGAAGGCGCTTATCGACGCTATGCCGACAGCGACCTGGAACGGCTGCGCGCCATCCGCCGTGCGCAGCAGCTCGGTTTTTCACTCGACGAAATCGCCAGCCTGCTCGCGCTCAATGCCGACCAGGATCGGCTGCGCGCCCGCCAGCAAGCGCAGGAAAAACTCGAGCTCATCGACGCCAACATCCGTCAGCTGCAGCAGATGCGCAGCGCACTGGCCGAACTGGTCGATTGCTGCACGCAAGGTGATCCGACTGCCCCCTGCCCCATCCTGCGCGCCCTGCTGGCGCAAGACGAACACTGAAGCCAGCGCCTCGGTTCAGCCGCGCATTCCGTACCGGATTCAGCAAACCACTCCGGCCCACAGCTCACCACCCAGGCTGGGTGCGTGATACAGCCCATAAACGCCGAAGGCGAGCACCATCAGGCCGGCAGCAAGGCGTACGCCACGACGCTGGGTGAAGCTGCGGAAATGCTTGAACAGCATGCCGGCGAGCAGCAGATTGGGCAGCGTGCCAAGGCCAAAAGCCAGCATCAGCCCAGCTCCGCGCAGTCCTGAGCCGGTGACCAGCGCGGTGGCGAGCACCGAGTAGGTCAGCCCACACGGAATGAAGCCCCACAGCATGCCCAGCGGCAAGGCCTGGCGCACGCTGCGCGCCGGCAGGAAACGACGGGTGTGAGGCTGGATGTGGCGCCAGATGCGATGACCACCGCGTTCGAGCGGCGCCAGCAAGCGGGTGAAGCCGGTGAGATACAGCCCGAGGGCAATCAGCATCAGGTTGGCGAGCACATACAGGCTCAGCTGCACCGGCAACATGCCGTCGTACAGCATGCCGATCGAGCCGAGGCCGCCGATGAGGCCGCCCAGCACGGTGTAGGTGCTGATCCGCCCCAGGTTGTAGGCCAGATGTAGCGGCCATTGCGCCCGTCCGCCCGGCACCTGCACCTGCATGGTGAGCGCGCCGACAATACCGCCGCACATCGACACGCAATGAGTGCCACTCAACAGGCCGATCAGGAAGACGGCCAGATAGCCAGTCTCAGGCACCACTGTCCTCGGCGGCAGCGCTGTCGGCGGCCACCGGCGCTGGTGAATTGGCGACAAACCAGGCCCGCATCCGTTCCAGATCAGCTTCGGTATCGACCCCCGCTGGTGGCGCGCTGGCCAGTTCGAGCACCTGGATGCGATAGCCATGCCACAGCGCGCGCAACTGCTCGAGCGCTTCCCAGTGCTCCAGCGGCGAAGGCGCAAGGCTGGCATAGCGCCGCAGGAAGCTGACGCGGTAGGCATACAGACCAACGTGGCGCATCATCACCAGCTCGGCCGGCAGCACCGCCGGGGTGGCGGCAAAATCATCGCGCGCCCACGGAATCGGTGCCCGCGAGAAATACAAGGCCCGCCCGGCCGCATCGCAGACCACCTTCACCACATTCGGGTTGAAGGCATCTTCGGTGGCACTCAGGCGATGGGCGACGGTGGCAATCGATGCTTCGGCATCGGCGGCGAGCGCACGCGCCACGGCGCAAACGCTGGCCGGATCGATCAGCGGCTCATCGCCCTGGACGTTGACCACGATGTCGTCCTCGTCCCAGCCCTGCAGCTGGGCGACTTCGGCGAGGCGGTCGGTGCCGCTCGGGTGATCGGCGCGGGTCATCACCACTTCGCCGCCGGCGGCGCGCACCACATCGCGCACGCCTTCGTGATCGGTGGCGACGCACACCGAGCGCGCGCCGAGCGCCTGCACCCGTTCGAGCACGCGGACAATCATCGGCGCCCCGCCCAGATCCAGCAAAGGCTTGCCCGGCAGCCGGGTCGAAGCAAAGCGCGCCGGAATGACGATGCGGAAATCGGCCGCAGCTGCGGTCGAAGCAGGATTGGCAGCAGAGCTGGTCATGGCCTCGCCTGGCCTGGCCGATCTGCTGTGCAAGGCGTCGACTTCATCGTCACAGTTCGTTCTCGCTGAGGCTGCGCGCCTCTTCTTCCAGCATCACCGGAATATCATCACGCACCGGGAAAGCCAGCCGGTCGGCCTTGCAGACGAACTCCTGCGCGTCCTTGCGGTAGATGAGCGGCCCCTTGCACAGCGGGCAAACGAGAATTTCAAGCAGGCGGGCGTCCATTGAGCAGTTTCTCCACGATACAGGCAGCTGCAGCTTCATCGAGCTGGGCCACAACCGGCAGCACCCAGCTGTCGGCAGGGGCGAAAGTGTGACATTTTACCGCATCCTTGGCGGTCATCAGGATCGGCGCAGGCGGATTGAAGTCCAGATCCTGCGCACGAAAGCGGTGGTGATCGGCAAACGGATGCGGAATCACTTCCAGCCCGGCCGCCGCGAGCTGGGCGAAGAAGCGTTGCGGCTGACCGATACCGGCGACGGCATGCACCCGCTGAGCGCGCAATTCGGCCAGGGGACGTTGCCGCTGCGGATCCGCCAGCGCCTGCAAAATATCGCCCTGCAAGCGCATCGCAAAACGCGGTCGCCCCGCAGTGGCTTTGTCCAGGCCAGTGTCAAATTCGCCATGGGCGATGATCACATCAGCTTGCGCCAGCCGCCGCACCGGCTCGCGCAAGGGGCCGGCCGGCAGCAGCAGACGGTTGCCCAGGGTTGCCGGATCGACCACCACCAGTTCAATGTCGCGTCCGAGGCGATAGTGCTGCAGGCCGTCGTCGCTGATGATCACATCGCACTCCGGATGCCGGCGCAGCAGCTCAAGTCCGGCAGCCACCCGGTCGCGCCCGACCACCAGCGGACAGCCGCACAGCTGTTTCAACAGCACCGGCTCATCGCCAAAGTAGGCTGCATCGGCATTGGCCGGCACTTCCGCCACCCCGCTCACCGCGCCGCCATGGCCACGGCTGATCACGCCCGGCTGCCAGCCGGCCGCCTTGAGCGCCGCGACCAGCCAATGCACCACCGGCGTCTTGCCGCTGCCACCGACCGCGATATTGCCGACCACGATCACCGGCACCGGCAGCTGCTGTGGCCGCAGCCAGCGCCGGCGCACACCGGCCAGCAGGGCGAACAGCAGCGACCACGGCCACAGCAGCCAGGCCCGCCAGCCACGTTCGCGCCAGAAAGCAGGCGCTTCAGCCATGCTCAGCTTCCAAACTCGGCTGCCAACTTCAGCCCCCTGCTCAAGGCTCAGGCGCCTGGGTGGCAAAGGTGACATGGGCCAACCCGGCACGCTGGGCAGCCTGCATGACATCGATCACGTTCTGGTGCGCTGCCTTGGCATCGGCATTGATCACCACCACCGGCTCGCCCTGACTGCCGCCACTGGCCTGCTGCAGCGCCGCCGAAATTGCTCCGACTGTCGGCTGCAGCACGGTCTGGCGATTGATCGTCACCTCGCCACCGGCAGTGATCGCCACCACGATCTCGTTGGGCGGGGGTTCGCTGCTTTCCGCTTCCGCCGCCGGCAGATTGATCTCCAGCCCGGAAACTTTGGAAAACGTGGTGGTCAGCATCAGGAAGATGATGATCACCAGCACGACATCGATGAGCGGGATCAGATTGATTTCCGGCTCTTCATTGCGCTGGCCGCGACGGAAATTCATTTCTGCGGCCTCAGGCGCGACGCTCGCCGTGCGCGACTTCGACCAGCTTGACCGCTTTCTGCTCCATGCTGATGATGAAGGAATCGACCAGCGCACGGAAATGGCGCCAGAAAATCATCGACGGGATGGCGATGATCAAGCCCAGACCAGTGGTGTACAGCGCAATCGAAATGCCTTTGGCCAGCTGCGCCGGATTGGCGCCATTGACCCCTTGCGAAGCAAAGATGTCGATCATGCCGATGATGGTGCCGAACAGGCCGAGCAGCGGACTGATCGCGGCAATGGTGCCCAGGGTGGTGAGAAAGCGCTCCAGCTCGTGGGCCACGCCACGCCCGGCCTCTTCGATCGCTTCGCGCATCACTTCGCGCGGACTGTCGACATTGCGCAGCCCGGCGGCCAGCACCTGGCCCAGCGGCGAATGAGCGCTGACCCGCTCGATCATTGCTTCGCAGACACCTTGCTGACGCAGGTCTTCGAGTACCTTGACCAGCAGGCCCGGAGGGACGATGCGCGCCCGGCGCAACGAGTACAAGCGCTCGACGATCAGCGCCAGCGCAACCACTGAAGCCAAGATCAAGGGCCAGATCGGCCAGCCCACGGCCTGGATGATTGCCAACACGCGTGCCACTCTCCGAACGTCAAAAGCGAAACTGTAGCGCCCTCCGCCCCTGCAGGACAAGGGCAAGCCATGCTGGCGGCAATGATTTGCCCAGCGCCTCGGTCAGCCGCCGCTTGCCGAGCGGCTTGCAGCAAGCAATCCACAAAAGCTGTGGATAAGTTTGTGGGTTAAATATGAATCCCTCCCGCAAAGCCAGTAACGACAAGCGATCGGATACTTCGCCACAAAATTGTGCATCGAATATTAGTCTTCATAATCAATTACTTAAAAATCGACCCTTGCAGATCAATGACTTGCCGAAAGCGGACTTGACAGCGGCGAAAGGCTGTGGATTGCGAGCAGGAAACCGGCCCGGGAGGCTTGCCAATCAATGTCCGATCCGCCGCCACCGGCGGCAAAACTGGCATTGCCGTGCAATCCCGTCTAGAATCGGAGGGTTAAAAGAACACCACCCAGCTGGCGCAGCACCCGGATCTGCCATCCGGCTTGCAGCAAGACCGAGGCTTCCAGCTTCCGCGTCACCAGTGCTCATCCGACAATTTCGAGACACACTCGAACTTTCCACCTCCAAGGAGAAACACATGGAACACAGCCTGCCCGCCCTGCCTTACGCCAAGGACGCCCTCGCTCCGCACATTTCCGAGGAAACCCTTGAGTTTCACTACGGCAAGCACCACCAGGCCTATGTCACCAACCTGAACAACCTGATCAAGGGCACCGAGTTCGAAAACCTCGACCTCGAAGCCATTGTCAAGAAGGCTCCGGCCGGTGGCGTGTACAACAACGCCGCCCAGGTGTGGAACCACACTTTCTTCTGGAACAGCATGAAGCCCAACGGCGGCGGCGAAGCCGGCGGCGCGCTGGCCGAAGCGATCAAGGCCAAGTGGGGCTCGTTCGAAGACTTCAAGAAAGCTTTCCAGGCTTCGGCAGTGGGCAACTTCGGTTCAGGCTGGACCTGGCTGGTCAAGAAGGCCGACGGCAGCGTCGACATCGTCAACATGGGTGCCGCCGGCACGCCGCTCACCACCGGCGACAAGGCCCTGCTGTGCATCGACGTGTGGGAACACGCCTACTACATCGACTACCGCAACCGTCGCCCCGACTTCGTCGCCACCTTCCTCGACAAGCTGGCCAACTGGGACTTCGCCGCGCAGAACTTCGCCTGAGCGAGCACCATCCCAGCAACAAAAAAGCGACCTTCGGGTCGCTTTTTTGTTGCACTGCTCAGGAACGTCGCCAACTGGTGCCGGCCGGACTGTCCTCGAGCGTGATGCCGCTCGCCGCCAGTTCCTCACGGATACGATCAGCCTCAGCAAAATTGCGCGCCTTCTTCGCCGCCTGACGGGCTTCGATCAGGGCTTCGATCTGCGCCGTCGCCAGTCCGCCTTCGCCGGCACTGCCCGCTTGCAGGAAAGCCTGCGGATCACGCTCGAGCAAGCCGAGCACCGCGCCCAAGGCTTTCAGCTGGCGGGCCAGACCGGGCGAAGCACTGCGATTGACCTCGTTGGCGAGTTCAAACAGCACCGCAATCGCTTCGGCGGTGTTGAAATCGTCTTCCATCGCTGCCCGCAGACGCCTGGCATGCGCTTCGTCCCAGTCGACCGCTTCGGCGCCGATGCGGTCTTCACCTTCGCGCAGGGTCGGCGCGATATTGCGCAGAGCGGTGTACAAGCGGGTCAAGGCATTGCGCGCATCATCAAGATGCGTATCGGAGTAGTTGAGCGCGCTGCGGTAGTGGGCACGGAGGATGAAGAAGCGCACCACTTCGGCATCGTAGCTGTTCAGCACTTCGCGGATGGTGAAGAAATTGTCCAGCGACTTCGACATTTTCTCGTTGTCGACGCGGACAAAGCCGTTGTGCATCCAGTAGTTGACGAAAGCGTGGCCGCTCGCGCCTTCGGACTGGGCAATTTCGTTTTCATGATGAGGGAACTGCAGATCCATGCCGCCACCGTGAATGTCGAAATGCTCACCGAGCAGTTCCGAGCTCATCGCCGAGCACTCGATATGCCAGCCTGGTCGCCCTTCCCCCCAGGGTGAAGCCCATTTCACTTCCTGCGGCTCTTCGAGCTTGGCGTGCTTCCACAGCACGAAATCGAGCGGATCCTGCTTGTCACGCTCGACATCGACCCGCTCACCGGCGCGCAACTCGTCAATCGACTTGCCGGACAGCTTGCCGTAACCATCGAACTTGCGCACTGCGTAGCAGACATCGCGGTTGGCAGCAACATAGGCCAGCCCCTTGTCGGCCAGCCGGCTGATCAGGCTTTGCATCTGGGCGACGTAATCGGTCGCGCGCGGCTCGTGATCAGGCGGCAGCACGCCCAGCGCCGCGCTGTCCTCGTGCATCGCGGCAATGAAACGGTCGGTGAGCTGGCGAATGGTTTCGCCGTTTTCCTGCGCACGGCGGATGATCTTGTCGTCGATGTCGGTGATGTTGCGCACATAGTCGACCTGATAGCCGCTCGCTCGCAGCCAGCGCACCACCATGTCGAACACCACCATCACTCGGGCGTGACCAAGGTGACAGAAGTCGTACACCGTCATCCCGCAGACATAAATGCGAACCTTGCCCTCCTCGATCGGGGTAAACAATTCCTTGCGGCGGGTGAGCGTGTTGTAGATCGAAAGCATGAAGAAAAATCAGAAAGAGCACCGCCGCCGCAGCGACAGTGAATTGTTGGAAAGCGGGCTTGTTGCTAGAATCAGCCCTTTGCATGTGCTGATCGGCAAGCACACGGCCGCCCACTGAGCGCCGCAATCTTCCGAGGCCGCAAGCGGGCTTGCAAAGTCCGCAAATATACCATGCTGCAGTCAGCGGGCTTCCTGCATCACGTGCATGATGCTCCTCTGTGCAAGCAGCACACCTCCCCACCAGGGCACAGTCTTCTTTCCCTGCCCTCTTTCCTTCTTCCCGTGGAGCTTTCATGAAGAAACACCTCGTTGCCTTTGCCGCCCTCGCCGTGACCGCCTTTCACGCCTTCGCCGCCAACCCGATGGTCGAGCTGAAAACCAGCGCCGGCGAGATCGTGGTCGAACTGTTCGCCAAGGAAGCGCCGCTGTCGACGGAAAACTTCGTCCAGTACGTCAAGGACGGCCATTACGACGGCACCATCTTTCACCGCGTCATCGACAACTTCATGATCCAGGGCGGCGGTTTCGATGCCGAATTCAAGCAGAAAAGCACCCGCACACCGATCCAGAACGAAGCCAAGAACGGCCTCAAGAACGAACGCGGCACCCTGGCGATGGCCCGCACCTCCGACCCGCACTCGGCCAGCGCCCAGTTCTTCATCAATCTGGTACCCAACACTTTCCTCGATTACCCCTCGCGTGACGGCTGGGGCTATGCCGTCTTTGGCAAGGTGGTGAAGGGGATGGACGTCGTCGACAGCATCGCCAAAACCAAGACCGGTAATCGCGGCATGCACCAGGACGTACCGGCCACCGAAGTGGTGATCGAAAAAGCAACCCTGCTCGAAGGCAGCAAGCCTGCAGCCGGCAAATAAGCCACGCCCCTGGCGGGCGCAGTCCCGCCCCAGCCTCCAATCCCCCAATCCACAACATTCACCGCCTTTCAGGAGCATTTCATGGCAGTCACCCTGCACACCAACCACGGCCCGATCACCATCGAACTCGACGCTGAAAAAGCGCCGCAGACCGTGGCCAACTTCCTCGCCTACGTCGAAGCCGGTCACTACAACAACACCGTTTTCCACCGCGTCATCAATGGCTTCATGATCCAGGGCGGCGGCTTCGAGCCCGGCATGAAGCAGAAGGACACCCAGGCGCCGATCACCAACGAAGCCGACAACGGCCTCAAGAACGAAATCGGCACGATCGCGATGGCCCGCACCCAGGACCCGCATTCGGCGACGGCGCAATTCTTCATCAACGTTGCCGACAATGATTTCCTCAACTTCCGCAGCAAGGACATCCAGGGCTGGGGCTATTGCGTGTTCGGCAAGGTCAGCGCCGGCATGGAAGTGGTCGACGCCATCCGCCAGGTGAAAACGGGCTCAAGCGGCTTCCACCAGGACGTGCCGAAGGAAGACGTGATCATCGAACGCGCCGAAGTCGTCTGAACACCACCGGCCACACACCACCGGTCACACGCTGATGCGGGCGCTGTTCATCTCCGATCTTCATCTGAGCACGGACAGCCCGCGCAGCCTGGCCGCGTTCACCGCCTTTCTCGCCGGTCCGGCGCGGCAGGCGGACGCGCTCTACATCCTCGGCGACCTGTTCGAATACTGGGCAGGCGACGACGATGCCGACGAGCCAATCGCTGCCGCAGCCGCTACCGCACTCGCTGCCTGCGCAGCCGCCGGCCCACGTATTTACTTCATGGCCGGCAACCGTGACTTCCTGCTCGGCGAAAGCTATGCCGCACGTGCCGGGATGAGCCTGCTTGCCGACCCCTGTTTGATCGACTGTGACGGAACCCGCCTGCTGCTCAGCCACGGCGACCTGTTGTGCACCGATGACCATGCTTACCAGCGCTATCGCCAGCAAGTGCGCGATCCGGCCTGGCAAGCCGGCTTTCTCGCCCGCCCGCTCGCCGAACGCAAAGCCTTCATTGCCGAACTGCGCCAGCGCAGCCGCAGCGAAAAAGCGAGCAAAAGCATGGCGATCATGGACGTCAATCCCGACGCAGTGGCCGCCTTGCTGCGCGCGCACGCTTATCCGGTGCTGATCCACGGCCACACCCATCGTCCGGCCACCCACACTCTGCAGGTCGACGGCCAGCCCTGCACCCGCCACGTCCTGCACGACTGGGATCGCCAGCCAGGCTGGCTGTGCTGCGAGCAGGGCCGGCTCACCAGCCATCTCATCGAGGCCTGAACGGCGATGTTCCGTTTCTTTGCCACCTTCATCGTCCTGTTGCTGCTGCTGTTCTCGCTGGAACTGACCAAGCCGGTGCAGGCAACACTGGTGATGCCATGGACCGCACTGCTGGCCAGCATCAGCGCCGGCCTGCTGTCGCTGCTCGACCCCCAGGTGATCGCTGAAGGCAAAGTGCTGCTCCACCGTGTCACTGGTCAGGGAGTATCGATCGAAGCCGGCTGCAACGGCGTCGAAGCCTGCCTGATCCTGCTCGCTGCCATCCTCGCCTACCCGGCACGCTGGTCACTGCGACTGGCCGGCATCGTCGGCGGCTTCGTCGCCATCCAGGCGGTGAATGTGGTGCGCGTCATCACTCTGTTCTATCTCGCCGCCTGGAATCACGCCGCGTTCGAATTCGTTCATCTCTACCTGTGGCAAGCGCTGATCATGCTCGACGTGCTGGTGGTCTGGCTGATCTGGATGCGCCAGGTTGCCCGCCGCGAGGCCAGCCATGCACTCCCCGTTTAGCGTCATCGGCGGCTTTTTCCTCCGCGCCCTGTTCTGGCTCGGGCTGCTGCTGGCACTGTGGTACTGGCAGCGCGACTGGATCACCGCGCCGGTGAGCTGGCTCGCCGGTCTGGCGATGGAGAGCATTTTCCCGGCTTGGGTCAGTGGCGCCGAACACGATCACGGCCTCGCCATCCTGCTCACCCGCATCCAGGTGTTTGTCGATGGCCGCATGGGCGAACTCAGCCCCGAAGTGCGCATCCTGCCTTATTGCTACGGCCTGCCGCTCTACGCTGCACTGCTGCTCGCCTCGCGCGCACGCGGCCTGTGGTGGAAGCTGCCGCTTGGCGCGCTGCCGATCCTCGTCTTTCAGGCCTGGGGCGTGAGCTTCAACTGGCTGCTGCAGATCGCCATCCACATGAGCAGCCTCAGCGCCGCCGCCACCGGCTTCAGCGAACTGCAGGTCAACCTGATCGGCCTCGGCTACCAGCTCGGCTACCTGCTGTTTCCCACCATGCTGCCTTTCCTGCTCTGGCTCTGGCTGGAGCGCGCTTTCATCACCACTGTTGCCGTCGACGGGGCAATGGATGGCGCATTGAGCGCAGCGACGAAACAGGACGACCGGGCAGCAGACTGAGCCCGGCGCGCCCATGCCGTGCTCTGGGGATGGCAACTTCCATCTTTCCCCGCCTCCGATCCGGACACTGCCGTTACAATCAATCTCCTCACTCTCAGTGCAAGGAGACTGCCATGCCCGGTTTACTGCCCACGCCCGACCCCAACGGCCTGCTCGAATACTCGGTGGTGTTCACCGACCGCTCGCTCAACCACATGTCGGCCAGCTTTCAGCAGGTGATGCGCGACATCGGTGCTACCTTGAAACAGGTATACCACGCCAGCCACGTTGCGCTCGTCCCCGGCGGCGGCACCTTCGGCATGGAAGCGATCGCCCGCCAGCTTGCCAGCAATGAAAAAGTGCTGGTGCTGCGCAATGGCTGGTTCAGCTATCGCTGGACGCAGATTTTTGACGCCGGCAACATTCCTGCCAGCTGCACGGTGCTCAAGGCCAGCACCGTGAGCGACGACGCCTGTGCGCCCTTCGCCCCGGCAGCAATCGAGGAAGTGGTCGCCACCATCCGCCGCGAACGTCCGCGCGTCGTGTTCGCGCCGCACGTCGAAACCGCTTCCGGCATGATGCTGCCGGATGACTACCTGCGGGCCGTCGGCAGCGCCTGCCGCGAAGTCGATGCTCTGTTCGTACTCGACTGCATCGCTTCCGGCACGGTATGGGTCGACATGGAAGCCTGTCAGGTCGATGTGCTGCTCAGCGCACCGCAGAAAGGCTGGTCTTCAACCCCATGCGCAGCGATGGTGATGCTCAACGAACGCGCCTACGAGCGCGTGCTTGCCACCACCAGCACCAGCTTTGCCGCCGACCTCAAGAAATGGCTGCAGATCATGGAAGCTTACGAAAACGGCGGCCATGCCTATCACGCCACCTTGCCGACCGACGCCCTCGTCCAGCTTCATCAGGTAATGCAGGAAAGCGCGGCCCACGGTTTTGACAAGCTGTGTGAAGCCCAGCGCGAGCTCGGCCGCCGCGTGCGGGCGCTGCTTGCCGCGCGCGGCTTTCCCAGCGTCGCCGCCCCCGGTTTCGAAGCGCCTGGCGTGGTGGTGAGCTACACCCGCGACGCCGGCATCAAGAGCGGCGCCAAGTTCATCGCCGCCGGCTTGCAGACTGCCGCTGGCGTACCGCTGCAATGCGACGAACCGGCAGATTTCCAGACTTTCCGCATCGGTCTGTTCGGCCTCGACAAACTGCTCGACATCGAGCGCACGGTGGCCAATCTGGAGCAGGCGCTCGCTCAGCTCGGCTGAAGGCACGGACTGAAGAGGCACGCAGAGGGCTTGCGGGCTAGGGGGATTGAGAGTTCCTGACGTCCGCATCGCGGCGAACGCAGGGAGCTCTGGTTCCGGTAATCGGCCCTGAGCTGGGCCGGCCGGGCTCATGTGAACCGCACCACCTGTGCCGACGCCGCAGCAGCCTGCGCTGAGGTCTGCGCTGCTGCCTGCGGATTGCGGAATTCCGCCAGCAACTGGCTCTGCTTCGCCTTGGCGAGCGCGACATTGCGCGCCTTGACGTGACCGTAGCCGCGAATCTCGTCGGGGATGCTCGCCAGCTTGACTGCCA
>JAVEVA010000124.1:0-5223 GCA_034005275.1 Thauera sp. | reverse complement strand
AAGCCGTTGGGCAGCAGGTACAGAAACTCGCGGAACTTGTCGGCCCGCACAGCCCGAAAGCCGGAGGTCAGGTCTTCCACCTTATGGCCGGTCATGTAGGTGGCCAGGCGGTTGTAAAAGCCATTCGCCAGACTGCGCCCCACACTGGCCTGAGAGGCGCGGTCCCGTGCGCCCACTACCATGTCGTAGCCCTCATCCAGTTTGGCGAGCAGGCGGGGAATGTCGGCGGGGTCGTGCTGGCCATCAGCATCCATGAACACGATCACCTCCCCGGTGGCAGCCCGGGCACCGGTCTTGATCGCGGCCCCGTTGCCCTTGCTGTAGGGGTGGCTGATGACCTTCGCCCCGGCCTCCTGGGCCACCTGAGCCGTGTTGTCGGTGGAGCCATCGTTGACGACGATGATTTCGGCCTGCGGGTAGTGCGTCACAATGGCGGCAACCGTGCCGCCAATGGCAGCTGACTCGTTCTTGGCCGGGAGGACAACAGAAAGATGCATGACTTATAAACAGCCCATAAAACAATCAGGGAAGCAGCGCTTGAGTCCGGCGCGCCCGTGAATTTTCATCTTTGGATTCAGGGCACAAGCGCACAACTGGCTGAACTTGCGTCGCAAAGGGTGTTTTTCTTCAAGGCCGGATTGCCACGCACTCTCGGCTCGAACGTCACCGTATTACCATTCAAATAATCGTTTATCACAGGCTCACTACCGGTGGCGCAGGCTCCTGCATTAAACGCTGGCGCAGCGGCATTGACCGCAAAGCTTGCTACTGCAGCATCGATATAGGCTTTGGCTTCCGCCAGGCAACTATTGTTGGCGGCTCTTTGCAGATAATCCCGGTACGCCGGCAAAGCTATCGCAGAAAGCATTCCGATAATGCCGACCACCAGCATCAGTTCGATCAAGGTGAAGCCCTGGTTTTTGAGTTGCATGCCTCATCTCCTTTCACATTGCCCGCCGCTTTTATCGAACAAGCACAAACCGTGCAACCTTGCCTGCTCCGCTGCAGGTGAAGACCGCTCAAATCGTTGGCCGGCTCACTTCGCCTAGTCGCCCTTGCCCGCAACCTGTTCCATCAGGCTGGCCCAGTCGCCGTGGCCGGCTGCCCGCAGTTCCGCCACGATGCGCCTGAGATTCCCGTCTTCCGGTGTAACGCCACGGGCAAACAACAGGAAATAGGTCAGAGACTGTTCCGGATACGGGCTTTTGAAAATGAAAACCGCATTACGCAAATGATCCAAGGGCGATAAAGCCGAATAGCTGGCGACGATATGGGTCACTTCCACCACACGGGCCTTGTCGATGGAGAAGCCCCGGCCCACGTTATTCTGCAAGTTCAAGAGTACCGCCTTATGCCTTCGGCTGTCTGCGAGCGAATTACGCAGTGCCACAAAAAGCTGTGCCCAGTCCTGGTCCGCTACGGTACCCAGCAATGACTTGTAGATCACCAGATTCGAGGCAAGCGTCGGCGAGCCCAGACGAGCGAAGGCGCGTTCCGTCACTGCGATGGCCTGTTGCAAGGCGGCCGGGTCCTTGCTGACCTTGTACTGGTCAACATGTGCCCCTGCGAGCTGGGTCCACGCGCGCACCGAATCCGGTGACAATGCCACCAGCTTTTCCCCGAGGCGCACGCTGTCACCCCAGGTATGGGCATGGACCCATGTGGCAGCGGCCAGCAAGGCATAAATCGCGACCAGCGCCGCCCTTCTGGTCGCCTGCGTAACCTGCCAGCGCCGTGCGGCCAGCACCAGCAGATCACCGATTGCCAGCACGGCCCCGACCAGCGGGAAATGGTTGCGGTGCTCGAACACCAGCTCCAGCGCGATCACATTGCTGGTCATGACATGCCCGGCGAAGAACAGCAGTACGCCACAGGCAAACAGCGGCCGCCGGTTGCGCCAGCGGAAAGCCCATGCCAGCAGTGCGGCAATGGCAAGCAGGGCGGGCAGCGTCGTCCAGGGCTGCCACAAGCTACGGGAAACCGCGTAACCGTCATAGATGAACGGCAGGTTGTCCGGCCATGGCAGCACGATCTGACCGAGGTAAAGGCACAGCACGCGTGCCTGCGTCAGCAGCCGTTCAAGGGAGGAGAAATCCCGCCCCGGGTAGTGATCCCAATGCCAGTAATGGGGCACGACGACAAAAAAGTAAGCAAGCGCCCCCAGCACACCGATCAGCAGGTAACTCTGCTTCAGCCCGCGCTGGATGTCCGGCAGCACGGCACGGAAGCGCAGCACGGTGAGTTCGAGCACGATCAGGTACAGCGGCAGCAGGGCGGCATCCTCTTTGCTGGCAAGGGCCAGCGCCCAGAACACCAGCATGGCGATGCCGTGCCCACGCCCCCGCCCGCCTGCCATCTGGGCGCCACGCATGCCAAGATAGGCCCACAGCGCCAGCACGACAAACAGCGTCGCAAGTGTCTGCATACGCTGCACCACATACAGCACGGAAGACACCTGCAACGGGTGCAGCCCCCACGCCAGCGCAAGGGCCAACGCCCCCAGCCGTGCATGCCGTTCGTCTACGCCTCCCAAACGCAGCAGGCGAACGAAAAAACATGCCACGCAGAAAACCGTCACGGCATGGATCAGCAGATTGGTCTGCTTGAACACCGCCGCATCCAGCCCCCCCGCTCGCCAGTAATCGATGGCAAAGCTCATCATTGCCAGCGCACGCGAGCCGTTACCGTCGTGAAAGCTCAGTGCAGCAGTGATGAAGTCATCGACATTGAACACCTCCACGCGCAGAAGGTGGTTCTGCAGGATGTTGATGCCATCGTCGAGGATGAAATCCCCCTGCAAACCGGACAGGAATACCGCCGCTGCACACCCCGCCAGCACGGCGGCACACCATATGAAACTGAAATGTCTATTCATCAAGGCCATACCACCCCATCCATGCGCCAGGCCGTCACCGACACGCCGCTGCGAAATCCCGAGGATGCGCCATAGGCTGGAATGGTCAGTGGAACGGATACAAGCTTCATTCAGAATTTGTGCATGGGTCAGTCGTGAGCCAGATCAAGCCAGGCTCCGGCTGCGCCCAAGCATCGGCAATCGGAGACACAGCACATCTAATCCGCCTGTTCGCTGCCCCCAGGCGAACCCGGCAAGGCTGGTTGCAATGCCGACTTTTCGATTGCTTCTGCCAGTTCGGGCTTGCCCATGCTGCGCAGATCGGCCAGCAGCTGCAGCGTGAACGGATCGGTTGGAGGAATGGCCTGGACAACCTTGGTCAGATAAGGCATCGCCCTTTCTGGTTCGCCAAGGTCATTCATGATGAAGTCGCCGATGAAGGCCAGCGTGCCCGGCCGCATGCTGGCCCGGTCGTTGAGCGTAGCAAGCGCGTCGAGCACCTGCGCTTTGTCCAGTGCCACGCCCTGCCGGGCATAGTGGATGAGAATCTGCGGCGCACGGATGTTGTCCCAGCTCATATGCACCAAACGCAGCCGCTGCTGGAAGAGATCCCAGTCCTGCCGGGTCACATCGCCGCGCAGGGTTTTCAGGGCCAGCAACAGGGCCGGGCTGTTCAGGGAGCCGGGGGCATTGGCCGTGCCGGCGGCGCAGGCGGCGATGGCCTCGTCCAGTCGGGGGTTACCGGGTCGCACCCCGCCACCCTCCTTGAAATATGCATCGCACAGTTCCACCCAGGCGCGCGCCGAGCCGGGCGCAGCACGGGTTGCAGCCTCACGAATGCCGATGGCACTGCTCCATGCCTGGGCACGCAGCACCGTACCGCCCGCCAGCATGCCCACAATGGCCAGGCAGACCAGCGCGCGGCGCGCGGCTGAGCGCGGCAGATGGCTGCCCACCCTATCGAACAGGGCCGCAACGGCCAGCACCGCACCGATGAGCGCGAAATGATTGCGATGCTCGAAAGCCAGTTCCAGCGCCACCACGTTGCTGGTAATGAAATGCGCGGCAAAGAACAGGAACACGCCCAGCGCAAAGAGTGGCTGGCGCCGCCGCGCTACCCATGCCAGAGCGAGCAGCAAAACAACGGTGAGCAAAGCCGGCAGCGTGGTCCATGGCGTGAGCAAGCCACGCGAAGGCTCCAGCCAGTCGTAATAGAACGGCATATTGCCGGGCAGCGGTACCACGATCTGCCACAAATACATGCACAAAACCCGGGGCTGGGTCAGCAGCCGCTCCAGCGTCGTAAAGCCACGTGCCTCATGCGGCTCCCAGCTCCAGTAGTGCGGGACGGCCCAAAGGGCATAGAACAGCAGGCCGCACAGGACTGCGACCAGATAAGCACTGCGCCACAGGCGTGCCACGCGCGCATCGTCCGCCGCAAAGCGCAAAACCGTCAGCTCCAGCGCCAGCGCGTAAGCCGGCAACAGCACCGAATCTTCCTTGCACCCTAGGGCAAAGGCCCACGCGAGCAGACTCAGCAGCAGGCCGTTTCGCCCGGAAGCGCCCGCAATCTGTGCCTGACGCCCGTGCAAATAGGCCAGCAGCGCGATGACCAGAAACAGGGTCCCCATGGTCTGCAGGCGTTGCACGGCATACAGCACCGACGACACCTGCAGCGGGTGGAGGGCCCACATCAGCGCCAGCAGCGGCGCCAGCCATGCCACGCGCGCCCGGTCCATGCCTGCCGACTGCAGCACGCTGCGCAACAACCACACCAGACAGAAGGCCGTCAGCCCGTGGATGAAGATGTTGGTGAGCTTGAACGTAGCCGGATCAGCCACGCCTCCGGCGCGCCAGTAATCGAGCGCAAAGCTCAGCGTCGGCAGGCCCCGCATGCTGCCCGAGGGCTGCGGCGTGGTGATGACCTGATAGAGCGCATCGAGACTCAGCTGGGGGAGATGAATGCTGTCGTTATTGACGATGTTGGGAATATCGTCGAACACGAATGCACCGGGCAGGCCGGGCACAAATGCCAGCATGGCGAGCGCCGCCACGAGCAGGGCCAGCCAGAGGGGACGACAGGTTGAGATTTGGCACGGATTCGGCACAGCTTCATTTCCCCGCGTGATGCATGACATTTCGCTCCCGCTGCTTCATGCAGCCTGCGGCAAGGCAGAGCAACGCATATGAGCGGCCGACCCGCCACTCAGGCAAGCGTTTCGTTATGGACTGCAGCCAGCCAGGAAGAACAATGGCGCGACTGGTGATCAGCCCTGAACAAACGAAAAGCGCCTTGCGGCGCTTTTCGTCAGATCAACACAAGGACCTGATTAAGGAGCCAGCGAGCAGGTACCGGTTCCAGCGTTGCA
>JAVEVA010000123.1:0-5306 GCA_034005275.1 Thauera sp. | reverse complement strand
TTGATGAAGTTGGCGTCGAGCATGCCCAGCGGCGAGCCGCGATAGCCGGAGATGAACATCGCGTTGTTCAGGCCACGGCGACGGTCCAGGCGGATCTGGTCGAGGGTGAGACGGACCAGGGCTTCGATGCCGCCAAGATGGATGATGCCTTCCTCGGCAGTGAAAGGTTTGTTCAGATCCTGTTTCGACGACATGGTGCAATCCTCTGTGCGGGCGGGAACGGATGGGGCCAACTGTCCTCAGTGTAGAGTGCCGGCGGACGGGGCGTATCCTCCACTTGTGGGATGGTGTGACCTGTTCGCTGTTGTCCTGTATCAGAAACAGTTAAAGTTCCGTCGCCGTTTGCCGTAGGCGAGTCAGACGAACAGTTTTGACCGGCCTGTGGCAGGGCGATCTCCAGCGCTGCCGATCAATAGAAACTTTCAGACCGAACTGATGAAAACCATTTTTCTTGTCGACGATTCCGCGACCATCCTGCTGTCGATTTCCAACATCCTGGCCAAGGCGGGCTACGGCGTCGAAAAGGCGAGCAACGCCGAAGAGGGGCTGAAGAAGTTCAAGGCCGGGGTGAAGGTGGACCTGCTCATCACCGATCTCAACATGCCGGGGATGAACGGGATCGAATTCATTCGCGAGGTACGCAAGCTGCCCAACTATCGTTTCATGCCGATCCTGTTCCTGACCACCGAATCGCAGCAGTCGAAGAAGCTTGAAGCCAAGGCGGCCGGGGCTTCCGGCTGGATTGTCAAACCTGCTTCTGCCGATGAGCTGCTCAATACCATCAAACTCGTGATGCGCTGATCATGTCGCCACAATTACTGTTCCGCCGCTCCCTGCTGGTGTTCTGTGCGGTTGCACTCGGTGCCTGGCTGAGCGTGTTCTTCTTCAATGACTGGTTCCACGAGGTGCTGCTGCCCACGCTGCATCTGAGCTCGCCAGCTGGTGATGCCTTTGGTGCAGTGCTCATTCTGGCGGTGGCCTATTTCGGTCACCGGCTGGTATCGCGGGCTTTTTTCCGCGACTACAGTTTTGGTGCAATCGAAGCCCAGCAGGTATTGCACAGCACCCGCAGCCGGATGAGCGAGCTGGATCGTGAAGTGGCGGGCGAATTGCGCTCGGTGCCGAGTTACAACGAAGTGCTGCGCGAGCAGATTCAGGCGGTGGTCGCCCAGACCGAGCAGGCCGCCTAGGACATCACCGAGCGCCTGCAGTCGATCGACGTCGTCGTTGGCCGGCTGAATGCCTTCGTGGCCGAAAGCTCGGCCGAGTCGAGTGAAATGGCGCATACCTCCGAGCAGCGCATCGCCGGCAACCAGCGCCTGATCGAGCAGATGCAGCAATACATCGACCAGCGCATCATCGACACTCAGCAGGAGCAGGAGCGCATCGGTCAGGTGGTGGCCGAAGCGCGCGCGCTCAATTCGCTCACCAATCTGATCAAGGACATTGCCGCCCAGACCAATCTGCTGGCGCTCAATGCGGCGATCGAAGCAGCGCGTGCCGGCGAGGCTGGACGCGGTTTTGCGGTGGTGGCCGATGAAGTGCGCAAGCTGTCCACCGAAACCGAGAAGGCGGTGCATGCAGTGAGTGACGGCATGGGACGGGTGGCGACCACCATCGAGACCAAGCTGCACGACAAGCTGGCTACCGCCCACATGGATCACGAGAAGGCGGTGCTGGGTGAATTTGCCGGCCAGCTTGCCCTGCTCGGCAGCAGCTACGAGGAAATGCTGGTGCACCAGGGCGAGGTGATCGATACCGTGCGGGCCAGCAGCGAGGAACTGGCGAGCATGTTCATGGATGCCCTGGCCAGTGTGCAGTTCCAGGATGTGGTGCGCCAGCAGCTTGAACATACGGTTGATTCACTTGGCCGGCTCGATGGCCATCTCGAGGCGCTCGCCGAACGGCTCGAGCAGCCGGAAGATGAAGAGGCGCGCTACACCCCGCTTGACCAGCATCTGCAGGAAATTTACGCCCGTTACGTGATGAGCCAGCAGCGCAGCGCCCATGACAGTGCGCTGGGGCATGGCGGCAAAGCCGACAGCGCCGGCGCCGGCGGTGGCGCCAAGATAGAGTTGTTCTGAAAAAGCCATGAGCAAAAAGAAAAACACCCCTTTCCGGCTTGTCATCGTCGAAGACATGACGATTTACCATGCTGCCGAGCAAAAGCAGCAGCTGATGGAAGCACTCAATGCCCATCCGGTGCTGGAGCTCGACCTGTGGGGGGTGAGCGAGATCGACACCGCCGGTTTCCAGTTGCTGGTGCTGCTGAAGCGCGAAGCACAGCGGCTGGGCAAATCGGCTTGCATCGTCGCGCATAGCGAGGCGGTGCAGGAAGTGGTCGATTTCTTCAACATGGCGGCAGCCTTCGGCGATCCGATGCTGATGGCCGCGCCGGCAAAAGCAAAATGATTGCGGCGGACGATACCCATGGATGAAATCATTGCCGTCTTTGTCACCGAAAGCCGCGAGCAGCTGGCAGCGCTCGAAGATGCTTTGCTGCAGCTCGAGAACCAGCCCGATGACAGCGATACGCTCAATGCGGTGTTCCGTGCCGCGCACACCATCAAGGGAGGTGCGGGGGTGGTGGAGTGCGACTTCATCGTCGACTTCACCCACATCGTCGAAAGTGCGCTCGACAAGCTGCGCAATGGTGAAATCCAGCTCAATGGCGATCTGACCGCCCTGCTGCTGGCCTGCTCCGACCACATCGGCCATCTGCTCGGAGTGCTCGAAGCCGGGATCGATGCGCCGGAAGCCGAACTGAAAGCGGAAGGCGACGCCTTGCTGGCCCGCCTGCAGCGTGACTGGCTGGAGGGCGAGCAGGGCGGCGCAGGTGGCAGCTCAGGTGGCAGATCAGGCAACAGATCCGGGCCGCCTTCGGCCTGTGCCGCGCCGGTGCTCAGCAGTGCGGGCGAAGCGGTCGAGACCGATTGCTGGCACATCTCGTTGCGCTTCGGCACCGGGGTGCTCAAGAACGGTATGGACCCGCTCTCCTTCCTGCGTTATCTCGCCACCCTCGGCCGCATCGTCCAGCTCGAGACGGTGGTCGATGCGATGCCGCCTGCCGAAGAGATGGACCCCGAAGACTGCTATCTCGGCTTCGAAATCCACTTTGCGTCCGAGGCCGACAAGGCGAGCATCGAGCGCGTGTTCGACTTCGTGCGTGACGATTGCACGCTCCACATCCTGCCGCCGCACAGCAAGCTTGATGATTACATCGAGCTGATCCGTGCGCTGCCGGAAGACAGCATGCGGATCGGCGAGATCCTGGTGAAAGTTGGCGCGCTCACCGAGACTGAGCTGGCGATCGGGCTTGATCTGCAGCAGCAGCCGCAAGCGGTGGTGGAAGGTGAGGCGGGCGAAGACGCGATTGCAGAACCATCGCCCGCACCGCTGGGTGAGATCCTGGTCGAACAGAAAGTGGTGCAGCCCGAGCTGGTGGAAGCGGCGGCGGTCAAGCAGCGCCAGGTCAATGAGAAAAAGATTGCCGAGTCGCGCCTGATCCGCATTCAGGCTGACAAGCTTGACCGGCTGATCGATCTGGTCGGTGAGCTGGTGATCGCCGGTGCCAGCGTCAACCTGCTTGCCGGGCAGAGCGGCCTCACCGAGCTGGTGGAAGCCACTTCGCTCAGCAGCCGGCTGGTGGAAAGCATTCGCGATGCCGCGCTGCAGCTGCGCATGGTGCAGATTGGCGAGACTTTCAGCCGTTTCAACCGGGTGGTGCGCGATGTTTCGCGCGAGCTCGGCAAGGAGATCGAACTGGCGATTTCCGGTGGTGAGACCGAACTCGACAAGTCGATGGTGGAGAAGATCGGCGATCCGCTGATGCACCTGGTGCGCAACGCCATCGATCACGGCATCGAATCACCGGAAGTGCGCACCGCAGCCGGCAAGCCGCCGCGTGGCCGGCTCGGGCTCAATGCCTATCATGATTCGGGCAGCATCATCATCGAAGTGGTCGATGATGGCGGCGGCCTCAACCGTGACCGCATTCTCGCCAAGGCAGTGGAGCGCGGCGTGGTGCAGGCCGGCCAGCAGCTGTCGGATGCCGAAATTTACAACCTGATCTTTGAAGCCGGTTTTTCCACCGTCGAGCAGGTCAGCAACCTCTCCGGACGCGGGGTCGGCATGGATGTGGTGCGACGCAATATCCAGAGCCTGCGCGGGATGGTCGAAGTCAGCTCGACGCCGGGTGCAGGCTCGCGCTTCGCCATTCGCCTGCCGCTCACCCTGGCGATCATCGACGGTTTCCTGGTCGGCGTCGAAGGTGCGGCCTACGTCATTCCGCTCGATACGGTGGTGGAATGCATCGAACTGGCCGGCAATGGCGATGTGCGCGATTACCTCAGCCTGCGCGGCGAAGTGCTGCCTTTTGTGCGGCTGCGGGAGATGTTCGAAGTGCCCGGTGCCACGCCCGCGCGGCAGAACGTGGTGGTGGTTCAGTATGGCGGCTTGAAGGCCGGCATCGTGGTCGATCAGTTGATGGGCGAGTTCCAGACGGTGATCAAGCCTTTGGGCACCATCTTCCGTCATGTGAAAGGGATCAGTGGCTCGACCATTCTCGGCAGTGGTGATGTCGCGTTGATTCTCGATGTCCAGGCGCTGGTGCAGCGTTGTGCCAGCCGCGAAGAACAGCAGGCCAGACAGTCGGCGACAGGACGGATGCTCGGGGTGAGCACCGCCTGACGCGGGCGCTTCCATGAACATTGTTGAACGAATTCAAATCATCAAACTTGTGAGGCAGTCATGAAAAATCTCAAAATCGGTACCAGGCTGGCGATCGGCTTTGGTCTGACCCTGCTCCTGCTGATCATCGTTTCGGTCGTCTCCGGCCTGCGGGTCAGCAATCTGGCAGATTCGATCAATGATGTGGTGCACAACACCTTTCCGAAGACCGTTCATGCCAACCATGTCATTGACCACATCAACGGCACTGCGCGCAGCCTGCGCAACGCCGCGCTGGTGAAGTCGACTGCGGATCAGAACAACGAGATCAACCGGGTGATGGAGGCCCGCCGGCTGACCACCGAAAGTTTCGACGAACTGGAGCGCACCATCGTGCTGCCGGAAGGCCGGCGGATTCTCGATCGTGCGCTCGACAGCCGGCGTGCGGCAGTGGCCGAGCAGGACCGCTATCTGAGCCTGCTCAAGAGCGGCCAGCACGATGAGGCGATCGATCATCTGCTCGGGCCGGTGCGCACCACCCAGTCCAGTTATCTGGAGCATGTCGGCGAGCTGATCACCTTCCAGTCGCGCATCATGGTCGAAGCCGGCGAAGCGGCAAATCAACTGGCCAACAGCAC
>JAVEVA010000122.1:0-5317 GCA_034005275.1 Thauera sp. | reverse complement strand
GCTGCCGAGGAGGTCGCGGATCGCAAGCTTTGCGAGGATTTCGAGACCTTTCAGCCCTTGTTCGAGCGCGTGCAGGCGGAAGTGAAAACCGGCATGCGCCAGTCACAGCCCATCACAGCAGAAAACCGTGCGATTGAGGCCGGAGACTTTTTCGTTCTTGATGGCCTGACGCTCTATGTCGCCGAGCTCGGCGAGCCGCTGAAAACCACCGCCGGAGAGGTGGATCGCCGCCTGCGCCTCATCTTTTCCAACGGCACCGAAAGCAATCTGCTGCTGCGCTCGCTGCAGCGCGCGTTCTACAACGACCCCGCCGCGCGGCGGCTGGCCTCGCCCGAGAGTGGGCAACTTTCCTTCGGTGGCGAGTTTGAGGCCGATGATGTCGAAAGCGGCACGATCTACGTCCTGCGCTCGCTGTCCGATCATCCCTACGTCGCGCAGCACCGCGATGTCATCCACAAGGTGGGCGTCACCGGCGGCAAGGTTGAAACACGCATCGCCAATGCCGAGAACGAGGCCACTTACCTGCTGGCGAAGGTCGAGGTGGTAGCGACCTACAAGCTCGCAGGCATCAACCGCACCCGGATGGAGAACCTGTTCCACAGGCTGTTCGCGCCCGCGCGGTTGAACATCACCATCAATGACCGCTTCGGCCACCCTGTGCAGCCTGAAGAGTGGTTTCTGGTTCCCTTGTTCGTGATCGACGAGGCTGTGGCGCGGATCAAGGACGGCAGCATCACCGGCTACGTGTATGATCCCAGCGCGGCGAAGCTGGTCAACGTTGCGTAGCTCGTATCGCCGCACCGCGCGTACCCCAAGCAAGAAGAGGTTTTCGACTTTTCGTGGGCTCGGGGCCATGCCCCGGGCAAGCGTCTGTTGCAGCACCAAGGCCGGCAATCCAGGGCATGGCCCCGGCGCCACCCTGAAAAACCGGCGATCAAAAGAGGATGGAGGAGTGTGGAGCGGCACTCATGCGATCGCGCTGGTCGCTGCCGGTTGGCGTTCGGCGGCAAGATAGCTGTAGATCACCGGTACCACGTAGAGCGAAATCAGTGCGCCGATGCTCAGACCGGCGGCAATCACCAGCCCCATGTGAAAACGGCTTACTGCGCCCGGACCGGACGCCAGCAACAGAGGCAGCACGCCGAGCACCATTGCCGCAGTGGTCATCAGGATCGGACGCAGGCGAATGGCAGAGGCTTTTTCGACTGCGGCACGCCGATCGAGACCTTCAGTCTGCTGCAAGGTGTTGGCGTATTGCACCACCAGAATGCTCTGCTTGGTGATCAGGCCGATGAGGGTGATGAGACCGACCTGGGTGTAGATGTTGATTGTGGCAAAACCCAGGTAAAGAAAGGCGAGAGCGCCGAACACCGACATCGGCACGGCGATCATGACAATGAAAGGGTCGCGGAAACTTTCGAACTGGGCAGCGAGCAGCAGGAAGACCAGCACCACCGCCAGCACGAAGGCGAGCATGATCGAACTGCCTTGCTGAACGAGCTGACGTGATTCGCCACTGTGGTCGATGCCGAAACCTGGCCCCAGCGTGTTTTCTGCCAGCTCACGCAAGTGATCCAGCGCCTGGCCGAGGGTGACGCCGGGCGCCGCCACGCCCTGAATGGTGACGGCATTGAGTTGCTGGAATTCGGGCAGGAATTGCGGCTGTACCACCGGTTTCACTTCAACCACGCTGCGCAGTGGCAGCAGCTTGCCGCTGGCGCTGCGCAGATATTGGTCGTCGAGCGCATTGACATCGGCGCGGCGGGCATCGGCCAGCAGCGGGATGACCTGATAGCCGCGCCCGCTCAGATCGAAGCGCCCGACCAGGCCTTCACTGAACAGGGCGCTGAGGTTGTCGCCGATGGTGCGCATGTCCAGACCGAGACTGGCAGCCAGTTCGCGGCGAATGTGCAGTGCCAGCGCAGGCGCGTCAATGCGCAGATTCTTGGTGAGGAAAGCGAACTGTCCGCTGGCCATCGCTGCGCCGATCACCGTGCCCGCCGCTTCATCCAGGCTGGCGTAATCCCCGGCCGAGCTGAGGACGAACTGGATCGGCAGACCGCCGGAGGAGCCGGGCAGCGCTGGCTCGGAAAACGCCACGGTTTCCAGTCCGGTGATGCTGGCGAGTTGGCCCTGCACCTGAGGCATCAGCGCCATCAGGCTGCGCTCGCGCTCGTCCCAGTGGCGCAGGTTGGCGCCGCCGAACACTGCGTTGGCGCCCGCACCGCCCGAGGCCGGCACGCCGCTGATCTGCCAGACGATTTCGGTTTCAGCATGGGAGGAAAGCAGCTTCTGGATGTGGCCGTTATAGGTGTCGAGATACTGGCGGGTGGCGGTGGCCGGGCCAGTGCCGGCATACATGATGGTGCCCTGGTCTTCGGTGGGCGCGAGCTCGTGCTGGCTGCCGGCAAACAGCAGCGGCAGGCTGGCGAGCACGCACACGGTGGCGAAGATGACAAAAGCGCGCATGTCGAGCAGCGCGGCGAGCGAATGACCGTAGGCGCGCTGCAGGGCAGCAAACAGGCGCTCAAGCAGATGGGTGAGGCCGTGATCGGGCGTGGGGCGCAGCAGGCGGGCGCACAGCATCGGCGTGAAGGTGAGCGCCACCACCATCGACACGGTGACCGCCGCCACCAGGGTGAAGGCGAATTCGGTGAACAGGCTGCCGGTGAGGCCGCCCATGAAAGCGATCGGCACATAGACCGCCACCAGCGTGCTGGTCATGATCAGGATCGGGGTGGCCAGTTCACGCGTGCCTTCGAGTGCAGCCTGCAGCGGCGAGCGACCGTCATCGATCAGGCGCTGCACGTTTTCGAGCACGATGATCGCATCATCGACCACCAGCCCGATGGCCAGCACCATCGCCAGCAAGGTGAGCAGATTGACGGTGAAGCCGAGCATCAGCATCAGCAGGCCGGCACCGACCACGGACAGCGGAATGGCGAGCGCCGGCAGCAACAGCGAACGCAGCGAGCCAAGGAACAGGAAAATCACGCACACCACCACCAGCATGGTGACGCCGATGGTGAGCAGCACTTCTTCGAGCGAAGCCTTGATGAACTTGCTGCTGTCGTAGGCGAGATCGATGTGCAGGCCCGGTGGTGCGGCGGTGCGCAACTCGGCGAGCACCGCATGGACGCCGTCGGTGAGCTCCAGTTCATTGGCTTCCGGCGTCGCTTCGACACCGAGGAACACTGCCTGATGACCGTTGAAGAAGGACATCTGGTTGTAGTTCTGGGTGCCGAGACTGATTTCGGCCACGTCTTGGAGGCGTACCTGGCGGGTGCCGCTGCTGCGCACGATGAGGCGCTTGAAGGCGTCCACGTCCTGCAGCGAAGTGTCGGCGGTGATGCTGACCTGTGCTTCTTCGTTGCGCGTGCTGCCGACCGCCGAGACGAAGTTGTTCGCTGCCAGCGCGGCACTGACTTCCGCTGCAGTCAGGCCGCGCGCTGCCATGCGCACCGGATCGAGCCAGACGCGCAAGGCATAGGCATTGCCGCTCGAATCATTGCCGCCGGGGCTGATGCGCGCTTCACCAACGCCGTCTACGCTTTCGATGCGCGGCTTGGCAATGCGCAGCACGTAGTCATTGAGCTGCTGCGGATTCATGCCTTCGTCGCGGAAGGAAACCCACATCAGCGCGGTGGCGCCGCCGACAGTGGCGTTGATCACCGGATCGAAACTGCCCGGCGGCAGCTGGTTGCGCGCCTGATTCACTTTGGCCAGGGTCTGGGCCATCGCCGCATCCGGATCGTAATTGAGTCGCATGTTGACGGTGATTGCCGACATGCCGGTTTCACTGTTGGCCGTGATGTAGTCGATTCCCGGTGCGGTGGCAATCGCCTGCTGCAGCGGCGTGGTGATGAAAGCCTGCACGGTTTCCGGGCTGGCGCCGGGATACACCGTGGTCACCGTCACCACCGTGCTGGTGATGCGGGGAAACTGGCGCACGCTCATTTCCATCCAGGCACGCGCACCCAGCAGCAGGATCGCCAGACTGAGCGCAGTGGCCAGCACCGGGCGGCGGATGAAGAAATCAGTGAAATTCATCGTCGCGACCTGCTCAGTGCTGTCCGGTGGCGGTCTGGTCATTGACTGCCATGCCATCGCGCAGCTTGTGCTGGCCAATGCTCACCACCCGTTCGCCCGCTGCCAGGTCGCTGCCCTGCACCAGACTGTGCTGCTCGCGTTCGGCAAGCACGCTGATCCTGACCGCGCGCGCCAGACCTTCGCGGACGACAAACACGCTGTCACCAAAAGTGGAGTGCGCAATCGCCGAGCTCGGCACCAGCAGACCTTCGAGCTGCCCGCCGAGTTCGATTTCGATGCTGCCGAACAAACCCGGACGCAGCACATGGTCGCCATTGGCGAGCGTGGCCTGAATCGGCAGGCTGCGGGTGTCAGCGTCGATTGCGGCTTCGAAAGCGCTCACCGTGGCGCTGAATTCCTGCTCGGGAAAGGCGTCGACGCGAAAGCGCACCGTCTGTCCGAGAGCAAGACGCGGCAGATACTGCTGCGGCAGATCAAAGTCGAGCAGCAAGGGATCCCAGCGCTGCAGGCCGACGATTTCCTGACCTTCGCTGAGATATTGCCCGACGCTGACCTGACGGATGCCGAGCACGCCACTGAACGGCGCGCTGATGCGCAACTTGGCGAGCGCAGCCTGATCGTTTTCCACCGCAGCACGAGCGACATCGTGGCGCAGCTGGGCATGCTGCACATCTTCCAGACTCACGCTGCGGTTGCTGAACAGCTCATGCCGGCGCTGCAGATCGCTGCTGGCCTGGGCCAGTGTCGCCTGATCGGCCCGCAGCGCTGCCAGCTGGGTGCTGTTGTCGAGCTGCAGCAGGAAATCGCCCTTGTTGACCCGGGCGCCGGATTCAAAACCGATTGCAGTGATGCTGCCCGCCACCTGGCTGCTGACCGCCGTGCCTTCCACCGCACGCAGACTGCCCACCGCACGCGCCAGCTGCGGCCAGCTTGCCGCTTCGACCACTGCAGTCTCGATCACCGTCGCCGGCCAGGCTTGTTGCGCCTGAGCCTGTGCCGCCTGCAGGTCGAGATAATGACGACCACCGAAAATCCCCGCAAAAACCAGTGCGAGCAGAAGCGTGGCAAACAGCCATCGGAAAATTTTCATGCCGGGTCTGCCTTGAAGGAAAGAACGCCGAAAGTCTGCGAACGGAGGAGCTGAAGCGCGGGGCAGGGCGGAGCGAGAAAAAAGTGTCTGCTGAAGGGAGCACGGTTAACCATAGCATGTTGCGATGGCTTGTTCAGGCAGCGGGATTTGATTGCGTTCTGAGCGGCCAGTGCGCCC
>JAVEVA010000047.1:0-26250 GCA_034005275.1 Thauera sp. | reverse complement strand
AACACCGCCTTCGCCTGCAGCCAGTTGCCGGCGATGATGTCTTTGAGCATCGCCTGACCGTCGGCGAACACGCCACGGGCGGTTTCACCAACCACTTCATCGTCGAGAATGTCCGGGAAGCGTCCGGCCAGGTCCCAGGTCTGGAAGAACGGGCCCCAGTCGAGATAAGGCAGCAGTTCTTCGATGTCGACATCGATCGCCTGGATGCCGAGCATGTTGGGGGCCGGCGGCTGGTAAGGCTGATAGCCGGCCTGGTGGGCCGTGCTGCAGGCGGCGACACGTTCGGCGGTCCAGTCGGTGCGGAAAGCATTGGCGCGCGCAGCATCGATGCTGACCAGCTGCAGGCCTTTCTTCTTGGCGTGCAGGGTGCGGATCTTCTCGTAGTCGGCAGCCACTTCAGCTTTGTAGGTGCTGCTCTGCTCTTCGGAAAACAGCGCAGTGACCACGCCCACAGCGCGTGAAGCGTCCGGCACATAGACCACGGCCTGATCGTAATGCGGCGCGATCTTGATCGCGGTGTGATTGCGACTGGTGGTGGCGCCGCCGATCAGCAGCGGCACCTGGAAGCCCTGGCGTTTCATTTCGGCAGCGACGTGGGCCATTTCTTCCAGCGAAGGGGTGATCAGGCCGGACAGGCCGATCGCCTGGGCGCCATGTTCGCGCGCCGAGTCGAGAATCTTTGCTGCCGGCACCATCACGCCGAGGTCGATGACTTCATAGCCATTGCAGCCGAGCACCACCCCGACGATGTTCTTGCCGATGTCGTGCACGTCGCCCTTGACGGTGGCAACCACGATGCGACCTTTGCTCGCCGCGCCCGTGCGCAGTTTTTCGGCTTCGATGTAGGGGATGAGGTGGGCAACTGCCTGTTTCATCACCCGTGCCGACTTGACCACTTGCGGCAGGAACATCTTGCCGGCGCCAAACAGGTCGCCGACCACGTTCATGCCGGCCATCAGCGGGCCTTCGATCACTGCCAGCGGCGGCCGGCCTTCGGCTTCGAGGCGGGCGCGCACTTGTTCGGTGTCTTCCACCACATATTCGGTGATGCCTTTGACCAGCGCATGCGACAGGCGCTCGTCCACCGGCCATTCGCGCCAGGCCAGATCCTGGCTGCTTTCCCTGGCCTGACCTTTGACGGTCTGGGCGATTTCAACCAGGGTTTCGCCGGCGCCGGGACGGCGGTTGAGCACCACGTCCTCGACTTTTTCGCGCAGGTCGGCGTCGAGTTCGTCATAGACACCGAGCTGGCCGGCGTTGACGATGCCCATCGACAGGCCGGCGCGCACCGCGTGATAGAGAAAGACGGTGTGGATGGCTTCGCGCACCGGATCATTGCCGCGGAAGCTGAAGGAAACGTTGGAAACGCCGCCCGAAGTGCGGGCATACGGCAGGTTTTCCTTGATCCAGGCCACGGCTTCGATGAAGTCGACGGCGTAATTGTCGTGCTCTTCGATGCCGGTGGCGATGGCGAAGATGTTGGGGTCGAAGATGATGTCCTGCGGCTGCATGCCGGCGCCGCCTTCGGCCACCGGCTTGACCAGCAAGGCGTAGGCACGGGCGCAGATTTCGGTCTTGCGCGCAAAGGTGTCGGCCTGGCCGGTCTCGTCAAACGCCATCACGATCACTGCCGCGCCGTAGCGGCGGGCGAGCCGGGCGTGGTGGAGGAATTCGTCCACGCCTTCCTTCATCGAGATCGAATTGACGATGCCTTTGCCCTGCAGGCATTTGAGGCCGGTTTCGATCACGCTCCATTTCGACGAATCGAGCATGATCGGCACTTTGGAGATGTCGGGTTCGGAAGCGATCAACTTGCAGAAGCGCTCCATCGCCGCCACCGAATCGAGCATCGCTTCGTCCATGTTGATGTCGATCACCTGGGCGCCGTTTTCGACCTGCTGGCGGGCGACGGCAAGGGCGTCGTCGAAGCGGCCTTCGAGAATCATGCGCGCAAACGCTTTCGAGCCGGTGACGTTGGTGCGTTCGCCGACGTTGACGAACAGGCTGTCCTTGCTGACATTGAAGGCTTCCAGCCCGGACAGGCGCAGTTCGGGCTCGATCGTCGGCCGCGGACGCGGGGCGAATTCGGCCACCACGGCAGCAATGGCGGCGATGTGGGCTGGGGTGGTGCCGCAGCAGCCGCCGACGATGTTGAGCAGGCCGGCGGCGGCCCACTGGCGGATTTCGCCGGCGAGGTGCTCGGGCGTTTCGTCATAGCCGGTAGGCGAGAGCGGATTGGGCAGGCCGGCGTTGGGGTGGGCGGAGACGTGGGTGTCGCACACCCGTGACAGCTCTTCGACGTACTGGCGCAGCTGGTCGGCGCCCAGCGCGCAGTTGAGGCCAAAGCTGAGCGGACGGGCGTGGGCGAGCGAATTCCAGAATGCTTCGGTGGTCTGGCCGGACAGCGTGCGGCCGGACGCATCGGTGATGGTGCCCGAAATCATGATCGGCCAGCGCCGGCCGAGATCGTCGAACAGTTTTTCGATGGCGAAGATCGCCGCCTTGGCATTCAGGGTGTCGAACACGGTTTCGATCAGCAGCAGATCGGCGCCACCTTCGAGCAGGCCATGCGCGGCCTGGTAATAGTCGTCTACCAGGGCGTCGAAGCTGATGTTGCGAAAGCCGGGGTCGTTGACGTCGGGCGAGATCGACAGCGTGCGGGCCGTCGGGCCGACCACGCCGGCGCAGAAGCGTGGCTTGGCCGGATTGCGGGTGGTGTATTCATCGCACAGCTCGCGCACTAGGCGGGCACCGGCAAGGTTGAGCTCGTGGGCAAGGTCGCCGAGACCGTATTCGGCTTGCGAGACGCGGGTGGCGTTGAAAGTGTTGGTCTCGATGATGTCGGCACCGGCATCGAGATAAGCGCGGTGAATGCCGGCAATGACGTCTGGCCGGGTGAGCACCAGCAAGTCATTGTTGCCCTTGAGGTCCTTGTCATGATCGGCGAAGCGCTCGCCACGGAAGTCAGCTTCCTGCAGGCCGTGCTGCTGGATCATGGTGCCCATCGCGCCATCCAGAATCAGGATGCGCTTGGCGAGAAGTTGCTCAAGTTCGGTGCTGCGGTCGGCTTGCATGGGGTCAATCCTCAACGGTCATCAGTTGCCGGAGAAAGCCATGCTCGCAGTGCGGAAAAAGCACAACGGACTCACAAACCGGCAAGGGGTTCGTGAGCGCCGTTGATTGCTTGCCGAGCCTGGCCTTTCAAACAGACTTCAAAAGGTCGCAGCGCTCCTCGGCAGAAGGCCGATTGTAGCGATTTGGTGCGTGGACTGCCAGTGGTGGAGTGGGCGGACGGTGGATTGCCCCTTTCCTGTCCGCTCAATACCAGAAGCCGAAAGGCCCGTAACGGTAGCCCAGGTGAAAGGACGGGCCGTACCAGGGATGGCCGTACCAGGCCCAGGGGTGGCCGTACCACATTGGGCCGTGCACCAGGCCGCCGTCACGCGGGTAGACGTAGGTCTGGCTGCTGCGCACCACTTTGTCGTCGATGAAATGCACATTGAACAAGGTGGCGATGCCGGGGCCATTGTTGCGGATGTTCCAGTCCCAGACTTCTTCGCCGGAAAGCTTGAAATGCTGGATCGAACGCTCTTCGCCGAGCAACTGGCGGATTTCGTCCTTGCTCATGCCTTGCTTGACCCGAGCCAGATTGGCCGGCGCGAGTGCATCCCACTGGCGCAGCACGGTGCCGCTGGCGTCGACTTCGACCATCAGACAGCTGTTGCCGTAAGGTTGGGTGGCGTATTCGAGCACGCTGCTGCCATCCGCTTTCTCCCAGCGGTGGCTGGGTTCGCCTTTGGCCTTGAGCACTTCGGCGGCGGTGGTGTATTGCGGTTCGGTGAGGAAGCTGGCACAGGCGTTCAGCAGCAGGGCGAGCAGGGCGGTGAACAGCAGTGGCCAGCGCTGGAAGGTAGTGGCGTGGGTCATGGCAGAGTTCTCCATCAAGGTCCGTTTCGACCATCTTGTCATCATTTTGTTCGGCCGTTTCAACGACGATACTGGATGTGGCGCCCGCTGGTGCTGACGCGGCCATCCTGGTTGAAATTGACGGTGAAGAACTCGTCATCGCCGCTGCTGCCGATGCCGGCACCGATGCGCCATTCCTGGACGATTTCGCCTTTGAGCTGCAGCGGGGTGCTGCGTGCCGGCTTGCCGAGGATGCGGCGCACTTCGTCGGCGTTCATGCCGGGCTGGATGCGGGCGAAGTTGGCGTCGGTGAGGACTTGTTCGATGCTGCGCAGGATGTCGTCGCTGCCGAGGGTGACCATGAAACATTCGGTGCCTGCGGGCTGGCGGCTGAATTCCCAGGTTTGCGAACCATCGGCGTTGCGCCAGCGCATTTCCGGTTCGCCGAACTGCTGGCGGACTTCGGCGGCGGTGGATACCCCCGGCTGGAGTTGCTGCAGCTTGTAAGCGTCGCAAGCGGCAAGGTTGGCAAGGCCGAGCAGAGCAAAGATGGCGTAAAGCCAGCGGGACAGGATGGACATGGCGGGCACGATGGATGAGTGGTGATGGGCTGCCATATTGTGACTGAAAAAACAAGGAATTATTGACGGTTTACTGAACAAGGCTTGCGGAAAGTCAACTTTGTCACGCTTGGGGGCAGCTAAGCTCGGAGTTGGTGAAGCTTGGTTGTTACACGCGATTGAGCAAGGGAGACAGATCATGACCAACCGAACACTTTCCACCATCATCGCTGGCCAGCAGCCGGTGATGATGCGCCCCGGCGACAATGTCCAGGCCGCCTGCAAGCGGATGTGCGAGAGCAATGTTGGTGCGGTGCTGGTCACCGATGCGCGCCAGCATCTGCTGGGGATCTTTACCGGGCGCGACGCGGTGCAGGCCATCGCTGACGGACTGGATCCGGCCACCACCCGGCTGGAGCAGATGATGACCACCAACCCGGATTCGCTCGGCCCGGATGCCAGAGCAGTCGAAGCGCTGCAGATGATGTGCGACGGTGGTTATGGCCGCCTGCCGGTGGTCGACGGCGGCAAGGTGGTCGGCATCATCACCCGCCGCGATTTCAAGGGACTCGAATTCGATGCCTTTGAAGATCGTCAGGATCTGTGGGAGCGCATCTGCTGAGCCGCCTGGGTCGCGGTCCTCTGGGTTGCGGCCCTTTTTGTCCCGATCCTCAGTTGGCGCTGAGTGGGTGTTCAGTGGGTGTTTAGCCGGCGGTCAGTTCCCGGCAGAGGGTGCGGTTGCGCCCGGCTGCCTTGGCGGCATACAGCGCTTCGTCGCTGGCGCTCAGTAGCTGTTGCGGTGCGAGTGCTGCGTCCGGCAGGCCGGCGCTGGCACCAATGCTCACCGTCACCCGGGGGCTGATTGGCGAAGCTGCGTGCGGCAGGCCGAGATGGGCGATGGCACTGTGGATGTCGCTGGCTTTCTGCCCGGCGCTGTCCAGGTCGCAGTCCGGCAGCAGGCAGACAAACTCTTCACCGCCATAACGGGCGGCGAGGTCGTGGGCGCGCAGCAGCCGGGTGGCGATGCTGCCGGCGACGGCGCGCAGGCAGTCGTCACCGGCCTGATGCCCGTAGTGGTCGTTGTAGGGCTTGAAGTGATCGATGTCGATCAGCAGCAGGGCGAGTGGCAGCTGACGGCGGAGACAGTCGCGCCAGGCCGTGATCAGCGCTTCGTCGAAGCGGCGGCGGTTGGCAATTCCGGTCAGACCATCGATGAAAGCCTGCTGGCGGAGCTGGTCGGCCTGGGCCTTGAGCAGCAGATGGGTGCGCACACGCGCTTTCACCACCGCCGGGGTCACCGGCTTGCTGATGAAATCGACACCGCCGGCGTCGAGCGCGGCAGTTTCCTCGTCGGCACTGGATTGTGCGGTGACGAAAATCACCGGAATGCCGGCGGTGAGCGGATCTTCCTTGAGACGTCGGCAGACTTCGAGGCCGTCCATGCCTTCCATGATGATGTCGAGCAGGATCAGGTCGGGCAGGGCCTGGCGATTGCAGAAGTCCAGCGCCTGGGCGCCGCTGGTGGCAAAGAACACATCGTGCTCGTCGCGGAAGATCTGGTAGAGGATCTGCAGGTTGATCGCCTGATCGTCGACGATCAGCAGCCGCGAGCGGGCCGGGCCCGGCCGGGCCAGGTTCGGACCGGTGAGGGGATGCGGCGGCGGTGAGGGCAGGTGCTCGTTCATCAGAAGCCGGTTCCGGTTTGCAGGCTCCCCTTTCAGGGCCGTGGCTTGAAGGGAGTTGCGGGTCTTGTTTCGAGCTCTCGCAGCCAGGCAGCAAGATGCCTGCGGGCCTGGTCGAAATCAAGCTGCTGAACAGCTTTGGCGAGCAGGGCTTGTGCTTCACTGTTGGTTAACGGCAGTTCGGCGCTTAACTCAAGGGCGCGCATGTTCTGCTCGGCCAGCAGCTGGTCAAGGATGGCCAGCTGCGCAGCGAAATGTGCCGGAGCTTGTTGCGCATCGGTCCTGGGCGGCGGGGTAGTCACCGATGGCGAAGCGCTGGTCAGCCTGGCGAAGGCCTCCAGACTGGCCGCAAGCCGGGTTGTCAGCGCTTGCTGCAGCGCCTCGGTCGGCGGTGGAGGTTCGGCGGCAAGTGCCTGCTGGAAGTTCGCCGCCGCTCTGGCCAGGGCGTTTGCGCCCAGGCTGGCTGCCAGACCTTTGAGGGTGTGAAGCTGACTGCGAGCGCTGGCAAGTTGGCCAGTCTGTACGGCCTCGGCGATTGCTGCTGCGCTGTCCGCGTGCTGTGCGATGAAGTCGGCGGCCAGCCTGGCATGCAAGGTCTGGTTGCCGCCCAGCCTGGCCAGTGCGGCGGCGAACTGGTAGTCGTCGGCGCTGTCGTCGGCGGCGTCCGGAGCACTGGTGTCGGTCGGCAGCGCTGTGGTGGAGGCGGGACGGTGGTCGGGGCCGGGGTCGAGGTCGGGAGCGGGATGGGGATGGGAGTGAAGGTGGTGGTTGAGCACGCGCAGGAGTTGCTGGTGGTGGACCGGTTTGCCGAGGTGATCATCCATGCCGGCTGCTGCGCAGGCGAGACGGCTGGCCGGGTCGGTGTTGGCGGTCATGGCGATGATCGGTCCGGTGAAGCGATGCCGGCTGCGCATCAGGCGGGCGGCTTCGAAGCCATCCATCACCGGCATCTGGATGTCCATCAACACAAGATCGAAATCGCTTGCAGCGCTGCCCAGTGCGTCGACGCCGCGCAAGCCGTTGTCGGCAAGCTCGACGATTGCACCGGCTTGTTCGAGCAGTTCAGCGGCAATCTGCTGGTTGAGCGGATTGTCTTCGACGACCAGGATGCGCACGCCGTGCAGAGGCCTGGCTGCAGGGAGGGCGGGAGGTGGTGGCGCGGCGGTGGCTGCCGCGCGGACGGCGTTGCGGATCATTGTCCCGGTTACCGGCCGGATCAGCACGGCCGGCAGTGTTGTTTCCTCATCGGTAGCCCGTCTGGCCAGCGAGGCTTCGCGCTGCAGGCTGCTCAGGATGAGGATCTCCGGGGTCGGCTCCTGACGGTGCTGCAGGTTGGCGAGCAGCTTGCGACAATCGTTGTCGGGTAGATCGTCGGCCAGCAACAGCAACTCCCAGCGAGTGCTGTCCGCACGGTCGGCAGTGAGCAGCGCAAGCGCTTCGCTCCAGCTGCCGGCCGATCGATGTGGCCAGCCGAGACGAGACAGGGCGGCACTCACTGCTGTCTGCCGACCGGGGTGGTGGTCGACAACCAGGGTGCGGAGCGGGCCGGGATGTCGGGCGGTGGGCTCGGGGCCCGGGCGCGGATCGAGGGCAAAGTCGAGGCTGAAGTGAAAGCTGCTGCCAACCCCTTTCGTGCTGTGGACGCTCAGGGTGCCGCCCATCAGTTTGACCAGGCGTTGACAGATCGCGAGGCCAAGGCCGCTGCCGCCAAACTGGCGGGTGGTGCCGCTCTCGGCCTGGGTGAAGCTGTCGAAGATGCTTTGCAGGCGGTCGTCGGCAATGCCGATGCCGCTGTCACGCACGGTGAAACCGATGCTCACCTGTTGTGCCGTGCGGGCGAGCTGTTGGAGCTCGAGCACGACTTCGCCTGCCGCCGTGAATTTGATGGCATTGGTGGTGAGGTTGAGCAGGATCTGGTGGAGGCGGAGGGCGTCGGTGATGATCGATTGCGGCAGGGCCGGGTCGACCTGAAAGATCACTTCGACCGGCTTGTCGGCAATGCTGCTGGCGAGAATCGGCGAGAGCTTGCCGAGCAGCTCGTCGAGCGAGCAGGGCGCGGCTTCCAGCTGCAGTTTTTCCGCTTCGATGCGTGACAGATCGAGGACGTCGTTGAGCAGGGCAAGCAGGATCTGCGCTGCGCTCTCGGCATTGGCTACGTAGTTGCGCTGGCGTTGATCGAGATTGGTGCGGGCGAGCAGCTGCAGCATGCCGAGTGCGGCGTTCATCGGGGTGCGGATTTCGTGGCTGATGTTGGCGAGGAACAGACCTTTGGCCGCATTTGCGCTGTCGGCAGCATCCTTGGCTTGGCGCAAGGCCAGCTCCTGAGCCTTGGTGGCGGAAATGTCGCGCAGGTAGCCATGCCAGAGCACGCTGCGACCGGGCAGCAGCTGCGGGCGGGCGATGCCGGCGAGCCAGCGCAATCCCCGGCGAGGCAGGATGACGCGATATTCGGCTTGCCAGATTTCGAGCCGGTGTGCCGATTCGGCGATGCTGTCCGAGACCGACGCCAGGTCATCGGGGTGAATGCGGGCAAAGACCGGGCTGGCGTCGCTTTTGACCTGTTCCGGGCTGACGGCATAAATTTCGTCAATGCCCGGACTGGCATAGGGGAAAGCGCTGCTGCCATCAGGATGGAGAATGAACTGATAGAGCATGCCGGGAACGTTTTCGGCGAGGCGGTCGAGGCGCTCGCGCTGTTCCCGGATCGATTGCTCCGCTTGGGCGGCGAGCTGCTCGGCGTGATGCTGGCGGCGCTGCAGGACATGCAGGCTGAGGAAAGCGAGAGCGCACAGCGCCAGATAGAAGCGGCTGATCAGTGCGAGCTGCTCGCGCCAGGGCTCGAAGATCGCTGCCGGGGTGCGTCCGGCAGCGATCACCAGTGCCGCATCCAGCTGCAGGGCCGGTGGCTGAAAAGTCTGGAAAGCGCTCAGACGCTGATCGTCGGTGATGACCGCGTGGGCGTTGAAGGTGCTGATTGCCCGACCGCTGGCGAGGTGGCGGCTGAACAGGGCGGCCGGGATGTCGAGACTCTTGCCGAGGATGTCGGCCTGGGGCGGCATGATGCCGAACAGGGTGCCATTGGCGTGAATCAGCACCGCCCACATGTCGCTGGCGTAGTTGACCGAGTCGAGCAGTACGGAGAAAGCGTCGAGGTTGAGGGCGGTCATCACCACCCCGGCGAAATTGCCTTCCTCGTCGAACAGGGCGCGGCTGAGTGCAATCGCCAGGGGGCCGAGGGTGCTGGTAAAAGGCGGACTGACGTAGAGCGTATCCCTCGACGGTGCGGCCCGCACATGCTGGAAATAGGCCCGGCTGGCCAGCTGCTTGCCGATCAGTTCGGGCACTCCGGAGGCGATGACTTCGCCATCGGCATTCAGCACATTGATGTTCTGGATGCCGGGGATGACCTGGACGAAGGTGCTCAGCCGATGGTTGGCGCGGGCCAGATTGTCGTCTTCGGCTTGCCAGCGCGGCAAATCGCGGCGAATGCTGCTCAGGATGCGACCGAGCGATTCGAACTGGCGGGCGAGGTTGTCGTGGACGACGGTGGTCTGGCGGATCAGGTGCTCGTTTTCACGGGCGGCAGTGGCCAGACGTTCTTCGTACAGGCTCCACGCCAGATAGCAGCCAAACAGCAGCAGGGCGGCGAGCAGCAGCAGCCACTGGCGCAGGGAGCGAATGCTGAGTTTGCTGACGCTGGGCATGAGCATCGCGGAGGCGCGGCGGAAAAGCCGTCTTACTCCGGATAGAGCAGATGGCGGCGGCGGGTTTCGCGCCAGGCGGCTTCGTCCTTGCTGGCGAGGGCGTCGAGTGCTGCCGCGTCGGCGCTGCCATCATCCACCCATTCGCGCAGCAGCGTCGAGCCGTTGATGACGTCGATGGCGAGGCGGTCGAACTCGTATTCGTAGGGGAAGTCACGCCACAGCGGGTAGTCCGGCCACAGTTGGCGGATGGCTTTGAAAGCGAGCGCCTGCAGTCGCCAGGGGCGGAAAGTCTGATGATCGTAATGCGGATCGTCGACGTGAATCTGTACGCCGGCACACAGCTGGCCGGCGTGTTTGTGGAAAGTGGGTTCGAACCAGCAGGCGCGCAGCACGCAGCCTTGCAGCCAGTGCGGCGCCAGGGTCTGCATGGTGTCGAGGATCGCGTGTGGATCGAGATCCGGTGCGCCGAACAGTTCCAGCGGTCGGGTGGTGCCGCGTCCTTCGGACAGGGTGCTGCCTTCGAGCATCACCGTGCCGGCGTAAGCACGTGCCATCGCCAGGTTGGGTGCATTCGGGCTGGGGTTGATCCAGCTGCGTTCGCCCAGCGGCCAGCCAAAACCGGGCGCAGCATGTGGCGCCCAGCCTTCCATGGTGATCACTTCGCAATCGACCTCGAGCTGCAAAGTGGCAATGAACCAGCGCGCCAGCTCGCCGAGGGTGAGACCGTGGCGCATCGGCAGCGCACCAGCGCCGACAAAGCTTTCCCAGCCAGTCTGCAGCAATGTGCCTTCGACCGGCCGGCCGGCCGGGTTGGGGCGGTCGAGCACCCAGACGGTCTTGCCGTGCGCGGCGGCGGCTTCAAGCACATAGCGCAAGGTGGTGATGAAAGTGTAGATGCGGCAGCCCAGATCCTGCAGATCGACCAGCAGCACATCGAAACTGTCCATCATCGCCGCAGTCGGCCGGCGCACTTCGCCGTAGAGGCTGAACACCGGGATGTGGTGCAGCGGATCAAGATAGTCGGCAGATTCGACCATGTTGTCCTGCTTGTCGCCGCGCAGGCCGTGCTGGGGGCCGAAGGCGGCGCTCAGCTGCAGCTCGGGCAGCGCGGCGAGGGCGTCTAGTGCGTGCACCAGCTTGCGGTCTACCGAAGCAGGGTGGGCGAGCAGGGCCAGGCGGCGGCCGACAAGCGGGCGGCGCAGGGCGGGATCGCTGAGCAGGCGGTCGAGGCCGGTACGCAGGGCAGAGGTCATGAGCGGGGTCCAGGGGCGGGCAGCAGCAGGCAGAAGCTGGCGCGGTGGTGAAAATCGGGTCGGGGCGCGGGGTGATGGGCGGCCCAGTATTCAAGGCGCTGATCGCGGCGCTCGAGCACGGTGGCGAGGCCGACCTGCAAAGCTTGCCCGGCATGAGCTGGCGGCAGCAGCTGGGGAGGAATGAGCGCGCGCAAGGTGAAGCCTTGTGCGTGCCGGGCAAAACTGCTTGCCGGGGCGGCGTCCGGGGTGAATTCGCTGCGCTCGCGCTCGGCGTGGAAGGCATAGGCCGCCCATTGGCCGGAAGGCGAGAAGTTGTATTCGCGATACGCGGTCTCGCCAGGCAGGGCGAGGAAGACTTCGCAGCAGCTGTGCTGCCACAGACCATCGGCAGCACTCGGCCGTTGCGCAGCGGGCAGCAGCAATTGCGCTGGCTCCGCCCGTTCGATGTTGAATTCGACCACCACGCTGTGATCGTCCTCGCGCCACATCCGCACCAGCACGCGATCGCTGCCGGGCTGCAGACCTTCGGCGCAGTCAGGATGCGGCCGCAGGCCGACGGTGATGTTGGCTTGCGGTCCCGGCGAAGAAGGTAGTGAAGGAGTCGGGCGAGCGGAAAAGGTGGTCATTCGGGAAACTGAGGGTGAGCGGTGAACGCAAGTTCGATCGGGCGAGGACGGAGCGGCTTAGTTTAGCCTCCGGTGCAAGCCTGTGGCCGCAAAACAGCTAAACTGGGCGCTTTTGCGCGTTTCAGCTTGCCATGACTGTTCATCGTGTCCTCACCGGTATCACCACTTCCGGCACTCCCCATCTCGGCAACTATGCAGGGGCGATCCGTCCGGCAGTGGCCGCCAGCCAGCAGCCGGGGGTGGAGAGTTTCTACTTTCTCGCCGATTACCATTCGCTGATCAAGACGACCGATCCGCTGCGGGTGCAGCGCTCGACGCTGGAAATCGCCGCCACCTGGCTGGCCGCCGGGCTGGATGTGGAGCGGGTGTGGTTCTACCGTCAGTCTGACATTCCGGAAATTCCCGAGCTGACCTGGTTGCTGAGCTGTGTCGCCGGCAAAGGGCTGCTCAATCGTGCCCATGCCTACAAGGCTTCGGTCGACCGCAACACCGCTGACGGGGTCGATCCTGACAGCGGGGTCAACATGGGGCTGTACATGTATCCGGTGCTGATGGCCGCCGACATCCTGATGTTCAAGGCCAACAGCGTGCCGGTGGGACGTGACCAGATTCAGCACATCGAGATGGCGCGCGACATTGCCGGCAGTTTCAATCATCTTTACGGCGAGCATTTCGTCCTGCCCGAAGCGGCGATCGATGACAGCGTGGCCACTTTGCCGGGGCTGGACGGGCGCAAGATGAGCAAGAGCTACGACAACACCATTCCGCTGTTTGCCGACAGTGCCGAGCTGAAGAAGCTGGTGTTTTCGATCGTCACCGATTCGAAGGCACCTGGCGAGGCCAAGACGGTGGAAGGTTCGGCGCTGTTCGAGATTTATCAGGCTTTTGCCAGTCCGGCGGAAACTGCAGCCTTGCGCCAGGCTTTTGCTGACGGCATCGCCTGGGGTGAAGCCAAGCAGCAGCTGTTCGAGCGCATCGAGCACGCAGTGGCGCCGATGCGGGAGCGTTATCGTGAGCTGATCGCCGCACCACAACGGATTGAAGATCTGCTCCATGCCGGCGCGGCCAAGGCGCGGGCGATTGCCACCCCTTTCATGAATGAGCTGCGCCATGCAGTCGGTTTGCGCCGTCTGACGGCAGTGAGTGCCGCCGCGCCGGTGAAAGTGGTCAAGGTGCTTGAGCCGCAGTTCAAGCAGTACCGCGAAAGCGACGGTCAGTTCTATTTCAAGCTGCTCGATGGCGAAGGCAAGCTGTTGCTGCAAAGCGTCGGCTTTGCTTCGCCACGCGATGCGGGTGCGGCGATTGGCCAGCTCAAGAAGGGCGAGCCGTTTGCGCTTGAAGGTGAGCAGCTGCAGCTGGGTGGGACCGTGATTGCCCAGCTTGGTGAATCCGTCGCTGACGAAGAATTGCAGCAGCAGTTGAGCAGCTTCGCAGCGAGCTGAAGTGGTCTGAGCTGGTTTCTGTGGCTTTTTACCTTTTTCCCCCTTTGTTACCGAGAATTTGATGAGTTCTGTTGAAACCCTCACGGTCCACGGTCTTGGTCGAGTCGATGATCCTTACCGTGACATCGTGCCACCGATCCGGCTGGCGAGCACTTTTGAGCGTGCTGCCGATGGCAGCTATCCGGGCGGGCGGGTGTATGCGCGTGATGCCAGCCCGGCGTATGTCGAAGTCGAGGAAGTGTTGCGCCAGCTCGAAGGTGGTCACCAGGCGCTGGTGTTCGCTTCCGGCCATGCGGCAGGAACGGCAGTGCTGCAGGCGCTACCGGCCGGTGCGCGCGTGCTGGCGCCGCGTTACATGTACTGGGGTTTGCGCAAATGGCTGCTTGATCGCGCGGCCAGCGCCCACATCACGCTGGTGTTCTATGACAACACCGATCTCGATCAGCTTGCTGCCGAACTGGCGGCAGCGCCTACCGCGCTGCTGTGGATCGAATCACCGGCCAATCCGACCTGGGAAGTGAGCGACATTCGCGCTGCGGCCGCGCTGGCGCATCAGCATGGTGCTCAGGTGCTGGTTGACGCCACGGTGATGACGCCGGTGCTGTCGCAGTCGCTCGAACTCGGCGCCGACATCGTGCTGCATTCGGCCACCAAGTATCTCAACGGCCATTCCGATGTGGTTGCCGGTGCGCTGGTCTGCCGCGAAGACAGCGTGCTGTGGCAACGGGTGCGCACCGCACGCCAGCTCGGCGGTGCCATTCTCGGTGCGTTTGAAGCCTGGTTGCTGTTGCGCGGCATGCGTACCCTGCACCTGCGCGTGCGGGCGGCGAGTGCCAATGCGCTCGCGCTTGCGCAGGCGCTGGAGCATCACCCGGCTCTGTCGCAGGTGCTGTATCCCGGTCTGCCCAGCCATCCCGGTCACGCGCTGGCTGCTGCGCAGATGCACGGCGGTTTCGGCGCGATGATGTCGCTGCGTTTCCGTGGCGGCGAAGCCAGCGCGCGCGCAGCAGTGGCGAAAGTCAAAGTGTTCAAGCGCGCCACTTCGCTGGGCGCAGTCGAAAGCCTGATCGAGCACCGCGCCAGCCTGGAGGGAGAGGGGACGTTCTGTCCGTCCGACCTGCTTCGTCTGTCGATCGGCATCGAGCCGCTGGCCGACTTGCTGGAAGATCTGCAGCAGGCGCTGGCCTGATCCTTGCAGCCGGAAGGGTTGGTGTGTGGTGCCGGGGCCATGCCCCGGCTTGCCGGAGCGGTCGCGCCCGGACAAGGCAAACCGCTTTCATGCCGTCGCTTCGACGGCTTCGGTAGTAGCGGCGGGTTCCGTTCGACGGCGCCAGCGGCGGTACACTGGCCTGATGACCGGCTCGCATGCCCGCCAGCGCTCCGGCTCGGGGCTGACCATGTCGAGCACCGCCGACGAGGTGCGCAGCATCGGCGAGAACTGGGCGGCGCCGTCGACGATTTCGTCCTGGCCACGCCGGATCTGGATCGCGGCAAACAGGGCCAGCGGGGCGAAGGCGAGACAGAAGTGCACCGGCAGGCCGATTGGACCGAGCTGTTCGAGCAGCAGGCCGGCGAGCAAGGGGCCGATCGCTGCGCCGACGCCATGCAGGAACAGCATTGCGGTATTGCCGGCGAGAATTTCTTCCTGGGGCAGATGGTCGATGAGGTGGGCGATCACCACCGGATATACGGTGAATGCCGCGCCGCCAAAGGCGAAGAAGCCGATCAGGACCGTGAGCGTGCTGTCATGAAAAGTCGCCAGTGCCACGCCGGCGAGGCTGGCCGATACGGCTACTGCGGCCATTGCCTGGCGGCGGTCGATGCTGTCGGACAGGCGACCGATCGGCCATTGCAGCAGCGCACCACCGAGAATGGCGCAGCTCATCAGCATTGCAATCCCGGCCGGATCAAGGCCGATGCGTTCGCCATACAGCGGACTCAGGCTCCAGAACGCGCCCATCCCCAGTCCTGAGCACAGTCCGCCGACGTAAGCGGCTGGTGCGGCTTGCCAGATTCGCCGCAGGCTGAAGCGCGGACTGTCATTGACCACCGGCTGTGGCAACCGGGTCATGGTCATCGGCAGCAGCGACAGACAGGGAAAGATCGCCGCGACGGCGAACAGGGTGAACAGCGCCGGGCTGTCGATGCGCAGCAATTGCTGTGCCCCGGCGAGCGCCAGCAGGTGCACCGCCATATAGACCGCAAATACTTTGCCGCGCCGTTCGGTGGTGGTCTGTTCGTTGAGCCAGCTTTCGATCACCGCATAAAAACCGACCAGCGCGATGCCGGTGATGGCGCGCAGGAGCAGCCACAGCGGAATGCTGATCCACAACACATGGAGCAGGATGCAGATCGCCACCGTGGCGCCGAAGAAGGCGAAGGCACGGATGTGACCCATACGGCGGATCAGGCGCGGCGCAATGAAAGTGCCGAGAAAGAAGCCGAGAAAATAGCTCGAGCCGATGAGGCCGAGGGTGAGATCGCTGAAGCCTTCGAGACTGCCGCGCAACACCACCAGGGTACCGAGCAGGCCGGAGCCGAGCAGCAACAGGGCAGTGCCGCTGAGCAGGGCACCGATGGGCAGCATGGTGGAAATCATGACGGGAGTACGAAGGTGAAGCTGGAGTCCGGCATCCGCTCAGCAAAGGTGCCGGCTCACGGGGTTAACACCGGGGACTGAGCCCCGGGGCAGGGAATTGAAACATTCTACCTGCCCGCTGGACCCTGGGTGGCTTTGCTAGAATGGCGACTTTGTCTTCGCCGCTGTGCTGTCCGGATTTTGCCGTGTCCTCAAAACCGCAACTTCGCTCTTTCGGTGATCGCCTGCGCCAGATCGGTCTGTTCGAGCTGGGTGGCTTGCTGCTGATCACGCCACCTTTTGCCTGGGGCAGTGGACTCGACTTCAATGATTCACTGGCCTTGCTTGCTGTGCTGGCACTGATCGCCGCAGTCTGGAATGGCGTTTACAACACCAGTTTCGATTACCTCGATGGACGGATCAGCGGACGCACGGCGGACCGTCGCCCGTTTGCCCTGCGCTGTCTGCATGCGCTCGGTTTTGAACTTGGTCTGTTCGTGATCACGCTGCCGCTGGTCGTGTTCTGGACCGGCATGAGCTGGCTGGAAGCGGCAGTGGCCGACATCCTGCTGGCGATTGCCTACACCGTCTATGCCTTGCTGTTCAATCTGGGCTATGACCGCCTGTTTCCGATCCTGCCCGCTGGCGCGCGGAGCGCCGAGCCGGTGAACGCGGTGGGTATCCGGCAGGATCGAGATGAGCGCTCTTGAGCGGGGCGCTGCGGCAACTGAGGCGCAAGCAGCGCTGAACCGGTTCAATACCCTTGGCCTGCAGGCACGCGCGGCGCAGCTGGCCCACATCGAAACGCTTGCGCAAGTGATGCCCTTGCTCGACGCCGCACGAGCTGCCGGCCAGCCCTGGCTGGTGCTCGGCGGCGGCAGCAATGTGGTGCTGCCGGAATACTTTCCCGGTCTGGTGCTCAAGATCGGCTTGCGCGGTCGGCGCTTGCTGGAGAGTGCGCCCGGGCACTGGCTGGTGGAAGCTGCGGCCGGTGAGTGCTGGCATGAGCTGGTGATGTGGACGCTGGCCGAGGGCTGGCCGGGGCTGGAAAATCTGGCCCTCATCCCGGGCACGGTGGGTGCGGCGCCGGTGCAGAACATCGGCGCGTATGGGCTGGAACTGGCCGAGCGGATCGACAGTCTTGATGCGCTGGATCTCGACAGCGGCCAGCTGCAGCGTTTCGGCGGCGGGGATTGTCGCTTTGCCTATCGTGACAGCATCTTTCGTCAGCAGCCCGGCCGCTGGCTGATCACCGCAGTGCGCTTGCGCCTGCCTCGTCCCTGGCAGCCCGAGCTGGGCTATGCCGAGCTGGCACGCGAGCTGGAGCTTGCCCAGGGCCACGATCCGGCACTGTCCGCCGCGCAACGGCTTGCTGCGGCCGTCATCCGCATCCGTCAGCGCAAACTGCCCGATCCGGCGCTGCTGGCCAATGCCGGCAGTTTCTTCAAGAATCCACTGGTGAGCGCGCAACAGGCTGCGGAATTGACCGTGCAACATCCGGCTTTGCCGCGCTATCCGCAAGCCGATGGCCAGGTCAAGCTGGCCGCAGGCTGGCTGATTGAGCAGTGTGGCTGGAAAGGGCGTCAGCTGGGGCCGATGGGCTGCCATGCGCAGCAGGCGCTGGTGCTGGTCAATCATGGTGGGGCGAGCCGGCAGGATGTCGAGCGCATTGCACGCCAGATCGCGGCTGATGTACGGCAAGGTTTTGGGGTCGAATTGCAGCCCGAGCCGGTGTTTGTGTCGTAAGGCGGTGAATGGCCGCTGGTTCAGCAAAACCACTGCCGTTAGCGTAAACTCGCAGCTTGGCTCCAGTCATGCCCATGAGGTACCCATGAATCATCTGCTGCTCAAATCACGTGCTCTGCTGTCAGCTTTTGTTGCCATGCTGCTGCTGTCGGCTTCGCCGGCAATGGCGCAGATCACCGATCTCAATGCCGCGATCAACAAGGCCGGGCGTGAGCGCATGCTGTCGCAGCGCATGGCCAAGGCCTATTTCCAGCTCGGCCAGGACATCGATGTCGAGCGCTCGCAGCGCGTGCTCGACAGCTCGATTGCGCTGTTTGATCGACAGCTGGTTGAGCTGAAGAATTTTGCTCCGGAAGCGCATACCCGCCAGACCAGCCAGCAGCTGGAGCAGGCCTGGATTGCTTACAAGGACGCGCTGGTTGGCCGTCTGCCCAGCCAGGAACATGCGCTCGAGGTGCTGAAACGTTCTGACGAGGTGCTGGCACTTGCTCATCGGCTCACTGCCCAGTTTGAAGCGCTGGCCGGTACGCCGGTCGGCCATCTGGTCAATATCGCCGGTCGCCAGCGCATGCTGTCACAGCGCATGGCCAAGCTGGTTCAGGCGATCAACTGGAAGTTGGCCGACGACACCATGGCTGCCGAACTGGCCAAGGCGCGCAAGGAGTTCATTGCTGCCGACCTCGAGCTCAATGAGGCAGCGGTCAATAACGACCGCATCAAACGTGATCTGCAGCTGGTGTCGCAGCAATGGTTTTTCTTCCAGGACGCGCTCGATCAGAAAGCGCTGGAAGCCAGGAAGCGGGCGCACAACATCGCGACCACCAGCGAGCGCATTCTGGAGATGATGGAAGAAGTGGTTGCAGGCTATGAAGCGCTGCGCTGAGTGGAGACAGATCGATGACTGAAGCATTGTTGATTGCCCGTGTCGGTACGGGGGAAGATCACCGTGACGTGAGCCTGCTACCGCGACTGGCCAACCGCCATGGCCTCATCACCGGCGCCACCGGCACCGGCAAGACGGTCACGTTGCAGAAGATGGCGGAAGCTTTCGCCAGCATCGGCGTGCCGGTGTTCATGGCTGACGTCAAAGGTGATTTGTCCGGAGTCGGGGCGGCCGGTCAGGCCAGCGACAAGCTGCTGCAACGGCTGGCGGCAATCGGTATCAGCGAATTCAATCCGCATGCCAATACGACTGTATTCTGGGATGTGTTCGGCGAGCGTGGCCATCCTTTGCGGGCGACGATTTCCGACATGGGGCCGATCCTGCTCGCTCGCCTGCTCAATCTGAACGACACCCAGAGTGGCGTGCTGGCGCTGGTGTTCAAGATTGCCGATGACAATGGCTGGCTGTTGCTCGATCTGAAAGATCTGCGCGCAATGGTGCAGTACGTCGGCGAAAACGCGAAAACCTTTACCACTGAATACGGCAATATCTCGCCGGCTTCGATTGGCGCCATCCAGCGCAATCTGCTGGTGCTTGAACAGCAGGGCGGTGATGTCTTCTTCGGCGAACCGATGCTCGACATCAATGACCTGATGCAGACTGATGCCCAGGGGCGCGGGGTGGTGAACGTGCTCGCTGCCGAGCGGCTTTACAACTCGCCCAAGCTGTATTCGACCTTTCTGTTGTGGTTGCTGTCCGAGTTGTTCGAGCAACTGCCTGAAGTCGGCGATGTGGACCAGCCGAAGCTGGTGTTCTTCTTCGACGAAGCGCACTTGCTGTTCAACGATGCGCCCAAGGCGCTGCTGGAGAAGATCGAGCAGGTGGTGCGGCTGATCCGCTCCAAAGGTGTCGGGGTCTATTTCGTCACCCAGAATCCGCTCGATGTGCCGGACAGCGTGCTCGGCCAGCTTGGCAACCGTGTTCAGCATGCTTTGCGTGCGTTCACCCCGCGTGACCAGAAGGCGGTGAAGACTGCAGCGGATACCATGCGACCCAATCCGGCTTTCGATGCGGTGGCGGCGATTACCGAGTTGGGCGTTGGCGAAGCGCTGATTTCCTTCCTCGACGACAAAGGCCGGCCGCAGATTACCGAACGCTGCTTTGTCATCGCGCCAGCTTCACGGCTGGGGCCGTTGAGTGATCCGGAGCGGCAAGGAATGATCAGCGCTTCGCTGATTTATGGTCATTACGAAGCGGCCATCGACCGCGAATCAGCGTATGAAATCCTGCGTGATCAGGCAGCGGCGAAAAGCGGCGCTGCAGCGGAGCAGGTCGGCACTGCAGCGGGCGGCAGTGCGATCAACGACATCCTGTTCGGCAGCGTCGGTCCGCGCGGTGGCCAGCGTGACGGGCTGGTGCAGATCGCCGCCAAGACAGTGACCCGCACCATCGGCAGCAATCTCGGCCGCCAGATCGTGCGCGGCCTCCTCGGCTCGATGTTCGGCAGCAAGCGCTGAACGCAAGGCCTTCGTGGATTGCGCGGGCTTCTCTTGTGGCGCCGGGGCCATGCCCCGGCTTGCAGGCGCGGGTTCAGATTGCGTAGCCCGGATAAGCCTCAGCGCATCCGGGAAAGTCGTCCGCTTCTGCAAGTGCCGCATGCTCCGGAAATACCAGATGGCAATTGTTTTTGCGGGAGCTTTTCGTCCTCTCCAGGGCTGAACCCCGGATGCGCTGAGGCTTATCCGGGCTACGCATGGTGTGCCTGCCGCCTGCTCGGCGCGGGTTCAGCGCTGTCCGCCGATTCCCAGCCGGCGGCAGATTTCCAGCGTCGCCGTTGACTGGTTCATGCTGTAGAAATGCAGGCCCGGCGCACCGGCGGCGAGCAGTTTTTCACACAGCGTGGTGACGATGTCCAGACCGAGGGCGCGGATGCTGTCGCTGTCGTCGCCGAGAGCTTCGAACTGCTTGCGCATCCAGCGCGGAATTTCGGCACCGCAGGCATCGGAAAAGCGCGCCAGCTTGCTGAAGCTGCCGATCGGCATGATGCCGGGCACGATCGGAATGTCCACGCCCAGCTTGGCCACCGCATCGACGAAATACAGATAGGCGTCGAGATTGTAGAAATACTGGGTGATCGCTGAATTGGCTCCGGCGGCGGCCTTGCGCTGGAAAGCAAGCAGGTCATCACGCGGACTTCTCGCTTGCGGATGCCATTCCGGATACGCCGCCACTTCGAGCTGGAAGTGATCGCCAGTTTCGGCGCGGATGAATTCGACCAGCTCATTGGCATAGCGGAATTCGCCGGGGTCGACCACCCCTGACGGCAGATCGCCGCGCAGGGCGACGATGCGCCCGATGCCGGCGTCGCGGTATTCCTCCAGCGTGGCGCGGATGCTGTCGCGAGTCGAGCCGATGCAGGACAGATGCGGTGCGGCCTGATCGCCTGCCGCAGTGATTGCCTGCACCGCAGCAAAAGTGCGCTCGCGGGTCGAGCCGCCTGCGCCAAAAGTGACCGAGAAGAACTTCGGCTTGAGCACACTCAGCTCGGCCCGTGTCTGCTCAAGCTTGTCCGCGCCGGTCGCAGTGGTGGGCGGGAAGAATTCAATTGAGATTTCAGTGTTCATGTCAGTGGCTGCTGCCGGCGTGACCGTCTGCAGCAGAGGACGCGCCGGCAAAAGAGCAGGTCAGTAGCGATAGTGGTCAGCCTTGTACGGGCCGTCGACCGGTACGCCGATGTAGTCGGCCTGTTCCTGGGTGAGCGTCGACAGCTCGACATTGAGCGTCTTCAGCTGCAGGCGGGCGACTTTCTCGTCCAGATGCTTGGGCAGGGTATACACGCCTACCGGATAGTCTGCGGTGCGGACGAACAGCTCGATCTGGGCGATGGTCTGGTTGGCGAAGCTCGACGACATCACGTAGCTGGGGTGGCCGGTGGCGCAGCCCAGATTCACCAGCCGCCCCTGGGCGAGCAGGATGATGCGGTTGCCCGAAGGCAGGGTGATGTGATCGACCTGGGGCTTGATCTCTTCCCAGGGATAGTCTTCGATCGATGCGACGTTGATCTCGGAGTCGAAGTGGCCGATGTTGCAGACGATGGCGTTGTGCTTCATCTTCACCAGGTGCTGGTGGTCGATGACGTGGTAGTTGCCGGTGGCGGTGACGAAGATGTCGGCCTTGTCGGCGGCGTAGTCCATCGTCACCACGCGATAGCCTTCCATCGCCGCCTGCAGTGCGCAGATCGGGTCGATTTCGGTGATCCACACCTGGGCGGAAAGGGCACGCAGCGCCTGGGCCGAGCCTTTGCCAACGTCGCCATAACCGCAGACCACGGCAATCTTGCCGGCGACCATGACGTCGGTGGCACGCTTGATGCCGTCGACCAGCGATTCGCGGCAGCCATAGAGGTTGTCGAATTTCGACTTGGTCACCGAGTCATTGACGTTGATCGCCGGGAATTTCAGCTCGCCGCGCTCGTGCATCTGGTACAGGCGATGGACGCCGGTGGTGGTTTCTTCAGTGACGCCCTTGATCTGCGCCAGCCGGGTCGAGTACCAGTTCGGCGCGCTTTGCAGCTTCTTGCGAATGCTGGCAAACAGCACGGTGGCTTCTTCGCTGTCCGGCTTGTCGAGCACCGACAGGTCAGTTTCGGCGCGTGCGCCCAGGTGCAGCAGCAAGGTGGCATCGCCGCCATCGTCGAGGATCATGTTGCTGTAGCCGCCATCGGGCCACTCGAAGATGCGGTGGGTGTATTCCCAGTACTCTTCCAGCGACTCACCTTTGACCGCGAACACCGGCACGCCGCTGGCGGCAATCGCTGCCGCAGCATGGTCCTGGGTGGAGAAGATGTTGCACGAAGCCCAGCGCACTTCGGCGCCCAGTGCGGTGAGGGTCTCGATCAGCACTGCGGTCTGGATGGTCATGTGCAGCGAACCGGTGATGCGTGCGCCCTTGAGCGGCTGGCTGGCGGCGTATTCGTCGCGAATCGCCATCAGGCCCGGCATTTCGGTTTCGGCGATGTTGATTTCCTTGCGACCCCAGTCGGCCAGCGACAGGTCGGCAACTACGTAATCTTTGGATTCAGTCACAGCGTTCATGCAAAAGCTCCGTGCTATGACCGGGAAGGGAGGGGAACAAGGCAGTGGAGCAGGGGCGCGATCAAGCGGCACGCCTTGCGGACTGGCTCACCCGACATCCCGAACCCGGCAGGGTTGAAGATGGTGACAACAGATGTCAGCAGGGTGAGCGCCGTTGTGCTGCAACCCGCCGCAGCGGGGTCCGAGCCTGGGGGCGGACGCATGTCCGGCAACCTCGCAGCGCTCCTCGGAGGCGGGATTATAACCGAAGCCGGGCGCGTGTTCCTCGAGGCTGCAGGTCTGGCAGGCGTGCATGGCACGGCCGGGTCGGCTACAGTTTCAACGATTGCGGCCGTTGATCAGAGGATTGGCGGAAATGCTGAATAGGGAGAGGCGAGATGACAGACAGAGCATGGTCGGTTCGGATGCAGTTGCTCACCTTGGCGCTGGTCATTTGCAGCATGCTGGTACTGGCACTCGGTGCTGCCCTGTGGCAGATGAGTCGTGGTGGCGAGCGCTTGTCGTCGTTCATTGATCGCGAACTCGCCACCGAGCGCGAAGTCATGAGTGCCTATGCCAACGGCTTGCAGATGGGCCAGGCTTTGCGCAACATCCTTCTTGATCCCGGCAACCAGAAGGCTTATGACAACTTTACTGCTGCCCGTCAGCTTTTTGACCGTGCCCTGAGCGGCGTCCATGACCAGGCTGCTGTGCTGGAAGGCGGCGAGGCTGCGGCCGAGGCGCTGGTGGCGGCTGCTGCGCGCTGGACACCGTTGCAGCAGGCGGTGATCAGCGCTGTGCGTGACGGTGAGCAGGAGCGAGCCGAGCGGACACTGGTCGAAAGCGAAACGCCCGCCTGGCGCGAGGTGCGTGCTCAATTGCTGACCCAGATCAGCCATCTTGGCGAGCTTACCAGCCGTGTGCGGCAGGATTCGATGAGCGCACTTGAGCGTGGCCAGCAGCTGGTGCTCGGTTTGGGCGTGCTGGCAATTCTGCTTGGCCTGGCTGCTGCGGTGATGGTGACCCGCAGTCTGTTGCGCCGTCTGGGCGGCGAACCGGTCTATGCCGCTGGAGTGGCGCAGCGTATTGCCGACGGTGACTTGCGCCACCGTGTCGAACACGCTGCCGAAGGCAGCCTGCTGGCGGCGATGGCGGCCATGCAGGATGGCTTGCGCGCGATCATCCGTGTCATTCGCAGCGATACTGCGCAGCTGGTTGGTGCTGCGGGAGCCCTGCGAGCGAATGAAGAGCGGGTGGCTGAAGCATCGCTGTCGCAGAGTGATGCAGCGCAGGCGATTGCTGCTGCGGTGGAACAGCTCAGCACCAGCGTGTCGGTGATTGCCGAACATGCGGCCGACGCCGACCGGCTCAGCGCCGATACCGAGCATAAGGTCGGCGATGGTGTGGCTGTCATTCAGGATGCAGTGTCCAGCATCGAGCAGATCAGCGCGCGGATGAGCTTGTCGGCGTCCGTGGTGAGTGATCTGGGCAGCAGCGTCGACAGCATTTCCGGGATTGCCCAGGTCATTGATGGTGTGGCCGAGCAAACCAATCTGCTGGCGCTCAATGCCGCCATTGAAGCGGCGCGGGCCGGCGAGTACGGTCGCGGTTTTGCGGTCGTGGCAGATGAAGTGCGCAAACTTGCCGAGCGGACCCGACAATCAACCCTTGAAATCAACGAGCTGATCGACCGGGTGCAGAGCCATGCTGCGCAGGCAGTCAATACCATGAGCGAGGGAGTCAAACTGGCGGACAGTGGCCGGGCCAGCGCAGCGAGGGCCGGCAGCGCGATTACGGCGATCGAGGCCGGTGCGGCAGAGGTGCGTCAGGTGGTGGCCGCAATCGATCTTGCCCTCGGCGAGCAGCGTCAGGCCAGCATGGAGATTGCGCGTGGCGTCGAGCAGATTGCCCGCATGAGTGCCGACAATCATGACGCGACGCGGAGTTCCCTGCAGCATGCTGGCGAGCTCGATGAGCTTGCCGGGAAACTGGCTCAGACCGTCAGCCGCTTTCATCTGCCTGGGTGAAGGCAGCGCGTGTGTCAGATTCGGTGGCCGAAGCTCTGGCCAGCAATCCCGCCCACCACAGCCGCAGCCGCATCCCCCAGGTCGTGGTGTAGCCGATGCTGACCGAGCGGATGCGGCCGCTGCGATCGATGACGACGAAAGCGGGGACGCCGTGCACACCGTAGCGGGCAGCGATGCTGCCGTTCTCGTCGACTGCGGTGGGCCAGCCCAGCCCGCGCTGTTCAAGGACTTTGCCAACGGCAGCTGCATCGCCCGACTGCATGGCGACGCTGAGCAGCGGCCAGTCGGTGGCGATGGCGGCGACGTTGCTCTGCTGGGCGCTGCACACCGGACACCAGTCGGCCCAGAAATAAAGGCCGATCGCGCCGGTCTCTTGCTGTGCGTGCCACTGCTGCAGGCTGATTTCGCCGCCGCCAGCGGCTGGGGCGGCAAAATCCGGTGCGCTGCCAGCCGGGACGTGGCGGGTCTGGATGAGATGCAGGCCGATGACGATGGCGAGCACGAACAGCAGGTCGCGGCGATACTTGCGCCAGATGCTGATCACGGCGTGGTCACGCCGGGAGTGCGCTTCGTCCTGCATGCCCGTTTCAGCGTCTCAGCCTGCGGCTGCCGGCGCGTTCAATCCGTACCCTGACCGATCAGCACGCCATTGAGCTCGACGCCGTAAAGGTTGACGCCATCGTTGGCGTGATAGCGTTCGCGAGTCTTTTCGATCGAGCCGTCGACCAGACGCGGGTCTTGCGGACGTTCATGGCTGTTCATGAAAGCGGCAACGTGCCAGGCTTCGTCATCACTGAGCGAACCGCCCTGGCCGAGCGGCATGTTGCCCTTGATGAAGGACGCGGCGGTGTTGATGCGGTGCATGCCCGCTCCCCAGTTGAACGAGTCCTTGCCCCACAGCGGCGGGAAGACGTAATCCTCATCGACTTTCTGGCCTTCGCCATTGTCGCCGTGGCAGATTGCGCATTTCTGGGCATAGATCGCCTTGCCGGCGGCGATGTCGTAGCCTTTGGCCGGCTGCGGCACGTTGGGATAGGCGCGGCCGGGAATTTCCACTCCGGTCGGCGCGCCAGTGGCCAGCCAGTAGGAGTAGGCGGTGAGGGCGTTGAGCACGTGACTGTCTGCCGGCGGCGGGGTGCCGTTCATGCTGAACTGGAAGCAGCCCTGCATGCGTTCGGTGTAGCTGTTGACCTTGTCGTTTTTCGAGCGATAGGCCGGATACATGGTGTATGCCGCCCACAGCGGAGCGGAGTCGGCTTTGCGACCCTGTTCGAGATGGCAGTTGGTGCAGTTCATGCCGTTGTTGACGTACTCGGCCGCCTGGTTGCGCGTGTCGACAAAAATGGCGCGTCCTTGCTGGACGAGTTTGCCGAAGGCATTGTCCGGCAGGTCGCGTTCCAGCGGCGGTGTGAAGCGGTCGATGGCAGACGGTGCTTTGCTGGCAGCCTTGGGCGTGATCTGCGACTGATCGTCCATGGCGATGTCGGCGGCAAGCAGCGGCGCCGAAGGCAGTGCCAGCAAGGCGGCCAGGCTCAGAGTGACCATACTGTGGGTGGGCAGGAGCTTCGACTTGGGCAGGTGAGAGATGTTCATGATGGCTCCTCCTTATTCGCTCAGTTCACTGGATTCGCTGGATTCACCGAGGCCGGCAAAATAGGCGGTGACGGCGCTGATCTCTTCGTCAGTCAGACTGCGGGCGATGTGGCCCATCAGCTGATTGGGATCGTTGTTGCGCAGACCGCTGCGCCAGGCGTTGAGCTCGGCGCTGAG
>JAVEVA010000121.1:0-5423 GCA_034005275.1 Thauera sp. | reverse complement strand
AGCTAGGGCTTTTTTACGTCTACAAATCCCTTAACCCAGCACGCAAAAACTATAATTTCGCTCTCGTATAGCCTCGGTCTCGTTATGCCTTATCTGAAGTTGTCTAATGCCTGTCTCGCCTATGGCCACGTGCCGCTCCTCGATCATGCCGATTTCCTGCTCGATCCGGGTGAGCGTGTCGCCCTGATTGGCCGTAACGGTACCGGCAAGTCGTCCCTGCTGGCGGCGCTGGCCGCCGGTTCCGGCAAGGGTCGGCTGGATGACGGTGAGGTTTGGGTGCAGCCGGGCATCCGTGTCGGTTACGTGCCGCAGGAGCCGCCGTTCGACCCGGAACACTCGGTGTTCGAAGCCGTGATTTCGGGCATGGGCGAGACCTCGACCCTGCTCGCCGAATATCACGGTGTATCGCACCGCCTGAGCGAAGGGCAGGGCGATCACGACGTCCTGCTGGCGCGCATGGATACGCTGCAGCACGAACTCGAAGCACGCGGTGCCTGGGCCTACGAGGCGCAGGCGGAGAAGGTCATCGCCCGTTTCGGACTCGATCCGGAAGCCAAGGTCGGCAGCCTGTCCGGCGGCCAGAAGAAGCGCCTGGCGCTGGCCCAGGCCTTGGCCGTGGCGCCGGAGGTGCTGCTTCTAGACGAGCCGACCAACCACCTCGATATCGCCGCCATCGAATGGCTGGAGACGATGTTGATCGAATCTGGCGTGACCCTGCTCTTCATCACCCACGACCGTTCTTTCCTCGATCGGGTCAGCACCCGCATCGTCGAACTCGACCGTGGCAAGCTGGCCAGTTTTCCTGGCAACTTCAGTCAGTACCAGCAGCGAAAAGAAGCGATGCTGCACGAAGAGGCTCTGGCCAATGCGCGCGCCGACAAGCTGCTTAAGGAAGAGGAGGTGTGGATTCGCAAGGGCGTCGAGGCGCGGCGTACGCGTGCGGTGTTCCGCGTTCAGCGTCTCGACCGCTTGCGCACCGAACGCCAGGCGCGGCGAGAGCGCATGGGCAAGGTCAACCTGCAGCTCGAAGTCGGCGACAAGAGCGGCAAGCTGGTCGCTGAACTCGACCATGTCGTCAAATCTTACGGTCAACGGGCGATCGTGGCCGATTTCTCGGCGCGCATCCAGCGCGGCGACAAGATCGGCCTGATCGGTCCCAATGGTGCCGGCAAGACGACGCTGCTGCGGCTGATCCTGGGCGAACTGCAGCCGGACGCCGGCAGTGTGCGCCAGGGGACGAAGATGGAGATCGCCTACTTCGACCAGTTCCGCACCCAGCTCAATCCGGATTCCACCCTGGCCGACGTCATTTCGCCGGGCTCCGACTGGGTCGAGATCGGCGGCGCCCGCAAGCACGTTATCGGTTACCTCGAAGATTTCCTGTTTGCACCGGAACGTGCCCGCTCGCCGGTCAGCTCGCTCTCCGGCGGTGAACGCAACCGGCTGCTGTTGGCCCGCTTGTTCGCCAAGCCGGCCAACGTGCTGGTCCTCGACGAACCGACCAATGACCTCGACATCGATACCCTGGAACTGCTCGAACAATTGCTCCAGGACTACGACGGCACGCTCTTTCTGGTCAGTCACGACCGGACCTTCCTCGACAATGTCGTGACCCAGACCATCGCCGCCGAAGGCAACGGGCACTGGAAGGAATACGCCGGCGGCTACAGTGACTGGGCCAACTACCAGGCGAGCCAGCCCAAGGTCGTCGTCGACAAGCCGAAGAGCGAAGCCAAGCCGGCCGCGAAGCCTGCCGAAGCGGCGAAGGCCAAAGCAGACAAACTGAGCTGGAAGGAACAGCGCGAGCTGGAGGCGCTGCCGGACAAGATCGCCGCGCTGGAAGCCGAACAGGCGAAGCTGACCGCATTGCTCGAAGACCCCGCGCTCTATCAGCGCGACCCGCAGGGGGCGCAGAAGGCGTCCGAGCGGCTGGCGGCGATCGACGACGAACTGCTCGCGCTGCTCGAACGCTGGGAAAACCTCGAAGCCCGTGCCGGGAACCCCAACTGAAACGGCGGATCGAAGACCGATGACCCTGACCAAACCCGCTTGGCGCACCCCGTTGATCATCCTGATCGCCGGCTGTGTGATCCTGACCCTGTCGATGGGCGTGCGCCACACCGCCGGCTTGTTCCTGCAACCGATGACTCTGGACCACGGCTGGAGCCGGGAGACCTTCTCCTTCGCCATCGCCCTGCAGAACCTGGTCTGGGGACTGGCCTCGCCATTTGCCGGGGCGCTGGCCGACCGCCACGGCGCCGGGCGCACCGTGGTTGGTGCCGCCGTACTTTATGTGCTTGGCCTGGTGCTGATGTCGCAGGCCGCATCGCCGCTGACCTTTGATCTGACGGCTGGTGTGCTGATTGGCCTCGGCCTGTCGGGGACGACTTTCGCGGTAATCATGGGTGTCATCGGCCGTCACACGACGCCCGAGAAACGCAGCCTGGCGCTTGGCATCGCCAGCGCCGGCGGCTCCTTCGGCCAGTTTGCCGTGTTGCCCATCGGCCAGGCACTGATCACCGCCTACGGCTGGCAGAGCGCGCTGGTCCTGCTGGCCTGCGGGGTCGGCCTGATCGCTCCGCTGGCCTACGCCATGGCCGACGGCCACAAGCCGGCGGCGAGCGGTGGTCAGTCAATTGCTGAAGCGCTGCGCGAGGCCGGCGGTCAAAAGAGCTTCCACTACCTGTTCTGGGGCTATTTCGTGTGCGGCTTCCAGACCGCCTTCATCATGCTGCACCTGCCGTCCTTTCTGGTCGACGGCGGCCTGACCGCCAATGTCGGCATGACCGCGGTGGCACTTATCGGCCTGTTCAACATCTTCGGCTCCTTCCTGTTCGGTTGGGCCGGCGGCTGCGGCAGCAAGAAGAACCTGCTGGTGCTGATCTATGCGGCGCGGGCGGTGGCTATCCTGATTTTCATGCTTTTGCCGCTGTCGACCGCAACAGCCTGGGGGTTCGCGGCGGTAATGGGCATTCTCTGGCTGGGTACGGTGCCACTGACCAACGGGCTGGTGGCGCAGATTTTCGGCCTGCGCTACATGTCGATGCTGACCGGTATCGTCTTTCTCGGTCACCAGCTTGGCAGTTTCCTCGGCGCCTGGCTGGGCGGGCGAATCTTTGACCAGACCGGTTCCTACGAACTGGCGTGGATCATCGCCATCGTGCTGTCCGTGCTGGCTGCGCTGTGTTCTTGGCCGATCAATGAAAAGCCGCTGCTGCGGCCGGCGACCGCATGAAGCCGCAATGGCGCTGGTTCCTGGCCGGGGTCGGGCTGGCCTTGGCCGGCGTGTTGCTGGCCCTCATCTTCATGGCCTACCAGATGCCGGAACTGCTGCTTGACTGGACCAATCTGAGCTATTGCGGTTAACTGAGCTGATTTACTGTTGACTCCCGACTGCGCTCACGGTCGACGGTCGGTATGCCATCACGTAGGCCGGGTATCGACTTCTTGTTTCTCGATCACGGCTGGAAAAAGAAAATATCACAGGTGCTGGATTGTTCGTCCTGTCCTGTGATTTTGATTTCGTGCAGGGCAATGTTGTTGTTTTCCGTCATCAGCGTGACGTTTCGTTGGCCGATCGCCAGGGTGTCTTGCGGTACGACCAAGGCCCGATTCCTGCGTAGTGTCGGGGCTTCCGGTAGTAGGAGTGCGGTTGTGATCTGACGTGGTTCATTGGGCGGAATGATTTTTGCCGCTTTGCCGCTGCTCGATAATAATTGCAGGCCAATTTCGATGTGTTCCGGGTTTTCCGAGATGGCCCAGCGCAGAATGCAGATCTGCCAGCTAGAGACCTTGCCGGTTTGTGTCTCCTGGGCTTTCAGCGCAATCAGATCCCCAACCTTGAGTGTTGGCGTAATGCCTGACATGTGCATCAGTGAAAAGCCGTCCGGGCTTTCGTTGGTGACCATCCACTCGGTCAGGGTTTCATTGTCTGCTGATTGTCCTGTCAGCTGTGGGTGAATCTGGTTGAGGCCGATGGCAAGCTGGCTGCGATATGATTGGCGACGGCGGGGGTAACGTCTTTTGCTTGGGTTGGCCCAGAGTTTTATCAGGCGCTTCAGGACGCGTAGCTGATCGCGTTGGTTTGGCAGTGGTGACAGGACGCGGGGGTTTGCTTGGGGATTGTTCTGCAGGCTGTTCAGGAGTGTTGCTGCGTACGTCGCGGCGGCTTCGGCAGAGAAGAAGCGTATTTCGGAATCCGGTGGTGGGGGGCGGCGCACGAGTGCCTGGGCTGGGAAGTCGCGGCTTGGGTCGATCCAGAAGATGCTCGGCGAGGGGGCTGGCGGTAGGTTTTCCAGAGAGACGGCCGCAGGTAGATTGTCAAGCAGGCTGGTAATCAGCTTGAGCTCGGTTGGGCTGAATGAGGCGGGCTGGGCAATGGCGGCGAGCAGGGTGGCAGTGTAGAGGCGCTGGATGCTGGCGGTGCCGGCTGCACCCGGCTGGTTTTCGACGCCGAGGCGAATGGCGTTGCTGTAAGCGCCATGGAATTGTTGCCAGAGTCCTGGTGGCGGTGGTGCGGCGATGCGGTGATAAGTGTGGATTTGCCAGGCCATGGCCTGCATCGCCCGGCGCAGTGGCGATTGGGCGCTGAGATGGGGGCTTTTGCGGTCTGGGTCAAATACGGCTGCGAGCGAATTCAGGTAATCCTGTGTCAGCATCTCCAGGGCTTGCAGTAGCACCTTGGTTGTGTGGCGGGATTTGCGTCCGACAGGTAGGGTGACCTCGTCGAGTTGATCCAGGATTTGTTCTGTCAGGCTTTGTGCTTGCAGGTAAAGCAGGTCCAGGAGTTTCTGGCGCTGGACATTGGACAGTGCGGCAATGCGCAAATTGCCGAGTTGGGCCAGGAGGCCCTTGCAGTCGTCAATACTCACCTGTCCATGCACGGCCGCCAGCCACTCGAGAATTTCCCGGGTGCTGTTGTCGCTGGGGGGCAGATTGTCGTGATCTGGAAATTTTTCCATAAACTGCAACACTAGCAAAAAATCGTGCGGTACGAATCATAGTGCTTCATTTGCTTGCCGGATAGTGCTGTTTGCTTGCGCACTGGCTGGGGCGCTGAACTGGATGTCTATTTGTTGGCTTGCAGTGGCTTGTTTTTCTTCGATAAACGGATATAATCTTGCGTCTTTTTCCCAGCTTACGAAAGTATTCTCATGGTTGTTATCCGTCTTGCCCGTGGTGGCGCCAAGAAGCGTCCGTTTTACAACATGGTCGTTACCGATTCGCGTAACCGTCGCGATGGTCGTTTCGTTGAGCGCATTGGCTTCTACAATCCTGTTGCTTCCGGCGCTGCCGAAAGCCTGCGCATTTCCGCTGACCGTCTGAACTACTGGTTGGGCCAGGGCGCACAGTTGTCGCCGACTGCTGCTCGTCTGGTCAAGCAAAACGCCAAGCAAGCTGCCTGAGTCGCGCTTGTCCTTGGA
>JAVEVA010000046.1:2279-26455 GCA_034005275.1 Thauera sp. | reverse complement strand
TTTTGACGCATCGGCGGCGAAAGCGCCATAATCGGCTACGCTTGGCAAGTCGCCTCACCCCTGGAAAATAAGCAATGCAATTTACCATAAACACTGCTGCCCCGGCGCAGCTCGACACCGAACTCCTGGTTCTTGGCGCCTTCACTGACGGTGAGCAACCGGCCGCCACCGCTGCGGTCGACAGCGCCTGTGACGGTCGCCTCCAGCAACTGCTCAGCGCCGGCGAACTCGACGCCAAAGCCGGCAGCACGCTGATGCTGCACCAGCCCGCAGGCTGCAACTCGCCACGTCTGCTGCTGGTCAGTCTTGGCAAGCAAGCGGATTTTGGTGAAAAAGCCTGGCGCGACGCGCTCCGGGCGGCAGCCAAACTGCTCGCCAAGTCACCGGCCCGCAGCGCGGCGCTGACGCTCGCCAGTGTCGAAGTCGGCAGCCGCAGCCTCGCCTGGCGTCTCCGCCAGGCCGCCAGCCTGCTTGCTGACGGCACCTACCGTTTCGACGAAATGAAATCGAAACCACAGGACGAAGACCCTGCTGCCACCAGGACTGGCGTCGAACAGTGCACTTTCCTGATCGGCAGCGACAGCGACTACGCCACTGCCGACACAGCCAGCCTGGAAGCCGCCTGCCGGCAAGGCGCCGCAATCGCCGCCGGCATGGCACTTGCCAAGGATCTCGGCAACCGTCCGGGCAATGTGTGCACCCCGACCCATCTCGGCGAAACCGCGCTCGAACTGGGCAAGACGCACGACTTCAGCGTCGAAGTGCTCGAACGCGCCGATCTGGAACAGCTCGGCATGGGCTCCTTCCTGTCGGTGGCGAAAGGCTCGCATCAGCCGCCCAAGTTCATCATCATGAACTACCGCCGTGGTCCGACCGATGCCAAACCGGTGGTGCTGGTCGGCAAAGGCATCACTTTCGACACCGGCGGCATTTCGCTCAAGCCCGGCGCCGAAATGGATGAAATGAAGTACGACATGTGCGGCGCGGCCAGCGTGCTCGGCACCTTCCGCGCAGTGGCCGAACTCGACTTGCCGATCAATCTGGTCGGCCTCATCCCCGCCACTGAAAACATGCCCGGCGGCAGCGCCAGCAAACCCGGCGACATCGTCACCTCGATGTCCGGCCAGACCATCGAGATCCTCAACACCGATGCCGAAGGTCGCCTCGTGCTCTGCGACGCCCTGAGCTATGCCGAACGTTTCGCGCCGGAGTGCGTGATCGACATCGCCACCCTCACCGGCGCCTGCGTGGTGGCACTGGGCAAGATTCCGAGCGGCCTGCTCGCCAATGACGACGAGCTTGCTGCCGAACTGGTGCGCAGCGGCAACGACAGCGGCGACCGTGTCTGGCAGCTGCCCTTGTGGGAGGAGTATCAGGAACTGCTCAAGAGCAATTTCGCCGACATGGCCAACATCGGCGGCCGTTACGCCGGCACCATCACTGCTGCCTGCTTCCTCGCCCGCTTCACCAAAGCCTACAAATGGGCTCACCTCGACATCGCCGGCACTGCCTGGCTGTCCGGCGAAGCGAAAGGGGCGACCGGCCGGCCGGTGCCGCTGCTCACCGACTTCCTCATCGCGCGCAGCGGCGCCCGCTGAGCGAGCAGGTGTAAGAGAAAGAAGCGAACCCGGATCATGCTCCCAGCGGTGTATTTCTATCACAACGCGCGCTCCCCGCTGCAGTTCGCCTGCGGACGGATCGAGCACGCCTGGCAGCGCGGGCGCAAGATCGCCGTCCTCTGCGAGGATGACGAGCAGGCGCACGCTCTTGATCGCCTGCTGTGGACCTTTGATCCGGGCAGTTTCATTCCTCATGTACTGCACGATTCGGCACTCGCCAGGCGCAGCCCGGTGGTGATCGGCAGCGCTGGCGCCTCGCCGGTCTGGCCCTGGCATGACGTACTGTTCAATCTCAGCTCCGGCACGGAAACCGCCAGCCCGGCCTTTCGGCTGATCGTCGACATTGTCGGTCTCGGCGACCACGCCCGCCTGCCTGCCCGCCAGCGCTGGCGGGCCTACCAGGCTCAGGGCTGTGAGCTGAAAGCGCTGGATGCGGCACGCGAGATCATGCGATGAAAGACTGGGCAACCTTCTCCACCGAAGACGAACTGCAGCGCGCCGACAGCCTGCTCAACCAGGCGGATGCCCTGCTCGGCCGCCGCCGCGAGTCCTCGCCTGCGCCTTCCTTCACTTCCACGCCCCCTGCAGCGCCGGCCTTCACGACCGGCAAAGGCGAAACGCTGCTCGGGCAGGATGACGATCTCCCCATCCTCACTGACATCGTCGACGAGCAAAGCCTCGGTGACCTCAGTGACCTCAGCGACCTCAGCGACCTCGGTGACCTCGGCGGCCTCAACGAACACTGGCTGGCAGCCAGCGAAATCGGCGCAGCCGATGATCCCGCGCCTGAGCCTGAACCGGTCTCTTCCGAACCCGAACCGGCAGCGCTCAATCTTGCCTCTTCCACTGCACCCTCTCCCGCAGCTCCCGAGCTTGACAACGCCGCAATCAGCGCCATCGCCAGCGCCCGCTTCACCGAAACGCTGATCGAACTCGACACCGAAATTGCCCGCAGCATCGAAGAATGGATGGAAAGGGAGTTTCCGCAGTTTCTGCAGCGAGAGCTGGCGCTGATGCAAACCCGCTTGCACAAGCAGCTGCACGAGCACCTCAACGCCACCCTGCTCAGCGAAATCTCCACTCACATCAGCCGCCACCTCGGCCACAGCCCCCTCCCCGAGCAAACGCAGGACTGAGCAAGCCGCACCGAGCGCCTGCAGCCGGCAGCGGCGCATCCGCTATAATCCGCCCTTTGCCTTCTTTCCGGGAAAATCATGGAACTGGCCAAGAGCTTTGAGCCTGCAGAAATCGAACGTCGCTGGTACCCCGCGTGGGAATCGCGCGGCTATTTTGCTGCCGGCCTCGACCCTGCCAAATCGGACGCTTTCTGCATCCTGCTGCCGCCGCCCAACGTCACCGGCACCCTGCACATGGGTCATGGCTTCAACCAGACCATCATGGATGCGCTCACCCGCTACCACCGCATGCGTGGCGACAACACCTTGTGGCAGCCGGGCACTGACCACGCCGGCATCGCCACCCAGATCGTCGTCGAACGCCAGCTCGATGCGCAGGGCATTTCCCGCCATGATCTCGGCCGCGAGCAGTTTCTCGAAAAAGTGTGGGAATGGAAAAAGTTCTCCGGCGACAGCATCACCCGCCAGATGCGCCGTCTCGGCACCAGCCCGGACTGGACGCGCGAACGCTTCACCATGGACGAAGGCCTGTCGACCACCGTCACCGAGACTTTCGTCCGTCTCTACCGTGAAGGTCTGATCTATCGCGGCAAGCGGCTGGTGAACTGGGATCCGGTGCTCGGCACCGCAGTCTCCGACCTCGAAGTGGTGTCGGAGGAAGAAGACGGCAAGCTCTACCACATCCTCTATCCGTTTACCGACGGCCCGCAAGACGGCCTGCGCGGTCTCACCGTCGCCACCACCCGTCCCGAAACCCTGCTCGGTGACGTCGCGGTGATGGTGCATCCGGAAGACGAACGCTACGCTGCGCTGATCGGCAAGACCGTCGAACTGCCGCTCACCGGCCGCCAGATTCCGATCATCGCCGACGACTATGTCGATCGCGAATTCGGTACCGGCTGCGTCAAAGTGACGCCGGCGCACGACTTCAACGACTACGCCGTCGGCCAGCGCCACGGCCTCGACATGATCGTGGTGCTCGACCTGGCCGGCAGCGTGCCGGCAGACGCTGCGCGCTACAACAGCCAGGGCCAGGCGATTGACACCGTTGCCATGCCAGCCAGCGTCGCCGGGCTTGATCGCGTGCCGGCCCGCGATCAAGTGGTGAGCGAACTGGAAAAGCTCGGCCTGATGCTGGAAATCAAGGCCCACAAGATGCAGGTGCCGCGCGGCGACCGCACCAACGTGATCATCGAACCGATGCTCACCGACCAGTGGTTCGTGGCGATGAGCAAACCGGCGCAGGGGCCGGACTCGGACGGCAAGAGCATCACCGAGAAAGCGCTCGAATGCGTTGCCAGCGGCGAAATCAAGTTCTTCCCCGAGAACTGGGTCAACACCTACAACCAGTGGCTCAACAACATCCAGGACTGGTGCATCTCGCGCCAGCTGTGGTGGGGTCACCAGATTCCGGCCTGGTACGGTAATGACGGCCAGTGCTGGGTCGCCCACGACGAAGCCGAAGCGCGCACGCTGGCTGCGGCCGACGGCTACACCGGCGAGCTGCGCCGTGATGAAGACGTGCTCGACACCTGGTATTCCTCCGCGCTGTGGCCTTTCTCGACCCTCGACTGGACGGCGCAATGGCCGCAGCAAAGCAACCCGGCGCTCGACCTTTATCTGCCGTCCACCGTGCTGGTCACCGGCTTTGACATCATCTTCTTCTGGGTGGCACGGATGGTGATGATGACCAAGCACATCACCGGCAAGATTCCGTTCAAGCACGTCTATGTGCACGGCCTGATCCGCGACAGCGAAGGCCAGAAGATGTCGAAATCGAAAGGCAATGTGCTCGATCCGATCGACCTCATCGACGGCATCAGCGTCGACGCGCTGGTCGAGAAGCGCACTTTCGGCCTGATGAATCCCAAGCAGGCGCAAAGCATCGAGAAAAAGACGCGCAAGGAATTCCCCGAAGGCATTGCCGCCTTCGGCACTGACGCACTGCGCTTCACCTTTGCCAGTCTTGCCAGCCCGGGGCGCGACATCAAGTTCGACCTGTCGCGCTGCGAAGGCTATCGCAATTTCTGCAACAAGCTGTGGAACGCCACTCGCTTCGTGCTGATGAACTGCGAGGGCGAAGACTGCGGTCTGGGCGCCGATGCCCCCACTGCGTGCACGCCGGAGACGCTCGACTTTTCCTTTGCCGACCGCTGGATCGTGTCGCAATTCCAGCGCACCACCGCCGAAATCGCCAACCAGTTTGCCGCTTACCGTTTCGACCTCGTGGCCCGTGCGCTGTATGAATTCATCTGGGACGAATACTGCGACTGGTATCTCGAACTGGCCAAAGTGCAGATCCAGCGCGGCACTCCCGCCCAGCAGCGTGCCACCCGCCGCACCTTGCTGCGCGTGCTCGAACAGGTGCTGCGTCTCGCCCATCCGCTCATCCCCTTCATCACCGAAGAGCTGTGGCAGACCGTGGCGCCGCTCGCCGCGCGCAAGGACGGCGACAGCATCATGCTCACTGCTTACCCTCAGCTCGATGAAACCCGGCTCGATCCGGTCGCCGAAGCGGAAGTCAGCGCGCTGAAAGCGATGGTCTATGCCTGCCGCAATCTGCGTGGCGAAATGAACATCTCGCCAGCCCAGCGTCTGCCGCTGCTCGCCGCCGGCGAACGTGGCCAGCTTGAACGCTTTGCGCCCTATCTTGCCGGACTGGCCAAGCTCGCCGAAGTGGAGATCGTCGACGAAATCGGTGCTGACCAACTCGCACCGGTGGCGGTGGCTGGCGACACCCGGCTGATGCTGAAGGTGGAAATCGACGTCGCTGCCGAACGCGAACGACTGGGCAAGGAGATCAGCCGCCTCGAAGGCGAAATTGCCAAGGCCAAGGCCAAACTGGGCAATGCCAGCTTTGTCGAACGTGCGCCCGCAGCAGTGGTCGCGCAGGAACGCGAACGCCTCGCCGGCTTTGAAACCACCCTCGCCCGCCTGCAGCCGCAACTGGCCAAACTGGGCTGAGCGGAGATGGCGGCCAACATTTTTCCGGTACCGCCCAGCCTGCTGGGCGGAATGAGCGTCGACCAGTTTCTCGCCGAATACTGGCAGAAAAAACCGCTGCTGATTCGCCAGGCCATCCCCGGCTTCAGCGGCCTGCTCAGCCACCAGGACTTGTTCGCCCTCGCCTGCCGCGAGGAAGTCGAATCACGCTACATCCGCCTGCCGGCCAGCGGCCTGCAGGGCAAATGGACTTTGCATCACGGCCCTCAGCTGCGTCGCCGTCTGCGCGCCGGCCAATCGCAACCGTGGACCGTGCTGGTGCAAGGTCTCAATCTGTGGCTGCCGGCTGCCGAACGTCTGCTGCAACAGTTCAGCTTCATTCCCCAGGCCAGGCTCGACGACCTGATGGTGAGCTACGCCGTCGATGGTGGCGGCGTCGGCCCGCATTTCGACAACTACGATGTCTTCCTGCTGCAAGGCAGCGGCCAGCGACGCTGGCGCATCGGCGCCCAGCAGGATCGCCGCCTGGTGCCGGACATCCCTTTGCGCATCCTCGCCAATTTCAGCGCCGAGGAAGAATGGCTGCTCGGACCTGGCGACATGCTCTACCTGCCGCCGCACTGGGCACATGACGGCGTCGCCTGCGGCGAATGCACTACCTACTCGATCGGCTTTCGTGCGCCGACCGCACAGGAGCTGGGCAGCGCTTTCCTCGACTGGCTGCAGGACCGTCTGCAGTTGACCGGACGCTATGCCGATCCGACCCTGCAGCGCCAGGACAATTCGGCCGCCATCAGCCCACAGATGGTCGACCAGATCGCGGCGATGCTGGAACAAATCCGCTGGCAACGCAGCGACATCGAACGCTTCGTCGGCAGCACACTCAGCGAACCGAAAGCACACGTCTTTTTCGAGCCGCCGGCAAATCCGCTCGCAGAAGACACGTTTGTCCGCCAGCTGGCGGAGCATGGCTTTGCGCTCGATGCGCGCTCGATTCTGCTGTTCGACGACGAGCACTTCTATCTCAACGGCGAACTGCTCACACCAGCTGACGAAATCCGCCCCCTGCTGCTGCAACTCGCCGACCAGCGCCAGCTGGCGGCCGCCGCTTTTATCAGCTGCCCAGCTGCGGCATGCAGCCTGTTGTATCAATGGTATGTCGACGGCTTCGGCCGCCTCTGCACCGCACCATCCTGAAAGTTCCGTCATGCCCGCGAAAGCGGGCATCCAGCAGCGCCGGGATCGCGCAAACGGACGCGATCCCGCCTTGTTCAGTTGGTCTGCGTTGGCACGGTATCCAGTCCGGCTTCAGCCATTTCGGCCGCGCGCAAGCTGGCGCGGGCCTTGTTCTGGGTTTCCTGCCATTCGGCATCCGGCTGGGAGTCGGCGACGATGCCGGCGCCGGCCTGGACGTGGATCTGGCCGTCCTTGAGCACTGCGGTGCGGATGGCAATCGCCAGATCCATGTCACCGTGAAAGCCGAGGTAACCGGCGGCGCCAGCATAGACGCCGCGCTTGACCGGTTCGAGTTCGTCGATGATTTCCATCGCCCTCACCTTGGGCGCGCCGGAGACCGTGCCGGCCGGGAAGGTGGCGCGCAATACAGCGAGCGCGTTGAGCCCTTCCTTGAGCTTGCCTTCGACGTTGGAGACGATGTGCATCACATGCGAATAACGTTCGATGGTGAAGCGCTCAGTGACTTTCACCGTACCGGTCTGCGACACGCGCCCGGCGTCGTTGCGTCCAAGATCCAGCAGCTGAACGTGCTCGGCGATTTCCTTGGCGTCAGCCAGCAGCTCCTTTTCGAGCGCCAGATCTTCCGCCACCGTTGCACCCCGTTTGCGCGTGCCGGCGATCGGACGCACGGTGACCACGTCATCTTCGAGGCGAGTGAGAATTTCCGGCGAAGCGCCGACCACCTGAAAATCCTCGAAGTGGTAATAGAACATGTAAGGCGAAGGATTGAGCGAGCGCAGCGCACGGTAAAGCGCCAGCGGGCTGGCCGAGTACGGCTTGCTCAGGCGCTGCGAAAGCACCACCTGCATCACGTCGCCATCAATGATGTACTGCTTGGCGCGCCGCACAGCATCCTTGAACGCTTCTTCGCCGAAACTGGACTCGGCCTCTGCCGAGCTGGCCGGTGTTTCCACCGGAATCTGCACCGGCGAACGCAGGCGGGCGAGCAGCTCGCGCAGGCGTTTCTGTCCCCGCTTCCAGGCGCCGGGCACTTCCGGTTCGGCATACACCACCAGCGTCAGCTTGCCGCTGAGGTTGTCGACAATCGCCAGTTCTTCCGACAGCAACAGCAGGATGTCCGGCGTACCGAGCGGATCGGGTTTCTCGGGTCGGTCGGCTTGCGCCAGCTTGGGCTCGATGTAGCGCACGGTGTCGTAACCGAAATAGCCCACCAGACCACCGGCAAAGCGCGGCAGATATTCGCGCGGCGGCACCTTGATCCGGTTCATGAATTCGGCGATGAAATTGAGCGGATCACCATAATCACGGCGCTCGACCAGACGATTGCCGGTGAGCAGCAGCGCCGAGCGGCCATACACTTCGATGCGGGTCGGCGCCGCCAGGCCGATGAAGGAGTAACGCCCGAAACGCTCACCGCCCTGCACCGATTCGAGCAGATAGGAGTAGGGCTCGTTGGCGAGCTTGAGATAGATCGACAGCGGCGTGTCGAGATCGGCAAAGGTTTCGAGGGTCAGCGGGATGCGGTTATAGCCCTGTGCGGCGAGGGCATTGAATTCAGCTTCAAGCATGGGGACTCCACGTGCGGCAAGATGTTCGGAAGGTGCTGGGCGGGCTGGGGCGGACCGGGGCGATGCATCGCAAAGTGCATCGCGGCCACGCAGATGGGGTTCGCGTCAGTGGCCCACAGGCCAAGGCTGGCAGGGGCGCCAACAATGGATGGGAGCAAAGCGATCCGGGGCAGCAGGCATCACGGGAACAGGCCGAAGAGAGGTGGAGGGAAGAAATCGCTGCTCAAAAAACACAGCGCTCGCCACGGAGCGCCAGCCGGTTTACCGCGTACTTCAAACTGATTGCACACTCACGGCAAACTCATTTGAAACGGATGTAATCCAGGATTTCGAGCGCGTTCGATAGTAGCCCATCGCATTCGATGCTGTCCACCGGCATGCCTTCGCTATAGCCATAGCGCACCAGCAGCACCGGCATGCCGGCTGCACGCGCGGCGAGCGCATCATTGGCCGAGTCGCCCACCATCAGCGCGCTGCTGACACGAACCCCAAGCTGTTCGCACGCCAGCTGCAACGGTGCCGGGTCAGGCTTTTTCACCGCCAGCGTGTCGCCGCCGACCACTGCAGCAAAATACTGCGCCAGACCAGTGCGCTCCAGCAGCGGCAAAGTGAATTCGGTCGCCTTGTTGGTCACCACCGCCAACGGGCGCCCGGCGTCACGCAAGCGTTCCAGCACGTCGACAATGCCGGGATAGATGCGGGTGCTTTCGCCGTTGACTTGCTGATAATGGCGGCGAAACACGGCCACTGCAGCGGTGATTTCCGCCGCACTGGCCTGCGCATTTTCAGTCAGGCAGCGTTCGACCAGATTGGCGATGCCTTTGCCGACAAAGCTGTGAATTTCCGCTTCACTGCGCACAGGCCTGCCCAGCTCGGCCAGCATCAGGTTGGCGCCGTGCGCCAGGTCACCGATAGTGTCGAGCAAAGTGCCGTCCAGATCGAACAGCAGCGCCTGCGGTGCAAAACGGGTGTTCATGAATTCGTCTCCGGCCGGGCAAGCGTCGCCAGCTGCGCACGCATCGCGGCAATCACGCTGTCGTAGCGGTTGGGGTCGCTGTCACGCCCCGCACCGAATACTGCCGAACCCGCGACAAAAGTATCCGCCCCTGCCGCAGCGACCGCAGCGATGTTATCGACTTTCACCCCGCCATCGATTTCGAGCAGGATGCGGCGCCCACTGCGCGCTTGATAAGCGTCGATCTTCGCCCGCGCAGCACGCAGCTTGTTGAGCGTCTCGGGGATGAACTGCTGGCCGCCGAAGCCGGGATTGACGCTCATCAGCAGCACCACGTCGAGCTTGTCCATCACGTGATCCATGTGATGCAAGGGTGTCGCCGGGTTGAATACCAGGCCAGCCTGGCAACCGGCATCGCGGATCAGCCCCAGGCTGCGGTCGATGTGCTCGGACGCTTCAGGGTGAAAAGTGATGATGTTGGCGCCTGCCCTGGCGAAATCGGGAATGATGCGGTCGACCGGCTTGACCATCAGATGAACATCGATCGGTGCGGTGGTGTGCGGACGGATCGCGTCGCAGACCAGCGGACCGATGGTGAGATTGGGGACGTAATGGTTGTCCATCACGTCGAAATGGATCCAGTCAGCACCGGCGGCAACCACCGCACGCACTTCCTCACCGAGGCGGGCAAAGTCGGCAGACAACAGGCTGGGAGCAAGACGGTACATGGCACTGGGCAGGTGACGGTAAAGCGCTCATTCTAACGGACAGGGCGGTGCATGAACCAGCCGGGGCGATCGCATGAATGCCTCTCGTTACTCCTCCACCCTCTTTTGATCGCCAGCTTTGCTTGTGGCGCCGGGGCCATGCCCCGGCTTCCAGGACTGGATGCTGCGCGGCACTGACAATGAACTTCAGGCGGGCGCCTGCGCCTCAGAACTCGAGCACGTCGCCGATATTCAATCGACGTGGCTGAAGGCCATTCGCACCCTCACCGATCTGGGCCATGATGCGCTCTCCTGCACCCGGCTTGAGGTGGCTGATATGCACCTCGGGACGGACTTCGAGCTCCCCGAGAATTTCCAGCAGCATCTCGGGACAGAGATGGCGGGAAGCGAGGGCGAGACCATGATGCTCATTGGCAAACGCAGTTTCGATGATCAGGTGACGCAGGGCAGGCAAAGCGTTGATCGCGGCAATCTGCTCGACGCAGTAGGTGGTATCGCCACTGAACACCAGCTGGCCATGGCCGCTGTCGAGCAGATAGCCAACAGCCGGCACGGTATGCAGCGCCGGAATGGCGGTGATCCTGCGCCCGTCGAGACGAGTCGTCTCGCCGAGCATGATCGGCTGAAAGCGCATGAAAGGATGGATACGGTCGGGAATCGCCGAAAAATCCGGCCACACCAGCCAGTTGAAGACGTGGGCATGGAGGATGCGGATGGTTTCGGCAGTGGCATGAACCGCGAGCGGAGTCTGCCGGCGTTCGCCGACTGCGTCGACCAGCAGTGGCAGGCCGGCAATATGGTCGAGATGGGAGTGGGTCAGGAAAACATGATTGATCCGACACAGCATTTCGTAGGGCAGATCGCCAATGCCGGTGCCACAGTCGATGAGAATATCCTCGTCGACCAGAAAGGCGGTGGTGCGCCCTTGCGAGCCGCCAATGCCTCCGCTACACCCCAGAACGCTGAATTTCATTTCCTGTCGTGAGCGCCTGGGCTGCTGTCTGCCGACAGTGCCTGCCGCCCGCTCCTCAAATACCCTGAACGGCAGCTTATCACCGCCAATGCCGGCAACACAGGGCAGATTTCACGCCGGCGCTGCAAAGCTGCGGCGCTCAACTGCGCAGATAGAATTCCATCTTGATCCGCCCCAGGTCAATGATGTCATGGTCGGCGAGCAGGTGGGCCTGCGCACCGATCGCTTCACCATTGAGGCGGGGAAATTCGATCCCTTCGACATGGGCGATGAAATAGCCCTGCGGCCGGCGGGTGATCACCGCCACCTGGTGACCCGGCTTGCCGAAGGTGGTGAGCGATTTGGTCAGCTCAAGCTCGCGTCCGGCATTGCTGCCGTTGAGCACCTGGATCACGCCCACTGGCGCGCCGGACAGCGCCCGTTCAGCTTCTTCGAGTGCATCGTGCGGCAGCAGCTGGGTCTGACCTCCGGGCTGCCCCATGCCGAGATCGGTGTTGAGCGCACGCATGTCGAAAGCCTTGAGCGCGGCAGTCGCCACCATTTCATTGGCTGACAGCCCCGGCCCCGGACTGGTGCTGGCAATGTATTTGAGGCGGTACTTGCCCAGCTCGATGACATCATTGTCATGCAATACATGCTTCTTGACCGGCTGGCCATTGACGTAACTGCCATTGGTGCTGTTCTGATCTTCCAGAAAAGCGTCATTGAGAATGGTGGTGATCACCGCGTGATGACCGCTGATGGCAAGATTGTCGATCTGAATGTCATTGTCAGGTTTGCGCCCGATGGTAATCCGCTCCTTGTCGAGCTCGATTTCCTTGAGCACCAGCCCATCCATGCTGAGGATCAACTTCGCCATGTTCATTCTTCCTGGCTTGCGCCCTGCCCCGTGCCGGGCTGCACCAAGGCACATTCTAGCGCGCGGCGGGTGGAAATTAAAAACGCCGGACTGGCCGGCGTTCGAGAAGCAAGCGCAGTGCGCTCAGAGCAGCGCTTTCAGCAGCTTGCCCATTTCGGAGGGGTCGCGCGTGACCTTGAAGCCGCACTCTTCCATGATGGCGAGCTTGGCATCCGCGGTATCGGCACCACCGGAAATCAGCGCACCGGCGTGGCCCATGCGCTTGCCGGCCGGAGCCGTCACACCGGCGATGAAGCCGACGATCGGCTTCTTCATGTTGGCCTTGCACCACTGCGCAGCTTCTGCTTCGTCAGGGCCGCCGATCTCGCCGATCATGATCACCGCGTCGGTGTCCGGATCGTCGTTGAACATGCGCATCACGTCGATGTGCTTGAGACCGTTGATCGGGTCACCACCAATGCCGACCGCCGACGACTGACCGAGACCGATTTCAGTCAACTGGGCGACGGCTTCGTACGTGAGCGTGCCGGAGCGCGACACCACGCCGATGCGGCCTTTGCGGTGGATGTGGCCGGGCATGATGCCGATCTTGATCTCGTCAGGGGTGATGAGACCGGGGCAGTTGGGGCCGAGCAGCAGGGTTTCCTTGCCGCCTTTGGCCACTTTCTGCTTCATCTTGTTGCGCACCATCAGCATGTCGCGCACGGGAATGCCTTCGGTAATGCAGATCGCCAGATCGAGGTCAGCTTCGCAAGCTTCCCAGATCGCATCGGCAGCGCCTGCGGGCGGTACATAGATCACCGACACGGTGGCACCGGTTTCCGCTGCCGCTTCCTTCACCGAACCATAGATGGGAATGTCGAAGATCTTTTCGCCGGCTTTCTTCGGGTTCACACCGGCAACGAAACATTCCTTGCCGTTGGCGTATTCCTGGCACTTTTCGGTGTGGAACTGGCCGGTCTTGCCGGTGATGCCCTGGGTGATGACCTTGGTATCTTTGTTGATCAGAATGGACATGCGCAGTGCTCCTTACTTGACCGCCGCGACGATCTTGGTCGCAGCTTCCGCCATGGTGTCGGCGGCAATGATCGGCAGACCCGACTCGGCGAGGATCTTCTTGCCGAGCTCTTCGTTGGTGCCCTTCATGCGCACCACCAGCGGGACAGCAAGGTTCACTTCCTTGGCTGCAGCGACCACGCCTTCGGCAATGGTGTCGCAGCGCATGATGCCGCCGAAGATGTTGACCAGAATGCCCTTCACCTTGGGGTTCTTGAGCATGATCTTGAACGCTTCGGTGACTTTCTCGGTGGTGGCGCCGCCACCGACGTCGAGGAAGTTGGCCGGCTCGGCACCGAACAGCTTGATGGTGTCCATGGTGGCCATCGCCAGACCGGCACCGTTCACCAGACAGCCGATGTTGCCATCGAGGCTGATGTAAGCGAGGTCGAATTTCGATGCTTCGACTTCATCCGGATCTTCTTCGTCCAGATCGCGGTAAGCGACGATCTCGGGATGACGGTAGAGCGCGTTCGAATCGAAATCGAACTTGGCGTCGAGCGCCTTGACCGTGCCGTTGCCTTCGTGGATCAGCGGATTGATCTCGGCCAGCGCCGCATCGGTTTCCATGTAGCAGGTGTAGAGCTTGTTGAGCGCCTCCACTGCCTTGTCCATCGAACCGGCGGGCATGCCGATGCCGCTGGCCAGCTCGCGGGCCTGAGCGTCGGTGAGGCCGACGAGCGGATCGACAAACACCTTGATGATCTTCTCGGGCGTGCGCTCGGCCACTTCCTCGATGTCCATGCCGCCTTCGGAAGAAGCCATGATGGCGACTTTCTGGGTCGCGCGGTCGGTCAGTGCCGCAACGTAGTATTCGTGCTGGATGTCGGCGCCTTCCTCGATCAGCAGGTTGCGCACCTTCTGGCCTTCGGGGCCGGTCTGGTGGGTGACCAGCTGCATGCCGAGGATGTCGCTGGCGTGCTGGCGCACTTCGTCGAGCGACTTGGCGAGCTTGACGCCACCGCCCTTGCCACGACCACCGGCATGAATCTGGGCTTTCACCACCCAGAAGTTGCCGCCCAGCTCTTCGGCAGCCTTGACTGCGCCGTCAACGCTGGTGCAATGAATGCCGCGCGGCGTGACGATGCCAAATTTTCTTAGAACTTCTTTTGCCTGATACTCATGAATCTTCATGGTTGCCCTTCGTTCGACGTTGCAGCGGGCCCGCCGCAAACAGGTTGATGGCATGCTTTCCCGTCAGGCCATGCCCCGGACAGGCCTGACACTTGCTGGCAAGCGCGCAGGCAGCTGAATCAAAAGCCGGAAACGCGCGCCACAAGAGCCGGTAATTATACCCGTTTTTACGCCAGTCGCTGCATGCCTCATTCTTGCTCCTGCGGGCCACGATACCACTTCGGGTAATACAGCCGTACCGCCTCGGCCCGGGTGTCGAGCGCATGGCAGCGATCGAGCTGAAAGGGCTTTTCATCATTCTTGTTCTGGGTATCGGGCCAGAACGACGCCTTGGTCTGGATCGCCGCAGTGGGCAGGCTGTTGAGCAGTTCGGTGAGATGGGAGCAGCCGCTGACCCCGGCAAACAGCTCGCCGACCTGGCGACGGAAACCACGGGTCAGGTTGAGACCGATCAGCTGCCGGTACGCCGGGCCGATGGTGTCGCACTGCCCCGGATAGGGCACGGCGTCAGAACAGGCAAAAGCATCGAGGATGTTGAAATCATCGTCATAGACGATGCGCAGCCGCATCTCGTGGATCGGGTCACCGGCCGCACGCAAACCAGAAGCGATTGAATAATCGATGTCTTTCACATCGCACAGCAGGGCATCGAGCTCGAACAGCCCATCTTCGCGCTGAAAGCCTTCGAGATCGATGAAACGACGATGAACGCGCCGCCGGGGTGAAGCAGGAGGCAAAGGCATGACAGGATACGCACAGGTATGGTAACCGGCGCATTTTAGCCCTGTTTGCCTAAGCGATGGCCCCGGGAGCCACAGCCGCACCTCTGCCACACCACTGGATCGATGAACCGGACTGCAGGCGCCGCTGCCGCGCCAGGCGCCTGAAAAATTCAGAAATGCTCGTCGGCGCGCAGGAAGCGCCATTCACCCAGCGGCAGGTCGCCGAGCTTGATTGCGCCGATCCGCACCCGCTTGAGGCCGGTCACCCGCAGGCCGACCAGCTCGCACATGCGACGAATCTGGCGCTTGCGGCCTTCACGCAGACGAAAGCGCAGCTGGTCATCGTTGATCCACTCCACCTGCGCCGGGCGCAGCTTGACGCCGTCGAGCTCCAGCCCATGGCGCAGCAACTCCAGCCCATCCTGAGCCAGCTCGCCGGCAACCCGGACCAGATACTCCTTTTCGATCTTCGCATCGGCATCACCGATCAGCTGGCGCGCAATGCGACCATCCTGAGTCAGCACCAGCAAGCCGGTGGAATCAATGTCGAGCCGGCCGGCGGGAGCAAGGTTCTTCAGCTGACTGGGATGAAACGGCAGGCTCTGTTCGCGATCGAACTGGTTGTGGGCACCGATCAGGCTCACGGCCGGTTCATAACCCGGTTCGGGCTGGCCGGAGACATAGCCCACCGGTTTGTGCAGCAGAATGGTGACCCGCTCGCTCTGTGCATGGCTGGCCTGAGGGGCGAGGTCGATCCGCACATCCGCGCTGACCCGCGTGCCGAGCTCGGCAATCCGCCGCCCATTGACGAACACCCAGCCACGGGCAATGTATTCGTCCGCTTCACGGCGCGAACACAGACCACGCTGGGCCATGATTTTCGACAGACGCTCGCCCTGTGGTGCAGCCGCCGCGCTGTCCGGGCTGGCTGGCTGAAGCCCGGATGGGGGCTCGGACCTGGACTCGGGCCTGGGCTCAGGCCGGGATGACTTTTGCCGACCCTGTCCGCCGTCCTCTTTGGGCGCGGACGGCTTCCGTGCCGGTTTCTCCGGCGCAGACGCCTCGGCGGCAGAAGCTTGTCCCCGCCGTTTCAGGCTGAGCTTGCCTTCAACACGGGAAGGAGCCGGCGCAACGGGCTGGCGGCGAACAGTACTCACTTGAACCTCGCAACAATCAGATCAGGGCTTGTGCCTGCTTCAGCCCACATCAGCCCTTGCGGCTGGCGACCACGCTCACCGGCTGGCTGCGCTCGTCACTTTCCAGCCATTTGCGCACCCGCTTCGCATCCGCCGTGCGCGTATACACGCCATTTGAATCCATCAGCACCATCACCACCGGCTGCTCTTCGAGCCAGGTCTGCATCACCAGGCAACGACCCGCTTCGGAAATGTAACCGGTCTTGGAGACGCTGATCGACCAGTCGGGCAATTTGACCAGGCCGTTGGTGTTGCCGAAACGCAGTTGCCGACCACCCACCTCAAGCTCGCGCTCGGTGGCGGTGGAAAATTCACGGATCAGCGGATAGGCGGCGGCGGCGGCGACCATCCTGGCCAGATCCTGCGGGCTGGAAACATTGCGCGGATTGAGCCCGGTGCTGTCATGAAAACGGGTATTCCACAAACCAAGCAGACGGGCCTTGACGTTCATCGCCTCAATGAAAGCAGCATGACCGCCGGGATAATGACGCGCCAGCGCCGAAGCTGCGCGGTTTTCGGAAGACATCAAGGCCAGCTGGAGCATGTCTTCCCGGCTCAGACGGGTACCCAGACCCAGCCGGGAGCCCGTGCCTTTGAGGGTGTCGATATCGTCCTTGTCGATGGTGAGCAATTCACGCAGATTCAGACCGGCATCCAGCACCACCATCGCCGTCATCAGCTTGGTGATCGAAGCAATCGGCACCGAAGTCTCCGCGTTGCGTTCGAGCAGCACTTCGCCGCTATCGGCATTGATCACGTAAAAAGCGCTGGAACCCAGTCGTGGCAGACCGTGTTCATCCAGCAGCAAAGGAGTGTCCGCTTCCGCTGCCAGCGCGCTGGCTGACACAGCCGCCGCAGCCGGTGCCGCACGCTGGGCCGTTTTCTTCTTCGCTGCGGCCGGTCTGGCAGCGGTTTTCTTGCGTGGCGCAGCGGCCCTGGCCGGCGCCTTTTTAGCCGCAGCCTGAGACTTGGCCGGCTTGCTCGCCGAAGCAGCGTGGGCAGTTTCCGGCAGGCCATGCATGAACAACGAACCCAACAAGACAGCAAACAAAGCGGATCGCAGCTTCATGGCAATCAGTCCACGGCAAAAATTGGTGACAAAACTGACGCTATAGTAGATCGATAGCGCATTTATTTAAAGTAAGTTCACAGCTTTTGATCAACCATCAGGCGAGCGCCGAAACAAACCGCCAGCAGCGCTCTGCCTCACAAGCCGAGAAAGTCCTCGACTTCGGTGCGCCGGGCGATCACGTCTTCGTAACCGAGCTCGATCAGCGCTTCGACATACGGCGGCTCGAACAGCAGATAGGACAACAGGGTCGAGCCTTCGCTGCGCATCGCGCCCAGGCCATGCAACACCATGCGCAGGGATCGCGGCAGGCTGCGCCGGTGGCGACCGGCAATCTCGTCAATCCGCTGCGAGGGCTGGAGCACCAGCGCAGTGATCGGCTTCAACCCGCCCGCCCGCTGGCGCTGCTCCTCGCTCATCACTGCCAGACTCTGGTTGATCCGCTCCAGCCGCTCGAGATCGACTGCCAGCGTGTCGAGAAAGATGCTCGACATCGCATGTCCGGCAATCTGCGCCGGAGTCGGATAGCTGCGCGCCCGCTGGCGCCCCTCTTCCGCCAGTCGCCCGGCACCAACCACCAGCACCCGCTCGGCACCCAGGTGAATCGCCGGACTGACCGGCGCCAGCTGGCGCATCGAGCCATCGCCAAAATATTCCCGATGGATGTGAACGGCCGGAAACACCAGCGGCAAGGCGCTGCTGGCAAGCAGATGATCGACATTGATGCGGGCCGGCACCCCGACCCGGTGCGTGCGCCGCCACGGCTCGACCTGCGGACCGGCTTCGAAGAAGGCGAGGCTTTCTCCCGAGCTGTAACCCGAAGCCGTGATGCTCAAAGCCTGCAGATAACCGGCATCAATCTCGCGACTGATCTGGGAGAAATCCAGCGCCCGCAGCAGCAGGGCACGCAACGGGCTGTTGTCAAGCAAGGCACGCGGGGTCTGACGGATCAGCCAGCCGGAAGTCAGCGCCACTCCCCAGCGACTGGCACTGGCCAGAATCGACGCCGTATCGGCGTGATAGATCTGGTCGACGTGAAGCTGGCGCCACAGCTGCTCAAGCCGGGTGACGGCACGGGTGAAGTTGCGCGCATGAACCGCCAGCGCGGTGGCATTGATCGCCCCGGCCGAAGTGCCGCACAGGATCGGAAAGGGGTTGGCGGTCACTCCCTTGTGCAAGTCACGGATGGCGGCGAGCACGCCGACCTGATAGGCAGCGCGCGCGCCGCCACCGGTCAGCACCAGCGCGGTCGGAGGAAGACGGTTCTGCCCGGTCATCGGCGGAGCGGCTTCCAGGCCGGAATCCATGCAGCCATGCGGGGAACAATCCTGTTGCTTGCGCTCAGAGCCCGCTTTCCCCGTCACCCTTTTCCTCCACCGCTTCATCGTGTTGCCCGGCCTCGACCACCGTGAGGGCCGTCATGTTCATGATCCGGCGCACGGTTGCCGAAGGGGTGAGGATGTGGGCTGGCCGTGCCGCACCCAGCAGGATCGGCCCCACGGTCATGCCGTCGCCCGCCGCATTCTTGAGCAGGTTGAACGCAATGTTGGCGGCATCCAGGGTCGGGAAAATGAGTAGATTGGCATCTTCGCGCATCCTGGCATTGGGGAAGATCTGCAGGCGGTGCCGGGCATCGAGTGCCGAATCCCCGTGCATCTCGCCTTCCACCGCCAGCTCCGGATGCTGCTCGTGGAGGATCTGCAGCGCCGCACGCATCTTGTCGGCGGTCGGCGACTGCACCGAACCGAAGGACGAATGCGACAGCAGCGCCACCCGCGGCTCGACGCCGAAGCGGCGCATGTCTTCACAGGCCAGCAAGGTCATCTCGACAATCTGCTCGGCACTCGGGTCGTAGTTGACATAGGTATCGGCCAGGAACAGCGTGCGATTGGGCAGGCTGAGCAGGTTGGCGGTGTACAGGTGATTGACCCCCGGACGGCGACCGACCACGGTTTCGATGAAATTGCGGTGATGGGCATGCATGCCGTGAGTGCCGCAGATCAGGCCATCGCCGTAGCCGAGCTTGAGCAGCAGCGCACCGATGAGCGTGGTCTGGCGGCGGACCTCATCCTTGGCCTCCTGCATCGACACCCCGCGCCGCTCCATCAGACCGTGGTAGTGCTGCCAGAGCTGGTTGAAGCGCGGATCGGAATCCGGATTGACCAGCTCGTAATCGCGATTGACCAGCATGCGCAGCTGGAAACGTTCGATATTCGCCGACACCACTGCCGGACGGCCGATGAGGATCGGGCGGGCCAGCCCCTCATCGACAATCTGCTGCACCGCGCGCAACACACGTTCGGATTCGCCTTCGGCAAAGATGATCCGCTTCGGATTGCTGCGCGCGGCAGCAAACACCGGCTTCATCGCCATGCCCGAATGCCAGACGAAATTGTTGAGCTGGGCGCGGTAATTGTGCCAGTCGGTGATCGGCCGAGTGGCGACGCCGGATTCCATTGCCGCCTCCGCCACCGCCGGCGCGATCTTGACGATCAGCCGCGGATCGAAGGGGCGCGGGATGATGTATTGCGGGCCGAAGCCGGTGATCTTCTCGCCGTAGGCGGCCGCCACCACTTCGCTTTGCTCGACCCGCGCCAGCTCGGCGAGCGCCTTCACTGCTGCCAGCTGCATCGCATCATTGATGGTGGTCGCGCCGACATCGAGCGCACCACGGAAGATGAACGGGAAGCACAGCACGTTGTTGACCTGATTGGGATAGTCGGAGCGGCCGGTGGCCATCACCGCATCATCCCGCACCGCCATCACTTCCTCGGGCAGGATTTCCGGCTCCGGATTGGCCAGCGCCAGCACCAGCGGGCGCGCGGCCATTTTCGCCACCATCTCCGGCTTGAGCACGCCGCCGGCCGACACGCCGAGAAATACATCCGCACCTTCGATCACTTCGCCGAGGGTGCGTGCATCAGTGGCCTTGGCATAGCGCGCCTTGAGCGGGTCCATCAGCACCGTGCGCCCTTCGTACACCAGGCCTTCGATGTCGGTCACCCAGATGTTCTCCACCGGCACGCCGAGCTTTTCGAGCAGGCCAAGACAAGCGAGCGCTGCCGCCCCCGCGCCGGAAGTGACCAGCTTGATCTCGCTCAACGCCTTGCCCTGCAGATGGAGGCCATTGAGGATCGTGGCGCCGACCACGATCGCGGTGCCGTGCTGGTCGTCATGAAAGACCGGAATCTTCATCCGCTCGCGCAGCTTGCGCTCGATGTAGAAGCATTCCGGCGCCTTGATGTCTTCGAGATTGATCCCACCAAAAGTCGGCTCCAGCGCGGCGATCATGTCGACCAGCTTGTCGGAATCGGACTCATCCACTTCAAGATCGAACACATCGATGCCGGCAAAGCGCTTGAACAGCACTGCCTTGCCTTCCATCACCGGCTTGGAGGCAAGCGGGCCGATATTGCCCAGACCGAGCACCGCCGTGCCATTGCTCACCACCCCGATCAGGTTCGAGCGCGCGGTGAGCAAGGCTGCCTGGGCCGGATCCTCGGCAATCGCCGTACATGCCGCCGCCACGCCAGGCGAATACGCCAGCGACAGATCACGCTGGTTGGACAACACCTTGGTCGGTGTCACCGAAATCTTGCCGGGGCGAGGATAGCGGTGATAGTCAAGCGCGGCTTTGCGGATCAGTTCATCCATGACGGGAGCTCCAGAGCAGTGAGGAATTCGGGTGGCAATCAGGCCACACTCCGATGACGAGTACGGCAGTGAATGCCAAACCGGACACACTGCAGTCTACATCGTTCATTCGCAGGAGGCGATCGTGGCATAATTACGGGTTTAGTCGGTAGCAAATCATGTGGGGCAGTGTTTCAGCCCGGCTTGTTCACCGTTTGCCGCCGGTTTTCCCGGCCCTTTTCCGGGCCCCCAACAGCTCACCGCCCCAGCGGTGAACACGGTTTCGCTTCACAGCACAGGAGAGCCTGTCCTCATGTCTCAAAACCACGCCCAGGCAGCGATTGCCGCTGCTCCCGATTACGTCCGTCACGAAGGCCTGAAAAAGTGGGTCGGTGAAATCGCCGCCCTCACCGAACCCGATCGGGTGGTCTGGTGTGACGGTTCGCAAGAGGAATACGACCGCCTGTGTGGTGAAATGGTCGAATCCGGCATGCTGATCAAGCTCAACCCGGAAAAGCGCAAGAACTCCTATCTCGCCTGGTCCGATCCTTCCGACGTTGCCCGCGTCGAAGACCGCACTTTCATCTGCTCGCAAAACAGGGACGACGCCGGCCCCACCAACAACTGGGAAGATCCCAAGGTGATGCGCGAAACCCTCAACGGCCTGTTCAAGGGCTCGATGCACGGGCGCACGATGTACGTCATCCCCTTCTCGATGGGCCCGCTCGGCAGCCCGATCGCCCACATCGGCATCGAGATCACCGACAGCCCTTACGTGGTGACCAACATGCGCACCATGACCCGCATGGGCAAAGGTGCAATCGACGTGCTCGGCAGCGATGGCGCTTTCGTGCCTTGCGTGCACACCGTCGGTGCTCCGCTTGCCCAGGGTGAAAAGGACAGCCGCTGGCCGTGCAATCCCGACACCAAGTACATCGTCCATTACCCCGAAACGCGCGAGATCTGGTCCTACGGTTCGGGCTACGGCGGCAACGCCCTGCTCGGCAAGAAATGCTTCGCACTGCGCATCGCTTCCACCATGGCGCGTGACGAAGGCTGGATGGCCGAGCACATGCTGATCCTCGGCGTCGAATCGCCCGACGGCCAGAAGAGCTATGTCGCTGCCGCCTTCCCTTCGGCCTGCGGCAAGACCAACTTCGCGATGCTGATTCCGCCCAAGGCTTTCGACGGCTGGAAAATCACCACCGTCGGTGACGACATCGCCTGGATCAAGCCGCGCCTGGATGCCGACGGCAAGACCCGCTTCTACGCCATCAACCCGGAAGCCGGCTTCTTCGGCGTTGCCCCCGGCACTTCGCAGAAGACCAACTTCAACGCCATGGCCACGTTGGAAGAGAACATCATCTTCACCAACGTCGCCCTCACCGATGACGGTGACGTGTGGTGGGAAGGCATGAGCAAGGAAGCCCCCGCCCACCTGCTCGACTGGCAGGGCAAGGACTGGACCCCGGAAATCGGCAAGGAAACCGGCCGCAAGGCTGCCCACCCCAACGCCCGCTTCACCGCTCCGGCCAGCCAGTGCCCGTCGATCGACACGGCCTGGGAAGAGCCTGCCGGCGTACCGATCTCGGCCTTCATCTTCGGCGGCCGCCGCGCCACCACCGTGCCGCTGATCTACCAGGCTTTCAACTGGGACTTCGGCGTCTACATGGCGGCCACCCTGGGTTCGGAAACCACCGCCGCCGCCTTCGGCGCGCAAGGCGTGGTGCGCCGCGATCCGTTCGCCATGCTGCCCTTTGCCGGCTACCACATGGGCGACTACTTCCAGCACTGGATCGACATGGGCAACACGGTCGATGACAAGCCGAAGACCTTCTGCGTGAACTGGTTCCGCACTGATGCTGACGGCAAGTTCATCTGGCCGGGCTTTGGCGAGAACATGCGCGTGCTGAAGTGGATCGTCGATCGCTGCCGTGGCAACATCGCCGCCAAGGAAACCCCGCTCGGCTGGATGCCGCGTTACGAAGATCTCGACTGGACCGATTCCGACTTCAGCCGCGAAGACTTCGAGACGCTCACCAGCGTCGATCCGGCCACTTGGACCCAGGAGCTGGCTTCGCACAAGGAATGGTTCGCCAAGCTCGGCGATCGCCTGCCGCGCCAACTGGAGCTGAAGCGCGAACTGTTCGAACTGGCGATCAACAACAAGTAAGCCGGTTCACACTCTCCTGCAAAAAGCGCTGCCTGCCAGCGCTTTTTGTTTTCCAGCGATCCGATCATCAGCGAGGACTCTCTCATGCATCGCTCACGCCGCCTGCGCGACATCGAACCGTTCCATGTCATGGAATTGCTGCGCCGGGCACGCGAACTGGAAGCTGCCGGGCGCGACATCATCCACATGGAAGTCGGCGAACCGGACTTTCCCACGCCGCAACCGATCCTCGACGCCGCACAGCATTTCATCCGCAGCGGTGACGTGCATTACAGCTCAGGCCTCGGCCTGCCCGCGCTGCGTGAAGCGATCGCGCACTATTACCAGCAGCGTTTCGGCGTCGACATCGGCCCTGAACGGATCATCGTCACTGCTGGCGCTTCCGCCGCCCTGCTGCTCGCCCTGGCGGCAACCACCGATCCGGGCGACGAATGGCTGCTGCCCGATCCGGGCTACCCTTCCAATCGACATCTGGTGCGAACTTTTGAAGGTCGTGCAGTGGCACTTCCGGTCGATGCGGCAAGCCACTATCAGCCCACGCCCGTCCAGATCGACGCGATGTGGACCGCCCATACCCGCGGCCTGATGGTGGCCACACCTTCCAACCCGACTGGCACCCTGCTCAGCGTGGATGAAATTGCTGCATTGCACGCCCGCACCCGAGCTCACCAGGGCATTCTCATCGTCGATGAAATCTATCAGGGGCTCAGTTACGGCATCGAAGCCAGCACTGCACTGGCTCATCCGGCCATGTCCGCCGCCGATGACTTGTTCGTGGTGAACAGTTTTTCCAAGTATTTCGGCATGACCGGCTGGCGACTTGGCTGGCTGGTGGCACCGGCGGCAATGGTGAGCGAAATGGAAAAACTCGCCCAGCATTTCTACATCGCCCCTTCAACGCCTGCCCAACATGCTGCACTGGCGGCTTTCGAATCAGGCACGCGGGAAATTCTCGAAGCCCGCCGCGCCGAATTCGGCCAGCGCCGCGACGTCCTGCTGCCCGCACTGCGCGAACTCGGTTTCGGCATCGCCTGCGAGCCGCAAGGCGCGTTCTACGTCTATGCCGACGTCAGCCACTTCGGCATAGACGCCGAAAGTCTCGCCCGCCGTTTGATCGAAGAAGCCGGCATCGCCGCTACCCCCGGGCTGGATTTCGGCAACCATCACCCCGAACGCCACCTGCGCATCGCCTACACCACACGCAGCGCACGCCTG
>JAVEVA010000046.1:0-2179 GCA_034005275.1 Thauera sp. | reverse complement strand
GCCTGATAAGCCACCGAATCAGCAAAATTCGGCGCCATCGGCCGGTAGAGTGCATCACCGGCATTCTGGCCATCGACCACCGCCGCCATGCGTTGCAAGGTGGCGTCGACCTGCTCGGCACTGACTACCCCATGACGCAGCCAGTTGGCAATGTGCTGGCTGGAAATGCGCAAGGTGGCGCGGTCTTCCATCAGGCCGACGTTGTTGATGTCCGGCACTTTCGAACAACCGACTCCCTGCTCCACCCAGCGCACCACATAGCCGAGAATGCCCTGACAGTTGTTGTCGAGCTCCTGCTGACGCTCCTCGGCGCTCCAGTTTGCCTGCGCAACCACTGGCACGGTGAGCAGATCGCTCAGCAACTGCTCGCGTTCGCGGGCAAGGTCGATATGCTCCATCTCCTGCTGGATGGCAGCGACGTCGACCTGGTGATAGTGCAGCGCATGCAGGGTCGCGCCAGTGGGCGACGGCACCCAGGCGGTATTCGCTCCTGCCATGGGATGGGCGATCTTCTGCTCGAGCATCGCTGCCATCAGGTCGGGCATCGCCCACATGCCCTTGCCGATCTGGGCGCGGCCACGCAAGCCGGCGGTCAGCCCGACGAGAACGTTGTTGCGCTCATAGGCCTGGATCCAGGCGGTGCTCTTCATCTCGCCCTTGCGGATCATCGGCCCGGCTTCCATCGCAGTGTGCATCTCGTCGCCAGTACGGTCGAGGAAGCCGGTATTGATGAAGGCAACGCGATGTCTGGCCGCTGCGATGCAGGCCATCAGGTTCACCGACGTGCGGCGCTCCTCATCCATGATGCCCATCTTCATGCTGTGACGCGGCAGGCCGAGCAGATCTTCGACACGGCCGAACAGCTCATCAGCGAAGGCGACTTCAGCCGGGCCGTGCATCTTGGGTTTGACGATGTACATGCTGCCGGTGCGCGAGTTGCCACGGCGCTGCAAATCGTGCATCGACACCAGGGTGGTAAGCACGGCATCGAGGATGCCTTCGGGAATTTCGTGGCCTTCACCATCGACAATCGCCGGGTTGCTCATCAGATGACCGACATTGCGAATGAACAGCAGCGAGCGTCCGTGCAGGCTGAGGCTGCCGCCATTGGGGCCGGTGTACTGGCGGTCGGCATTGAGCTGGCGGGTGATGATCTTGTCGCCCTTTTGCACCTGCTCGGTGAGCGTGCCCTGCATCAGCCCCAGCCAGTTGCGATAGGCGACGACCTTGTCGGCCGCATCGACGGCCGCGATCGAGTCCTCGCAGTCCATGATGGTCGACACCGCCGCTTCCATGACCAGATCGCAGACTCCGGCCGCATCGGTGCTGCCGATCGGGTGCTTGCGGTCGATCTTCACTTCGATGTGCAGACCGTGATTCTTCAGCAGCACCGCCGCAGGCGCTGCGGCATCGCCCTGGTAGCCGACAAATTTTTCCGGCTGCTGCAGCCCGGTGACTTCGCCATTGGCGAGCTTCACCTGCAACTTGCCATCGGCCACGGCATACGCGCTGGCGTCGGCATGCGAACCACTGGCGAGTGGCGCGGCCTGATCAAGCACCTGGCGGGCGAAGGCAATCACCCGCGCACCACGCACCGGGTTGTAAGCCGCGCCGGCTGCTGCACCATCGGTGTCGGGAATCGCATCGCTGCCATACAGGGCGTCGTAAAGCGAGCCCCAGCGCGCATTGGCGGCGTTGAGCGCATAGCGCGCATTCATCACCGGCACCACCAGCTGCGGTCCGGCCTGGGTGGAAATCTCGCTGTCCACATTGGCGGTTTCCGCCTTCACGCCCTGCGGCTGCGGCACCAGATAGCCGACCGACTCGAGGAAAGCGCGATACGCCGCCATGTCGGCAATCGGGCCGGGATGGGCGCGATGCCAGTTGTCGAGTTCGGTCTGCAGCCGGTCGCGCTCGGCAAGCAGCGCACGGTTTTTCGGCGCGAGATCGTGTACCAGTACGTCAAAGCCTTTCCAGAAGGCGGCGACATCAACGCCAGTGCCCGGCAGGGCTTCTTCTTCGATGAAACGCTTCAGCTCGGTGGCCACCTGAAGACGATGGCAGGTCACTCTCTCGGTCATGGTACGCACTCTCGGTTAAGTTCACAAAAACTGGCGTCGCTGCACTGCAACAGCGACGCCAGAGTCGAGAATGCGACGATTTACGCCCCCGGTCAAGG
>JAVEVA010000045.1:0-26490 GCA_034005275.1 Thauera sp. | reverse complement strand
CCGCGCCCGACAGGATGTGCGCACCGATCTCGGCGGCCTTTTCGATCAGGCAGACCGAAACTTCCTCACCTTTGGCCGCCGCCAGTTGCTTGAGCTTGATCGCCGCCGCCAGCCCGGCCGGGCCGCCGCCAACGATCAAGACGTCGAATTCCATCGATTCGCGTTCCATCCTGTTCTCCTGTTCCTGCGATAAGCGAGATTGCTGCTGTGCAAACCCGCTATTGTAAAGCTTGTTCGCCGCGCTGGTGTCCTTACTTGCCGGTCCTGCAAGTAAGGTCGGCGAGCAGGGGTCGGAAACCGGGTGTCAAATGCTCCCAGGTCGTGCTTCCGGATCACCGCTCGGGAGCAGCCGGCAATTCGCTGCAATATGACAGGGGCTATGCTACATTGCCCGCTTGTCAAGCTTCAAATGAAGGAATGATGAGCGATGATCGAGGGAGCGAAGCTGGTTCATACCTGCAGGATGGCGGTGCGCTGGGGTGATATGGATGCTTACGGGCATGTCAATAACACCATTTATTTCCGCTTTTTCGAGCAGGCGCGCTGTGAATGGATTGAAGCGATCGGCTATCCGGTCACGCCAAACGAGCCGACCGGGGCGGTGATCATCAACGCCAGCGCCACCTTCATGCGTCCGGTGGTCTATCCCGCTGACGTGATCATCAAGGTCTATGCCGGTGAGCTGGGACGCAGCAGTTTCATGACCTGGTATGAACTGTTTGTCAGCGGCGATGAGCAAGCCTATGCCGAAGGCGCGGCAAAGATCGTCTGGATGAACAATGAAAACGGCCGTTCGGTGGCGCTGCCCGAAGACGTCCGCGGTCTGCTGGAAGCTTCCGCTTGAATTGAGGCTGAGCGCAGACCGGATGAAAGGACTCCGCAGAGAGTCCGTTGATGACCAGGAACTTTCGGATCGAATGGAGGAGAGAATGAGCAGTTCACAACAATCGCCCTTGTGGCAACCATCCGCGCAACGCATCGCCGATGCTCGCGTGACCGCTTTCCGTCATGCCGTTGCGACGCGCTGGCAAGTTGAACTGGCGGATCATGCTGCGCTGCATGACTGGTCGGTCGCCGCACCTGAGCAATTCTGGCGCAGCATCTGGGATGGTGATGGCACCGGCACGGGGGTGATCGGTGAGGCCGGCAGCGTGGTGCTGGTGGATGGCGACCGCATGCCGGGCGCAAAGTGGTTTCCCGAAGCCCGGCTCAATTTTGCCGAAAACCTGTTGCGTGGTCGCGATGCCGGAGATGCGCTGGTGTTCTGGGGCGAAGATCGCGTCAAGAACCGCATGAGCCGTGGCGAGCTGTACCGTGCTGTTGCCCATCTGGCGGCGGCTTTGAAGGAGCAGGGCGTGGTGGCCGGCGATCGCGTCGCCGCCTACATGCCCAACATGCCCGAAACCGTGGTCGCCATGCTGGCGGCGACCAGCATCGGCGCGATTTTCACCTCGGCTTCTCCCGATTTTGGCGTGCAAGGTGTGGTTGATCGGTTTGGCCAGGTTGAGCCCAAAGTGCTGGTCGCCTGTGATGGCTATTACTATGGCGGCAAGACCATCGACGTCCTTGGCAAGCTGGGCGAGATCGTCAGCCAGTTGCCGTCCGTGAAACGGGTGGTGGTCGTGCCTTATGTTCATCGCGAGCATGATCTGAGCAGCGTGCCGCATGCGCGCATGTACGAGGATTTCGTCGAGCCTTTCCGTTTTGTCGACGACATCCAGTTTGCCCGTCTGCCGTTCGATCATCCGCTGTACATCATGTATTCGTCCGGTACCACCGGGGTGCCGAAATGCATTGTGCACTGTGCCGGCGGCGCTTTGCTGCAGCATCTGAAAGAACACCTGCTGCATGGTGACCTGCACGCTGGTGATCGCATCTATTACTTCACCACCTGTGGCTGGATGATGTGGAACTGGCTGGTGTCGGCACTCGCCGTCGGCGCCACCCTGCTGCTTTATGACGGTTCGCCTTTTGCCGGCGAGCAGCGCGTCATCTTCGACTACGCCGACGCGGAAGGCATGACCCATCTCGGCACTTCAGCCAAATTCATCGATGCCTGCGCCAAGTTTGGTCTCAAACCGGCTGAAACCCATCGCCTCGAAGCGCTGCGGGTGATGATGAGTACCGGCAGCCCGCTGGTGGCAGAAGGTTTCGACTACGTTTATCGCGATATCAAGGCTGATCTGCAACTGTCGTCGATTTCCGGCGGCACCGACATCATCTCCTGCTTCGTGCTCGGCTCGCCCGTGCTGCCGGTGTGGCGCGGTGAAATCCAGTGCCGTGGTCTCGGAATGGCAGTGGATGTGTGGGACGAGGAAGGCCAACCGCTGCGCGGCGAAAAAGGCGAGCTGGTGTGCAGCAAGCCATTCCCGGTGATGCCGCTCGGTTTCTGGAAAGACGAGGACGGCAGCAAATATCGCGAAGCGTATTTCGAGCGTTTCGACAATGTCTGGTGCCACGGTGATTTCTGCGAGATTACCGAACATGGCGGGGTGATCATCTATGGCCGTTCCGACGCCACCCTCAATCCGGGTGGTGTGCGTATCGGCACTGCCGAGATCTATCGCCAGGTCGAACGGCTCGAAGAAGTGATCGAAAGTCTGGTCATCGGCCAGGACTGGCCGCCCCAGCAGCCGAGTGACGTGCGCGTGGTGCTGTTCGTCAAACTGCGTGATGGTCTGCAACTTGATGAGGCGCTCAGTGCGCGCATCTGCCAGACCATCCGCGCCCACACCACCCCGCGTCACGTACCGGCCAAAGTGCTGCAAGTCGAGGACATTCCGCGCACCAAGAGTGGCAAGATCGTTGAACTGGCCGTGCGCAATGTCGTGCATGGTCGCGCAGTGAAAAACATGGAAGCCCTGGCCAATCCGGAAGCGCTCGAACATTTCCGTGCCCGGGCTGAACTGGCGGATAGCTGAAGGAGAAAAAGCATGTTGATGAACCCCCAGCAGTCGGTGTTGCTGATCATTGATGTCCAGGAGAAGCTGGCGCCTTTCATTCATGGCAGTGAGCGGGTCGCCGCCAACTGCATCTGGCTGGCCGAAGTGGCGACGCGGATCGGCGTGCCGATCGTGGTCACCGAGCATTTCCCGGAAAAGATCGGCCACACCCTCGAAAGCCTGCGTGCGGTCACGGGCGAAGCGCATTACGTCACCAAGCAGTATTTCTCCGCTCAGGCCGATGGCTGTCTCGAAGGCACCAAAGTGAGCGAACGTCCGCAGGTGATCGTCTGCGGCACCGAAGCCCACGTCTGCGTGCAGCAAAGCGCGCTCGATCTGCGTGCTGCCGGCAAGGAAGTCTTCATCGTCAGCGAAGCCTGCGGCTCACGCGACCCGGCCAACCGCGATCTCGCTTTTGACCGCATGCGCGATCACGGGCTCGATATCGTCTCCCGCGAAATGGTCGCTTTCGAGTGGCTGCAACGCGGCGGCACCGACTTGTTCCGCGACGTCAATCGCGACTTCATCCGTTGAGCAGCATGCAAATGAACAGCGCCCGCTTCCGGCGTGGAGGCGGGCGCTGTGCCAAATGCGGTAGAGCTTCTGCCAAGGTCGAGAGCGTTGCCCTCGATGGTTGATGGTTTTGCAGGGACGATGTGTTTCTTCCGTGTCATTTGTACTAACATTAGGCTTGGTGTACCTCTCAGGAAGCTCGCTATGTCCGCAGTTACGACCAGTGCGCGCACGGCCCGACTTGGTCTGCGCGCAAGCCCCGAGCAGGAGGCGGTGCTGCGCCGCGCTGCTGAAGTCGCACATAAATCGCTGACCGATTTCATTCTTGATGCCGCGTGTCAGGCTGCTGAGCAGACTTTGCTTGACCAGCGCCTGTTCATGGTTTCCGGGAGTCAGTACCAGGCGATTCTGGACATGCTGGATCGGCCGGAGTCTGACAATGCCGGCCTGGCCCAGCTGTTCTCTCGCCGTCCGGTTTGGGCCAGTCAGTGAGTTTTTCCGCACCGCAGCCGCTGGCTGCGCATCATCGGCTGGAAGAGTTTGATTGCGGAAAACCTGCGCTCACCGACTGGCTGTTGCACCATGCCCGACAAGCCCAGGGCAGCGGTTCAGCGAGAACTTTTGTGATCCTCGATGCGGAGCGGGTGGCAGCATACTTCAGCTTGACCGTCGGCCAGATCGACACTCTGGAAGCTCCCGAGCGGATTCGTCGCGGCATGGGGCAGTACCCGATCCCGCTGCTCATTTTGACCAGACTTGCGGTTGATCTCGATGATCAGGGCCAAGGTCTTGGTTTCAGCATGCTGCAGGATGCCATCCGCCGCAGCCTCGCAATTGCCGAGCAGGCAGGCGTCCGGGCTTTGCTCACCCATCCCATCGACGCCAGCGCAGATGCCTTCTATCGCCGCTTTGGCTTTGAATCGACACCGGGCAATGAGCGCCAGCTGATTCTGTTACTCAAGGACGCTCGGCGTGTTGTCGGCAGGGCGTGATCGTATCGGGACTGGCATTGCAGCGATTGAGGCCGTACTTCACCAGCGTCATCGGTGCATAAGATGCAACTCCCGCAGGTTTGCAGAAACAGCGGCCTTATCGCATGCAAGCCGCCGGAGCGGCGCAAGCCGCGAATGACTCAGGCGGCGGCGCTTGTCCTTGGCGGCGTCGGTTCGCAGCTTGCGCAGCTCCTACGAGTGCCCGCGCTGGCGGACATCGACGAAGCCGGCTCAACAAAAAGGATGTCCCGCAGCTTGTGCCCGAGCCCTCAACGCCGGAACAATGGCCTGACGATGAGCGCTTCCAGGGTGGCTACTGGATGTTGATTGAAATCGATCTGGCAAAGATTTGAGCCACATTGGTACGGTTGGACATTTCCTTGCCGGAGCGTCTGGTGCATCAGATCAACGTCTACGCCAAGGCGCATTCACTCCGGTGTTCTGGCCCGGGCTGCGGGAGAGGTGATGCGAGTGCCGTAGTTTCGAATCAATGACGACGGCAAGTTTCCGTAGGAGCGGCGCAAGCCGCGAACGGGTTGGGCTGAGTCGTTCAGTGTTGGCGGCGTTGGCAGTTGCAAGTGTCCGCGAAGGCAAGCATCAATGAGGCCGTTGCTGGAACAAACGAGATGGATGTCCCCCAGGTTCGCGCGATCGTCCGGCACATCGTGATGAACTTGCTGCCCTTGAACACCAGCCGCAAGGCAAGCCTAAAATCCAAGCGCATGCTCGCCGCTGCCACAGATCAATTCCGGGCGGGGCTGTCTGGGTTATGACAAAAAGGTGCGATTGCCCTGTGAGTAGACCGAATCCACATATTGTCCGCTCCAAAATGGTTTGGCATTTTGCGTCTGCAATTTCGAACTGCATTGGCGATAACGCCAGTTCATGCCAATGACCCTGTCAAACCCTCTGGAGCGGTTGTTCGCCTTTGGTGTAAATGCCTGTTTACGTTCGCGTCTGGCGAATAATCAACCCTTACCGCGTAATCGGCTTATACCGAATCCGCTTAGGCTTCGCCCCTTCTTCACCCAGCCGCTTCCGCTTGTCCTCTTCGTATTCCTGATAGTTGCCTTCGAAGAACTGCCACTGCGAGTCGCCTTCGGCGGCGAGGATGTGGGTGCAGATGCGGTCGAGGAACCAGCGGTCGTGCGAGATCACCAGGGCGCAGCCGGCGAATTCGAGCAGGGCGTCTTCGAGGGCGCGCAGGGTTTCGACGTCGAGGTCGTTGGACGGTTCGTCGAGCAGCAGCACGTTGCCGCCCTGGATCAGGGTCTTCGCCAGGTGGAGGCGGCCGCGTTCGCCGCCGGACAGGTTGCCGACGATCTTCTGCTGGTCGCCGCCTTTGAAGTTGAAGCGGCCGATGTAGGCGCGGCTGGGCATTTCGAAGCGACCCACGGTGAGCACGTCGGCGCCGTCGGCAATCGCATCGAAGACCGTCTTGCTATTGTCCAGGCCGTCACGGCTCTGGTCGACGGCAGCAATTTTCACCGTTGAACCGATGCTGATTTCGCCGCTGTCCGGCTGATCCAGGCCCTGGATCATCTTGAACAGGGTCGATTTGCCGGCGCCGTTGGGGCCGATGATGCCGACGATCGCTCCGGGCGGGATGCTGAAATTGACATTGTCCATCAGCAGCTTGTCGCCGAAAGCCTTGCTCACGCCATTGAACTCGATCACCTTGTCGCCGAGACGTTCGCCGGGCGGGATGAAGATTTCCTGGGTTTCGTTGCGGCGCTGGTATTCGACGCTGGCCATTTCTTCATAGCGGGCGAGGCGGGCTTTTGACTTGGCCTGACGTGCCTTGGGATTGGAGCGCGCCCATTCCAGTTCCTGCTTCATCGCCTTCTGGTGAGCAGCTTCCTGCTTGGCTTCCTGGGCGAGACGATCGCCTTTCTGCTCCAGCCAGGACGAGTAATTGCCTTTCCAGGGAATGCCGTGGCCGCGGTCGAGTTCGAGAATCCATTCGGCAGCGTTGTCGAGGAAGTAGCGGTCGTGAGTGACGGCCACCACGGTGCCGGGGAAACGGGTGAGGAATTGCTCCAGCCATTCCACCGATTCGGCATCAAGGTGGTTGGTCGGTTCATCGAGCAGCAGCATGTCGGGCTTGGACAGCAGCAGCTTGCACAGCGCGACGCGGCGCTTTTCACCACCGGACAGATTGCCAATCACCGCTTCCCAGGGCGGCAGGCGCAGAGCGTCGGCGGCGACTTCCATCTGGTTTTCGATGTCGCTGCCGGCAGCAGCGATGATGTTCTCGTATTTGGCCTGCTCTTCGGCGAGCTGGTCGAAATCCGCGTCGGGCTCGGCGTAGGCGGCATAGATTTCTTCCAGCCTGGCGCGGGCTTCGACAATTTCGCCCAAGCCGGCTTCGACTTCCTCGCGCACGGTCTTGCTGGCGTCCAGCTCAGGTTCCTGCGGCAGATAGCCGATGCGCACCCCCGGCTGCCATTGCACTTCGCCGTCGTATTCCTTGTCGGCGCCGGCCATGATGCGCAGCACGGTGGACTTGCCCGAGCCGTTGAGACCCAGCAGGCCGATCTTGGCACCGGGGAAGAAGGAAAGCGAAATGTCCTTGATGATCTGACGCTTGGGCGGAACGATCTTGTTCACGCGCAGCATCGACATGACGTACTGAGCCACTGGACTTACCTCGATGATGAAAAGGCTGGAATGGGAAAAAGGAGAGAGCGGCAGTTTACCCGAGCGCTGCCGGATTCGGCAGGACGGCGGCTGGCGCAGCGACGAAACCGAAATAGTCGGCGGCGTCGGCAGCGCTTGCCGGCAGAGCTATGACAGCGTGACCGTGCCAGCCGAGCGGCTCGGCAGTCCGATCCTGGGCGATGAGGGCGAGCAGGGCGTCTTCGTTGACCGCTTGGCCATCGACGGTGCGCAGATCATCGACAAATGCGGCCAGATCGCGGTCATCGAGCATTGCCGGGCCGGCGTCGGTGGCGACAAACAGCCGACTGTCACCGTCGAACACGAACGCGCCTTGCGGTTGCAGGCTGCGGCCATCGTGGGCGAGCAGGCGCTGGCCAGGATGGAGGCGGGCAATCCACGGCGCCCCGGCGAGCGCGACAAACACCTGTTGCGGGCCGTTCTGCACCAGCCAGCAGCCGCGTTCATCAACGCCGTAATGCGCGTTGAGAAAGGCGATCAGGCCGGGGTGGGTGATGACTTCATCCTGCAGCCGCCACTGGCCACGGCCATCGAGTGCCAGCCAGCCGTAACAGGCCGGTACCTGGGGCCAGGGTTTCAGCTCGCCGCTGCTCATTACTTCACGCTGCAGCTTGCGCGCTCACATGGCGCAAGGACAGATCGAGCGCGCGCACATCCTTGGTGAGCGCGCCGATCGAGATGCGGTCGACGCCGGTTTCGGCAATCGCCCGCACGCTTTCGAGGCTGACTCCGCCGGAAGCTTCAAGGATGGCCCGGCCGGCAGTTAGGCTCACGGCGGCGCGCAGCTGCTCCAGGCTCATGTTGTCGAGCAGGATCATGGTTGCGCCGGCAGCCAGCGCCTGTTGCAGTTCATCGAGGGTTTCGACTTCGACTTCGATGAACACGCCTGCAGGGGCAATTTCCCGTGCCTGTGCCAGCACGGCAGCGATGCTGCCGGCAGCGATGATGTGGTTTTCCTTGATCAGAATGCCGTCATCGAGACCGACGCGGTGATTGAGGCCGCCGCCGCAGACCACGGCATATTTCTGCGCCAGGCGCAGCCCGGGCAGGGTCTTGCGCGTGTCGACAATGCGTGCCCGTGTGCCGGCAATGGCATCGACGTGACGACGGGTGATGGTGGCAGTGGCTGACAGCAGCTGGACGAAGTTGAGTGCGCTGCGCTCAGCGGTGAGCAGCACGCGCGCGTCCGCTTCGATCTCGCACAGCAGCTGATTGGGGCGGATGCGCTCGCCATCCTGGCAATGCCAGTGGATGCGCGCACTGGCATCAAGCGCGGCAAAGCAGGCATCGAACCAGGCCTGTCCGCACAGCACCCCTTCTTCGCGGGTGATGACGCGCGCCCGGCCCGGTGTATCGGTCGCCACCAGTCGGGCGGTGAGATCGCCGCGACCGATATCTTCGGCCAACGCGGCAGCCACGGTGCGTTGCAGATCAACGCGGAGTTGTTCACTGAGCATGATGTGAGGGAGCGGGGCAGGAATGAAAAGGCTGGGCCTTCGATTCTAGCAAAACGCTGAAGAAATCAGATCTGTTCGGGCTGAGGAACGAGAAGGATGTGCTGGCGGTAAAAGACAATCAGATCAATCTGCCAACGTCCGCGCAGATCCGGCGGCAGGGCTGGGCGACCACAAGGGTCGCCCCTACGCGATGCAGGGGTGCGCGGAATTGCGGACGGGAAATGGGGAATTGCCGTGTAGGGGCGACCCTTGTGGTCGCCCTGTCAGGCATTCCCGCTGGCGCCAGATTGGTACAAGCTGCACGCGCCGTGGTTCGTCTGGCCGTGGCGGTTGTCAGGGCAACTGCATGAATGTTTCCGTAGTTTGCCCTGACCTCAGCTTTGCGCTTCGATCAGCCAGCCGTTGAACACACCGCGCGCGGCGTCGATGGTTTCGCTTGCGCTGAGGCCGACCGGGCCGATACCTTCGCGGGCAAGACGATCGGCGGCCGCGCCGTGCAGATGGACGGCAGCGATCAGCGCCTGTTCGGCCGGCCAGCCCTGGGCGAGCAGGCTGACGGTGAGGCCGGTGAGCACATCACCCATGCCGGCGCTTGCCATGCCGGGATGGCCTGTGCTGTTGATGAACCAGCGTCCGTCAGCGGTGGCGATGATCGAGCCGCTGCCTTTGAGGACGATGCTGGCGCGATAGCGGCGGGCGATCTCCAGTGCTGCGCCCAGCCGGTCGCTTTGTACGGCTGCGGTGGTGATGCCAAGCAGGCGGGCGGCTTCAGCGGGATGGGGAGTGAGGATGTCGGGCGCGTCCCGGGCCGACAGTTGCTGCTGCAAGGCCGGATCGGCGCCGATCAGGTTGAGCGCGTCGGCGTCGAGCACCAACGGCAGGCTTTGACCAAGCAGATGGCTGAGCTGGGCTGCGGCTTCGGCGTCATTGCCCAGGCCGGGGCCGATCGCCAGCGCATTGAGCTGGGCCAGCGGCAGCTCGGCGGCCGTGTGCAGCATCAGCTCGGGATGATGGGTGTCGACGCTGGGCGCTTGCGGATGGAGCAGGCCCAGGTGCACTCGGCCGGCACCCAGCCACATCGCCGCCCGTCCGGCAAGCAGCGCGGCGCCGAGCATGCCGCGATTGCCGCCGAGGATGCCGATGCTGCCGAACAGGCCTTTGTGGGTGTTGCGTCGGCGCGGCAGCAAGTGCTGCTGAAACAGTGCGGGAGTGATCGACATGCCACGGGGAGAGAGGATGGCGGGCGCATCGAGATCGAGCCGGTGGACATTCACCTGTCCGCAGTAGTCCGGGCCGTCGTTGGTGAGCAGACCCGGTTTGAGCGCGATGAAGGTCGCGGTGTGGGTGGCACAGAAAGTGGCCCCCAGCGGCTGGCCGCTGTCGGCATCCAGACCGCTCGGAATGTCGAGTGCGAGGCGAAGCGAAGTCTGGGCGTTGAGGGTCTGGATCCAGCTGGCGTAACGGCCTTCGATCGGTCGCTGCAAGCCGATGCCGAACAAGGCATCGACCACCAGCGCCCAGCCCTGGGCCGGTGCGGCAGGCAGATCGGAGACGACATGGCCGCCGGCAGCGAGGAAATCCGCTCTTGCCTTGGCGGCATCGGCAGGCAGCTTGCTGGCATCGGCAACAAAAGCGACTTCGATCTCGCGTCCGGCGTGGAGTAGATGTCTGGCGACCACAAAACCGTCACCGCCGTTGTTGCCCGGTCCGCAGGCAATCAGGATCGGCCCCGGCCGGTTGCTGATCAGGCGCACGGCTTCTTCCGCAGCCGCCCGGCCGGCGCGCTCCATCAGCGTCGGGCGCGAGCCGGCGACATAGCGGGTTTCGATTTCGCGCGTTTCGGCGATTGAGTAAATGGGCTGGGCGGAAAGAAACATGAGTGAACCAAGGCGGACAGGAAGCGGGATTGTACGACTTGTGCCTGCGCCCGACAGCCCCCGGATGCCGCTGAATGGGGATCGACCACCCTGCGACTACCCTGAATGCAGGAGGCGCAAGCGCGGCAATCGGTTATCCTCGCCTGCTGGCTTGTTGCAGCAGCAGTTTTTGGTCAGCCAGATCATTGGATTACAGGATTCGACTCATGAGCGCACCTCAGAATTTTCAGTGGACCGACGCCTTCCTGCTCGGTTACGGGCCGATGGATGACACCCATCGTGAATTTGTCGATGTCGTCAACGGCCTGCTCCAGTGCGCCGATGACGAGCTCGGCTGGCATCTGCAGGCGTTCATTGCCCATGCCGAACACCACTTCGGCGAGGAAGACACCTGGATGCGGGACAATGACTTCCCGGCAGCTGACTGCCACATCAAGGAGCATGCGGCGGTGATGCGTTCGGCGCACGAGGTGGCGGCAGCCGTGCAGACCGGCAATTTCGCTTATGCGCGCGCCTTTGCGGCCGAGCTGGTGCGCTGGTTTCCCGGTCATGCCGATTATCTTGATTCCGCGCTGGCGCAGTGGATGGCGAAACGCAAATACGGCGGCGTGCCGGTGGTGCTGAAAAGCAAGGCCTCGCTTGAGCAGGGATTCGCGCAAAGCTGAAAAAGAAAGCTGTGATCAAAGAAGGATGAAGGAATGCATGGGCCATTCATGCGATTGCCCTGCTGTGTGCGCTGAACGCGGCAATTTGGTGTAGCCTTGCGCGTTTTTTGGGCGCAGGGGCAATGATGTTGGGGGAAGCTGGAGGCTGGGCGTGCCCTTGAACGGCGTGCTGGCGCTGGATCGGGTGCTGGCCGGGCAGGGTAAATCCGGGCTGGCGGCTGCGATGTTGCCGGCCTTGGGCAGCCGGCTGGCGACCGCGCTTGATCTGCACGCCGATCTCAAGTTGTATCGTGCCTTGCATGCGGTGCCGCAACCGGGCTTGTCGACGTCCGGTGCCGGTGAAACAGGCGAATCGGCAGTGGCCGCACTCAAGCTGGCGCTTGATCGTCTGCAGCCTGCTCATCTGCAAGCTGTGATGCCTGCCGGAAGTACTGTCGCTCGGAACCTCGCTGTTGCGCAGGAGCCCGTTGTCCCTCAGGCGCTGCCGACTGCTTTGCACGAAGCTTTGCAAGCCTGTCTCGTGCCGCAACCAGAGCCGGAGCAGCAGGCTGGAGCAGGCTGCGAGCGCGCCGAGGAGTACCGGCTCGATTTCGCGCCGCTCAAGCGTTACTACCTGATCCAGCAGCGAAAATTGGCCAGCAATGTCAGCAGCTTGCGCCAGCGTTTGCGCACTCAGCTGGAGCTGGCATCGGTTGCAGGGCAGCGGCTGAGCGCGCTGGATGAGGCACTTGAACAAGGCTTGCAGGCGCACGAAAGCGCTTTGCTTGCCCGGCTGCCTGCGGTGCTGGAGCAGCTTTGTGTGCAGCGGCAGCAGGAGTTTGCGCTCACTCCACTCACCGCTTTCTTTCCTTCTGCACCGTCCTCGTCACATGCACCGGAGGAGGACGAACTGCCACCAGTGTTGCTCGCCTGCGCGGTCGAACTGCAGAACCTGCTTGCTGCGGAAGCTGAACTGCGGCTGCTGCCCTTGCGCGGCCTGCTCGCCAATTTGTCGTGAACACGCTCATGAATCGGATTTTCAATCTGCTCGCCTTCGCTCTCGGTCTGGCCGTGGTGCTGTGGGTGGGCGTGGGTTATGTTGGTCGCAGCAATCTGGCCTTGCTGATGACGGTGCTGATCGCCGCCGTCTATCTGCTTGGTGCCAGCGAGCTGTGGCGTTTCAATCGTGCCAGTGCTGCGCTGGCGAATGCCCTGAGTCGGGTGCGCAGTGGCGGCACGGCCACTGCGCAAGTCGCGGCGAATGAAGGCAGCGACTGGCTCAACAGCGTGCCGGCGCCGCTGGCCGCCGTAGTGCGTCAGCGCCTTGGTGGAGAAGCGGCGGCTTTCCCCGGGCCGGCATTGAGCCCTTATCTGGTCGGCATGCTGGTGCTGCTCGGCATGCTCGGCACTTTCCTCGGCATGGTGATGACGCTCGATGGTGCGGTGCAGGCGCTCGAAATGAGCACTGATCTGCAGGCGATGCGCAGCGCGCTCGCCGCGCCGGTGAAAGGGCTGGGGGTGGCCTTCGGCACTTCGGTCGCCGGGGTGGCGGCGTCTGCCATGCTGGGGCTGCTGCTGGCACTTGCGCGCCGCGAACGTGTCCGTCTTGGTCAGCAGCTCAATCGCTTGTTGCAGGATGAGCTGCGCCCGCATTCGCTCGCCTGGCAGCGTACTCAGGCTTACGCCGCGCTCAACAGCCAGGCGGAAGATCTGCCGCGTCTGGTCGACCGCATGGAGCAGATGATGAATGTCCTGCTCAGCCGTGACGAAGCCAGCCAGGCAGCGCAGCGCAGCGCTCAGGCCGAGTTTCAGGCTCACAGTCGCAGCGAATTCGAAGCGCTGGCCTTGCGCCTGGAACACGGCATGCAGCAGCAACTCGCCGTCGCGGTCGGGCAGGCCGGCGATGCCTTGCAGGTATTGACCAGTCGTCATGCTGAGCAGGCGGCGCAGGCGGCAAGCGCGCTGCAGGATCAGCTCGGCAGTGGTCTGCAACAACTGCTTGCCGAACTCGCCCGCCACAGCGCAGCAAGCGCTGATGCGCTTGAACGCGCCCTCAGCGCCCAGCTTGAGCAGCAACGCGCCGAACAGCGCGCTGCAACACAAGCACTGCACCAGGCTGGCAGCCAGTTCAGCGCGCAATTCACTCAGCAGGCCGACGCCTTGCTCGACGGCTTCAGCGAGCGCCTGCTGGCGATCGAGCAGCAGCTGGCGGCGCAGGCGGCACAGCAGTGCAGCAGCCAGGAGCACAGTCTGGCGCAGTTCAGCAGCCAGCTTGGCACGCAGTGGCAAAGCAACGCCGAAGCTGCTCGCGTCGAACACCGCCGCTTGCTGGAACATGTCGGCGAGGCCTTGCGCGAGATGCTCGCTGAACAGGCGGGGCACAACCGTCAGCAGCGCAGCGAGCTGGAAGCGCTGCTCAGCGCCGCTGCCGTCGCACCGCAGGCAGCGGGGGAAGTGCTGAGTCGCCTGGATGAGCGGGTCAGCACGCGCATCGCCAGTGAGCAGGCGATGCTCGCCGCGCATCAGCAGCTGCTGGTGCAGATGCAGACGGTGCTCGACCGGCTCGACGCCAGCGCCGGCGAGCAAGCTGCTGCCAGCACGCGGCTGGTCGGCGAAACAGCGCACACCTTGGGCGAACTGGGGAGCGCGTTTGCCGCCCATAGTGCTGCGCAGCGCGACGAACTGGCAGCGAGCAGCGGCGAACTGCAGGCCAGTGCGCTCGAAATCGCCAGTCTTGGCGATGCCTTTGCGCTCGCGGTGGGCCGCTTTGCCGACAGCAATGCCCAGCTTGGCGAGCGTCTGCACAGTATCGAACAGCGTCTTGAACAAAGCCTGCAGCGCAGTGATGAACAGCTGGCGTATTACATTGCCCAGGCGCGCGAACTGATTGATCTGAGTCTCCTGTCGCAGCAGCGGCTGCTGGCCGAGCTGAACCCGGCAGCCAGCACGACGACGGCAGACGGGGCCGATTGAGCATGGAAATCGACAGCGGCCGCGAACTGGCCGGCGAGGATGCGGCGCCGGCCTGGGGCGTGTTTGGCGATCTGATGTCCGGCCTGCTCGGCGCCTTCGTGCTGATCCTGATCGCCGTGCTCGGGGTGCAGCTTGAGCTGACGACCACGCTGGAAGCGGAAGTGGCACGTCGTGAGCAGGAGCAGGCGAGGCGGGAAGCGCTCGAAAGCGCGCTTGCCGGCCCGCTTGCCAGTGGTCGCGTCACCCTTGCCAATGGCCGCATCGGCATCAGCGGCAGCGTGCTGTTTGCGCTCAATTCGGCGGCGCTGCAGGACGAAGGACAGCAGCTGCTTGCCAGTCTGGCCGAGCCGTTGCAGATTTACCTTGCCAGCCACGATCAGATTCTGATGGTGAGCGGCTTTACCGACGATCGTCCGGTGCTCGACAGCAACCGCAATTTTGCCGACAACTGGGAGCTGTCCGCCCAGCGTGCGCTCACCGTGACGCGTGCGCTCATCGCTGCTGGCGTGCCGGCAGAAAACGTGTTCGCGGCAGCGTTTGGTGCAGAGCAACCGATTGCCTCCAATGCCGACGAAGCTGGCCGTGCCCGCAACCGGCGGGTAGAGATGGCGCCGGTGCCCAGGCTGGGCAAGGAAACTGCTGCGGAAAGAGTGAATGGCTGAGATGGCGATGCGCGGTGCCCGCCCGACGGATCGCACCGGCAATCACCCCCAACTAGTGCTGGCGGCGGATGTGCTGGCCGGGCTTGAGCGCCGTGGTGCCGGTTTGCAAGGCGTTGCGCAGCTGGCCTGGGCGCGTCGCGTGCAGCAGCGCCGTGAAGCGCTTGCGCAGCTGCAAACGGATGCGGGCAGGGCGAGTGTCTGTGCCACCCGCCACTCGCAGTCCAGCCCGTTTCCCGCCTTGCTGGCGCAGCTTGGCAGCACGCCGCAGGCGGAGCGCAGTCCGGTTCCAGCCACACCACTGAAGGCCGTTCGCCTGTTTGCGTCGCAATGGGAACAACTGCGGCTCGAAGCCCGCCTTGCTGCGGCACTGGCCGGAGGGCCGGTGGATGCGGGGCCGCTCAATTCCCACCACCTCATTGTTCAGAGCCTGCGCCGCCTGCAGGTGGAATCGCCAGCGTATCTGCAGCATTTCCTTGCCTGGGGCGAAGCTTTGCTGCGGCTGGAACAGCAGCTGGAACCAGTCGGTGGCCGTGTCGAATCTGCCAGTGCCGCAGAGGGCACTCGCCGCAGTGGGGCAAAGCCGCGCAAGACGTCCGCCAAACAGGTGCGCAAGCCGCGCTCTGAATAGATTGGCCGAGGGAGGGAGGTTCGGTGGTGCCGGGGCCATGCCCCGGCTTGCAGGCGCTGGTGTTGCCGCCGGCGCTTGCTCGGGGCATGGCCCCGAGCCCACCAAAACGCCTTTTGTGCAGGCCGTGGCAGGGACGGCAACTTATTTGCGCAGCAGGCGCAAGCCGTTGCCGACCACCAGCAGGCTGGCGCCGACGTCGGCGAAGACTGCCATCCACATCGTGCCCAGTCCCGCCAGCGTGAGCAGCAGGAACACGGCCTTGATGCCCAGCGCCAGACTGATGTTCTGCACCAGCACTGCATGGGTGCTGTGGGACAGGCGGATGAAATCAGGAATCTTGCCCAGATCGTCATCCATCAGCGCGATGTCGGCAGTTTCGATTGCGGTGTCGGTGCCCATTGCTCCCATGGCAAAGCCGATGTCGGCGCGTGCCAGCGCAGGCGCGTCATTGATGCCATCGCCGACCATGCCGACGCTGCCGTGGTTGGCGAGTTCGCTGATCACCGCCAGCTTGTCTTCCGGGAGCAGGTCGCCACGCACTTCATCAATGCCGACTTCAGCAGCAATCGCTGCGGCGGTGTGGGCGTTGTCACCGCTCAGCATCAGCGTCTTGATTCCCAGCCCGTGCAAGGCACTGATTGCCGCACGGCTGCTGTCTTTCACCGTGTCAGCGACTGCAAACAGGGCAAGTGCCGCCTGTTCGTCACACAGCAGCACCACCGTTTTGCCGGCGCGTTCGAGGATTTCGAGGTGCGCTTCCAGTGCTGGCGAGCAGCGACCGAGTTCGTGAATCAGACGGTGATTGCCCAGCCAGTAAGTCTGGCCATCGATTTCGCCGCGCACACCACGTCCGGGCAAGGCAGTGAACGCATCTACCGCAGATTCGTCTGCCGCAGGCAGCGTGCTTGCCGCAACGATGGCCTGTGACACCGGATGGTCGGAACGACGCGCCAGACGGAGCGCCAGCGCCTGGCAGCGTTCAGCTTCCAGCGCGGCCAGCGCAGCGAAATCGGTTTGTCGTGGCTGGCCGTGGGTGATCGTGCCGGTCTTGTCGAGTGCCAGCCACTGCAGCTTGCGACCTTCTTCGAGATGGACGCCGCCCTTGATCAGGATGCCGCGACGGGCGGCAGCGGCGAGCCCGCTGACGATGCTCACCGGTGTGGAAATCACCAGAGCGCAAGGACAGGCGATCACCAGCAGCACCAGCGCCTTGTAGATCCATTCCTGCCAGCCAGCTCCGAGCAACAGCGGTGGCAGCAGCGCAACGGCGAGCGCGATCACGATCACGATCGGTGTGTAGATGCGGGCAAAACGGTCGACAAAGCGCTGGGTGGGCGCGCGTGCGCCTTGTGCCGCTTCGACGGCGTGGATGATGCGGGCGAGGGTGGTATTGCCTGCGGTGGCGGTGACCCGGTAGCTGAAAGAACCAGTCTGGTTGATGGTGCCGGCGTAGACCATGTCGCCGGGCGCTTTTTCCACCGGCAGGCTTTCTCCGGTAATTGGCGCCTGGTCGATGGTCGATTGGCCGTCGACGAGGGCGCCATCGAGCGCGATGCGCTCGCCCGGGCGGATACGTACCAGACTGCCGATCGCCACCTGGGCCGCTTCGACTTCGACCCAGTTGCCATCGGCCTGTTGTACGGTGGCGGTGTCCGGCGCCAGTTTCATCAGGCCGGCGATCGCGTTGCGCGCGCGGTCGAGCGAACGCGCTTCGATCACTTCGGCCAGGGTGAACAACACCATCACCATCGCCGCTTCCGGCCATTGGCCGAGCGCCATCGCCCCGGTGACGGCGATGCTCATCAAGGCGTTGATGTTGAGCTGGCCATGGCGGATGGCGATCCAGCCTTTGCGATAGGTGCCGGTGCCGCTGAGGCCAATCGCCACCAGCGCGAGCAGTGCCGGGAAGAGCGTCGGCAGCTCGATCCAGTGCGCAACTTCCGCCGCCAGCGCGGCAAGACCGGCGACGGCCAGCGGCCAGTGGCTTTTGTGTTCATCGGTGCCGGAAGCGAGTTTGCCGTCGGCTTCCGGCAGTTCGGGTTCGAAACCGAGAGCACGGATCGCGGTGAGGATGGCGGGCAGGGCGCCCGGCGTGTGCACCACGGTGAGCACGCGCTGCATCAGATTGAAATCGAGGCTGCTGACGCCGTCCATCGTTTCGAGCTGGCTGCGAATCAGCGCTTCTTCAGTCGGACAGTCCATCTGGCGGATGCGCATCGCAGTGCGCACGCCGTCGCCAACTTGCGTACTGGCCGCCAGCGGTGTGAATTCGAGCGCCACGGCGGCGCAGCCAGTGTTGCAGGCGGAGGAGGTGTCGTGGTGGTGGTCGTGTGGATGGTCGTGATCGTGACTGTGCGGGGGCTGGTGTGAGTGCCCGTGTTCGTGCCTGTGTGAGTGGTCATGTTGCATGCCAGCTCCCGGATGGTGCGGGTGATCGTGGTGGGAGCAGGAGGACATGGAGGACTCCGAAGATGTACTGCGAGGGAACAGCGTCATCTTAGCAAGTCATGCTTGTACTGACTGATGAGCGCGGCAGCTTGTCCCTGTATCCGTACCGCTGCATATCGCGGCTGCAGGATGAGCTCCTCGGTTCTGCTGACCGGTAGCGGTTCAGAACGGGCCGATGCAGGAAGCGACGCTGTGGCAGCGGCAACCACCAGCGCACGCCAGCTTACCCAGAGCGCAGCGGATCGGTTATCATCGCGCTTTCCCGCAGCACTGATCCCATGACCAAATACGTCTTCGTTACCGGTGGTGTCGTGTCCTCCTTGGGCAAAGGCATCTCGGCGGCCTCGCTGGGGGCCATTCTCGAGTCCCGTGGCATTCGAGTCACGCATCTGAAACTCGATCCCTACATCAACGTCGATCCGGGGACGATGAGTCCCTTTCAGCACGGCGAAGTGTTCGTCACTGAAGACGGTGCCGAAACCGACCTCGACCTTGGTCACTACGAGCGCTTCACCAGCGCCCGCATGAGCAAGCGCAACAACTTCACCACCGGCAAGATCTACGAGTCGGTGCTCAAGAAGGAACGGCGCGGCGAATACCAGGGCAAGACCGTGCAGGTCATTCCCCACATCACTGACGAGATCAAGTCCTCGATCAAGCGTGGCGCCGAAGGCGCGGAAGTGGCGATCGTTGAAGTCGGCGGCACAGTAGGCGATATCGAATCGCTGCCTTTCCTCGAAGCGATCCGCCAGATGGGGCTGGAGGAAGGGCGCAATGCGGCCTGCTTCATCCATCTCACCTTGCTGCCTTACATTCCCACTGCCGGCGAGCTGAAAACCAAGCCGACCCAGCATTCGGTGAAGGAATTGCGCGAGATCGGCATCCAGCCTGACATCCTGCTCTGTCGCGCCGACCGCAGCATCCCGCAGGATGAACGGCGCAAGATTGCGCTGTTCTGCAACGTGATGCCCGAGGCGGTGATCGAATGCCTTGATGCGGATTCGATCTACAAGATCCCGGCGATGCTTCACGAGCAGATGCTTGACCAGATCGTCTGCCACAAGCTCGACATCCTCGCTCGTCCGGCCGATCTATCAGTGTGGGACAAGCTGGTGCATGCGCTGGAGAACCCGCGCCATGCGATCAAGGTCGGTTTTGTCGGCAAATACGTCGATCTGACCGAATCCTACAAGTCGCTCACCGAAGCGCTCAATCATGCTGGGATGCATACCGAGACCAAGGTCCACATCCACTACATCGATGCCGAAGAAATCGAGCGTGATGGCTGTGGGGTGCTCGACGAGATGGACGCCATCCTGGTGCCGGGCGGCTTTGGCAAGCGCGGCACCGAAGGCAAGATTGCCGCGATCCGCTATGCGCGCGAATATCGCCGGCCTTTCCTCGGCATCTGCCTGGGCATGCAGCTGGCAGTGGTCGAATTCGCACGCAATGTCGCCGGATTGGCGGGGGCGCATTCGACCGAGTTCGATCCGGCCACTGCCCATCCGGTGGTCGGCCTGATTACCGAATGGCAGGATCGCTCCGGCAAACGTGAAACGCGCGACGAAGATAGCGATCTGGGCGGCACCATGCGGCTCGGCGGCCAGCTGTGCAAGCTGGCACCCGATACGCTCGCCCGCCAGATCTACGGCAGCGACGAAATCATCGAACGCCATCGCCACCGCTATGAAGTCAATAACCGCCTGCTCGCCGGGCTGGAAAGCGAAGGTCTGGTAGTCGGTGGTCGGGCGCCGGGTACCGAGCTGTGCGAAATGGTCGAGCTGCCGCAGAACGTTCATCCGTGGTTCGTCGGCTGCCAGTTCCATCCCGAATTCACTTCCAATCCGCGTCAGGGCCATCCCCTGTTCACCGCTTACGTGAATGCGGCACTCGCCCAGCAAGCTGGCGCCACCGGAGCGCAGTCATGAAGCTGGCCAATTTCACCGTCGGCCTTGATCAGCCGCTGTTTCTCATTGCCGGCCCTTGCGTGGCGGAATCCGAGCAGCTGTGCATTGATGTTGCCGGCCAGATGAAGGAGATCTGCACCGAACTGGGCATCCCTTACATCTTCAAAGCTTCCTACGACAAGGCCAACCGCAGCTCGGGCAAGAGCTTTCGTGGCCACGGCATGGACGCCGGGCTGAAAATGCTCGCGGCGGTCAAGTCCCAGCTCGGTCTGCCGGTGCTCACCGATGTGCACACCGTGGAAGAGATTCCGACCGTCGCCGCAGTGGTCGATGTGCTGCAGACCCCGGCGTTTCTCTGCCGTCAGACGGATTTCATCCACGCGGTCGCCGCCAGCGGCAAACCGGTCAATATCAAGAAAGGCCAGTTTCTCGCGCCGGGCGACATGAAGAACGTGGTCGACAAGGCGCGTGAAGCCAATGGCGGTGCCGATACCATCATGGTCTGCGAACGCGGCGCTTCGTTCGGCTACAACAACCTGGTCTCCGACATGCGTTCGCTGGCGATCATGCGTGACACCGGCTGTCCGGTGGTGTTCGATGCCACCCATTCGGTGCAGTTGCCGGGCGGACAGGGCAGTTCTTCCGGCGGTCAGCGCGAATTCGTGCCGGTGCTGGCACGCGCCGCCGTCGCTGCCGGTGTCGCTGGCCTGTTCATGGAAACTCACCCCGATCCGGCCAAAGCCTTGTCGGACGGTCCCAATGCCTGGCCGCTGGGGCAGATGAAAGCGCTGCTCGGCACGCTGCAGGCGCTCGATCGCGTGGTCAAGCAGACTGGCCTGCTCGAAACCACGCTCTGAGACAGGCGCGGCTGCGTGTCATACGCTGAGCCGGCTATTCCTTTCCAATCATTTCAATCCATCTTTAACTGCTACAGGATGACCTCATGAGTGCAATCGTTGATGTGATCGCGCGCGAAATTCTTGATTCGCGTGGCAACCCCACCGTGGAAGCCGATGTGCTGCTGGAATCGGGTGTGATGGGCCGTGCGGCCGTGCCTTCCGGTGCGTCCACCGGTTCGCGCGAAGCGATCGAGCTGCGCGATGGCGACAAGTCGCGCTATCTCGGCAAAGGCGTGCTGCAGGCGGTGGCCAACGTCAACACTGAAATTGCCGAAGCCATCATCGGTCTCGATGCGGAAGACCAGGCTTTCATCGACCAGACCCTGATCGAGCTCGACGGCACCGACAACAAGTCCCGCCTCGGCGCCAATGCCATGCTGGCGGTGTCGATGGCGGTGGCCAAAGCTGCGGCTGAAGAAGCTGGTCTGCCGCTCTACCGTTACTTCGGTGGCTCCAGCCCGATGGTGATGCCGGTGCCGATGATGAACGTCATCAATGGCGGCGAACATGCCAACAACAGCCTCGACATCCAGGAATGCATGATCATGCCGGTGTCGATGAGCAGCTTCCGTGAAGCGCTGCGCTGCGGCACCGAGATCTTCCATCACCTGAAGAAGATCGTCGACGGCAAGGGCTATCCGACCACGGTGGGTGACGAAGGCGGTTTTGCGCCCAACGTGTCCGGCACCGAAGAAGCGCTGAATCTGATTCAGGAAGCAGTGATTGCCGCCGGCTACGTGCCCGGCCAGGACGTGCTGCTGGCACTCGACTGCGCGGCGAGCGAGTTCTACAAGGACGGCAAGTATGAGCTGAAGGGCGAAGGCCTGTCGCTCACCGCTGCCGAATTCACCGACTACCTTGCCACCCTGTGCGACAAGTTCCCCATCGTCTCGATCGAAGACGCGATGGCCGAAGGCGACTGGGACGGCTGGAAGCTGCTCACCGAGCGCCTGGGCAAGAAGGTGCAGCTGGTTGGTGATGACCTGTTCGTCACCAATACCCGCATCCTGCAGGAAGGGATCGACAAGGGCGTCGCCAACTCGATTCTGATCAAGATCAACCAGATCGGCACCCTGACCGAGACTTTTGCTGCAGTCGAAATGGCCAAGCTCGCCGGTTACACGGCAGTGATCTCCCACCGTTCGGGTGAAACCGACGATGCCACCATCGCCGATATCGCGGTCGGCCTGCGTGCGATGCAGATCAAGACCGGTTCGCTGTCGCGTTCAGACCGCATCTCGAAGTACAACCAGCTGCTGCGCATCGAAGAAGATCTCGGCAACACTGCCAGCTATCCGGGCAAGCGCGCCTTCTATAACCTGCGCTGACGCGCTGCCGTTCCTCTTCGCCTCCCGGCTGCATGATGCGCTGGCCCATCCTGATTCTCGCCGCGCTCCTTGTCCTGCTTCAGTATCCGCTGTGGCTGGGCAAGGGCAGCTGGCTGCGGGTGTGGGAAGTGGATCGCTTGCTGCAGACCCAGCGCGCTGAAAACCTGCGCCTGGAAGATCGCAATGCGGCGCTGGAAGCGGAAGTGGCCAATCTCAAATCGGGGGACGACGCGATCGAAGAACGTGCCCGCTTCGAACTGGGCATGACCCGCCCGCAGGAAATCTACGTGCAGATTCCGCGCCCCTGAGGTTCCATGTACCTGAGGTGGTGTGGATGCCATCCTCCGCGTTGGTAGGGGCGACCCTTGTGGTCGCCCGGGCTACGCGTTGTGCGTCTCGTTGCTTGCGACGGGCAGCTCAGTCGCGCGCAATCAGCGTCCGCACACCGTCGATGCGGCTGGCGAAGTAGCGGTTGTCGAGCTGTTCGATACGGACCTTGCCCCGGCTGGAAGGCGCATGGATGAAGCGCCCTTCACCGATGTAGATGCCCATGTGGGAATGCGGGCGCTGCAAGGTGTTGAAAAAGATCAGGTCACCGCTTTGCAATTCATCGAGTTTGATCGGGCGGGTGAGACCGGCGATCTGCGCCGCATTGTGCGGCAGGCGCTTGCCGCTGATGTTTTCCACCACCCAGGACACCATGCCGCTGCAATCAAGCCCGGCAGCCGGGTTGCGGCCGCCGAACTGATAGCCGGTTTCGAGCAGGCCGAGCGCGTAGAGCGCCACTTCACCGGCCTGACGCGGGTCTTGCAGGCTGAAGTAGACATCGTCCGGTGGCGGTTGTGTCGTGCCTGTTGCGGTCGCGCCGGTGGTCGCCGGGCGTGTCGTCTGCGGCGGTGTGCTGCTGCAGGCGCTCAATAGTGCGGCAGCGATGCCCAGCAGCAGGATTGGACTGATGCCTTTCGGACGGACACCTCGAGCCGCAGCAGAGGAGCGCTTGACTAGCCGTCGCGCTGCGCGAGGCAGGCTGCGCCCAGGCTCAGTCACCAAGCTCGATGCGGCCACTGATGTGCACGCTCAGTTCGCTGTCGCCCGCTTCAAGCGGTGCCGGACTGGCCTCCGCAGCTGCCATCATCGGACTGGCGAGCGCGCGCATGCGCGGGCCGGAGTCGTAGCTGTTCTCGCTCACGCTGAGCTGGACGATGCGGTAGGATTTGCCGAGGGTGGAAGCGAGCAGGGCGGCGCGGCGCTCGAACTCTGCCACTGCAGCCACGGTAGCCTGGTCGATCGCCGCGCGGCGGGTTTCCGGCGCGCTGCGCATCTGGATGCCGGCAATTGCCAGTTCTTGCTGCAGCTTGCCGATCAGGCCGGCGAGGAGTTCGAAGTCGCGGCTTTCAAGTTCGATTTCCGAGCGCATCCGCCAGGCCTTGATCTGACCATCCCGGTTGTCCTTGTGGTCGCCATACACCGGCCAGCTGCTGCTGCCGGCAGTTTTTGCCTTCACGGCAGGGAAGGTGGCAATGTGCTGGAGTGCGCTCGCAATGCGCCGGTTGACCTCGGCCGCAGCGGCAGCGTGATCGAGGGCGCTGTGCTCGGCATACAGCCGGACGAGGCCGACATCATTGCGGGCACTCTGGCTGGCGCTGACGGAGAGTTCGATAGTGGTCATGGCGGCAGGGGCCTGTTCAGCTGCGGCGGCGCTGCCCGACAGCAGCACCAGGCTGCACAGGCCGGCAGCAAGGGTGCGAAAAAGCTTGTCGAGTCTCGATCCAGGTCTGTTCATCTCCTACTCCCGGGCGATGATCTGATCCGCGTCGAGTGGTTGCAGTTCGCTCTCGTAGCGGCGTGCGTTGTCCACGTAGTGGCTGGCATTCCACTTCAGGTGCTCGAATTCGGCTTCGGACAGCTGGCGGATCACTCGACCCGGTGAGCCGACCACCAGCGAACCATCGGGAATCACCTTCCCTTCGGGAATGAGGGCATTGGCGCCGATGATGCAGTTCCTGCCGATCACCGCCTTGTTGAGCAGGATGGCGTTGATGCCGATCAGGCTGCCGTCACCGACCGTGCAGCCGTGCAGCATCGCCATATGGCCAACGGTGACGTTGTTGCCGATGTGCAGCGGCACGCCGGTGTCGGTGTGCAGTACGCTGCCGTCCTGGATGTTGCTGCCATCGCCGATGGTGATCGGGTCGTTGTCGCCACGGATGACCGCGTTGTACCAGATGCTGACATCGCGTCCGGCGCACACAGCGCCGATCACCGTGGCATTGTCGGCGATCCAGCTGCCAGGGCCGAACTGGGGCCGGATGTCGCCGAGGGCATAGATGCTCATGCTTGAATTCGCTCTCTGGTGGTTGCTCTGGGGTTGCTCTGGTGTCGCTGTGGGCCGGTGTATGGGACCCTGTGGGCGCCTGTTCTTGGGGCGGCGCTGGGGGGCGCATGATAACAAGCGCGCAATGCGCTGAAAACCGTCTGGCGGTGCGAATTTGGCTCAACTTGCGCAGAAGGAAGTATTTTCCGCTTTTTTGTTGGTGGATGACGACACTTTTTCGGCGAGGGTGCTAGCATGCGCGGGCAAAAATCTGCCGTCCGGCGCGGACCGGCAGCGCCGGGCTCGCTTGCTGACCATCGTTTCATTGTTGCATCAAAGGATTGTTGGCTTCTGGGCGCTCTTTTCTGAAACAATGACGGCTTCGTCCGTGCTGGAAGTCTTATCGTGGATTTGCGTGATATCAACAAGATCGAAAAAGCCACCCAGGGGGGGCGCGAAGAGATTCTGCGCCTGGGGCTGGCCTTGTTGTTCATTGTTGGCGTGATGCTGTTTGCTTCGACCCGAGGGGCGGGCGAGCAGACCTTGATTCTGGTGGTGGCAGCGACCATCGGCGGCTACATGGCAATGAACATCGGCGCCAATGATGTCGCCAACAACGTCGGGCCGGCGGTCGGCTCGCGTGCCCTCAGTCTGGTTGGTGCGCTCGTCATTGCTGCAGTCTGCGAAGCGGCCGGCGCGCTCATTGCCGGCGGCGAAGTGGTCAGCACCATTCGCAGCGGCATCATTCGCCCTGAGCTGATCGAGGACACCGATACCTTCATCTGGCTGATGCTGGCGGCTTTGCTGGCCGCTGCGCTGTGGTTGAACATTGCCACTGCCGTCGGTGCGCCGGTGTCGACCACGCACTCGATTGTCGGCGCGGTGCTGGGCGCCGGCGTTGCCGCCGCCGGCATGAGCATCGTCAATTGGGCGACGATGACCGACATCGTCCTCAGCTGGGTGGTGTCGCCGCTGCTGGGCGGGGCTTTCGCCGCACTGTTCCTCTATCTGATCAAGCGCAGCATCACCTATCAGGCCGACATGGCAGCGGCTGCCTGCCGTACCGTGCCGCTGCTCGTCGGCCTGATGGCCTGGGTGTTTACCGTTTATCTCGGTCTCAAGGTGGTGCATCGCTTCTGGCCGCTCAGCGTCTGGGCAGCGGCTGGCTATGGCGTGCTGGTGGCAGTGCCGATCTTCTTTTTGAGCCAGCGCCAGGTGAGGGCACATGCTGCCCGGCTGCGCAACAACAAGCGCAGCGTGAACCGGTTGTTTACCATTCCGCTGGTGTTTGCTGCCGGCCTGCTCAGTTTTGCTCATGGTTCGAACGACGTGGCGAATGCGGTCGGTCCGCTGGCAGCAATTGTGGATGCAGTCGCCAGTACTGGCGATGTAGTGAACGAATCCGCGTCGATTCCGCTATGGGTGATGATGATCGGTGCGCTCGGCATTGCGCTCGGTCTGGCCTTGTTCGGACCGCGCCTGATTCGTACCGTGGGCTCGGAAATTACCGAACTGGACCGCATGCGCGCCTTCTGTATCGCGATGGCGGCCACCCTGACGGTGATTGTCGCCAGTCAGCTCGGTCTGCCGGTGAGCTCGACCCACATCGCGGTTGGTGGGGTGTTCGGCGTCGGCTTCCTGCGCGAATATCTCAAGACCAACTATGCGCTGATGCTGGAAGAGATTCGTCAACATCATCCGGATGGCGACATGAGCGAAATCGAGGAGTTCATTCGCAATTTCGAGCAGGCGACCATCGAGCGCAAGGGTGAGATGCTGCGCGAGCTTAAAGTGCGTTCGAAGAATGCTCAGGACCCCGGCCATTTCTCCAAGGCCGAGCGCAAGAGCTTGCGCAAGCTCTACCGGCGTGAGCTGGTCAAGCGCTCGCAGCTGCTGCGCATCGCCGCAGCCTGGGTGATCACCGTGCCGGCTTCGGCACTGATGGCGGCGTTGCTGTTCTTTGCCATCCGCGGGGTGATGTTGCCGTGACGCTCGTGCCGTGATCAGTCTGGGGGATGTGCTGCTGTGCCTGCTGCTCGGCGCGGCGCTCTGGTTGGTCTTCGACAGCCTGAAAGCGCGTGAGCTGGGTCTGGCCGCAGCGCGCCGGGCCTGTCAGCGGGAAGGTCTGCAGTTTCTTGACGAGACGGTGGTCGGCCACGCGCTGGGGGTGACGCGCAACGATGCCGGCCATTTCTGCTTCAAGCGCGGCTTTGACTTCGAGTATTCG
>JAVEVA010000120.1:0-5502 GCA_034005275.1 Thauera sp. | reverse complement strand
CTTCATGGGAGCATCCAAAAAGACAGGAAAATACACAATTTATGACATTGTGAACAGCTCTTTGTAATGCATTGATATTAAATGATGTTTTATTGATTGTGATGACATGTAGGTGCGCAAGCCCTGCGGACTTCTACAGTTGCTGAAGAAGAAGCCAACGCTCAAGGACCCAATTGCCAATTCCTCGATGACCGGCAGAGGGAAGCTGTTTGACGACGCCCCAGATTTCAAACTGATTGAAGGTGTGAAGACGGCAGGAAAGCGAGTGTCCCTGTTTGAGCATCTGGATGTATTCAATCCTCCCAAACATACTGAGTAATGGTTCACATGGAATTCCGGATCGCTGACACCTTCACCACCAGCCTGGCCCGCCTGACCGGCGATGAGCAAAAGGCCGCGAAGACCACTGCCTTCGATTTGCAGGTTGACCCCACCGGCAACGGCATGAGCTTTCACAAGCTTGACAGAGCCAAAGATCCGAATTTTTGGTCGGTGCGTGTTAGCCGCGACATCCGTCTGATCGTTCACAAGACCGCTGGCAGTTTGTTGCTGTGCTACGTTGATCATCACGACAAGGCCTACCAATGGGCCGAGCGGCGCAAACTCGAGATACATCCGACCACTGGCGCGGCGCAGCTCGTCGAAATTCGCGAGCGTGTCGAGGAAATCCTTGTTCCGAAGTACGTCGAGGACAGCAGGCCGGCCACGCAACAGAAGCCGAAACTGTTCGCAAAATATGGCGATGCCCAACTGCTGGCCTATGGTGTGCCGCAGGAGTGGCTGGCCGATGTGAAGGCTGCCGACGAGGATTCGCTGCTGGAACTGGCCGACCACCTACCCGGTGAGGCGGCCGAAGCCCTGCTTGAACTGGCGACCGGCGGCACGCCGGCGTTGCCGGAAGTGGCAGCCAAGGGGGCGGATCCATTCCAGCATCCGGACGCGCAACGCCGCTTCCGCGTCATGTCCGATATGGACGAGCTGGCCCGTGCCCTGGAATACCCGTGGGACAAGTGGACGGTATTCCTTCATCCGGCGCAACGCCAACTGGTCGAGCGTCATTACAACGGTGCGGCGCGTGTGTCTGGTTCGGCGGGCACGGGCAAGACCGTGGTTGCCTTGCACCGGGCCGTGCATCTGGCGCACCAGGACGAAGATGCGCGCGTTCTGCTTTCCACGTTTTCGGACACGTTGGCCAATGCCTTGCGCGGCAATTTGTATCGGCTGATCTGGAACACTCCCAAGCTCGGCGAACGTATCGACGTGGCCGCCATGGATGCTCTCGGCATCCGCTTGTATGCGGCGGAATTCGGCAAACCAGTATTCGCCAGCAGTGATGAAATTTCCACGCTGCTGAAGACGGCTGCCACGCAGGTCGATGGCCTGAAAGCCAACGCTGCGTTTTTGCTGTCCGAATGGGAAGACGTGGTGGACACCTGGCAAGTGGAAAGCTGGGAGGCCTACCGCGATGCCAAGCGGCTGGGTCGCAAGACGCGCCTGCCGGAAGCGCAGCGCGCCTTGTATTGGCAGGTGTTCGCCAAGGTGAAGGAGCAATTGAAGCAGGCCGGCAAGATCACTGCGGCCAAGATGTTCTCCAAGCTGGCGGAGGCCATGCCCAAGCGCAAACATCCAGTATTCGATTACATCGTGGTGGACGAGGCACAGGACATCGGCGTGCAGCAATTGCGCTTCCTTGCGGCGATCGCCGGCGACCGCGCCAATGCTCTATTTTTTGCCGGCGATCTCGGCCAGCGCATCTTCCAGACGCCGTTCTCGTGGAAAACCCTGGGTGTGGACGTGCGCGGTCGCTCGCGCACGCTCAATATCAATTACCGCACCTCGCATCAGATTCGCTCGCAAGCCGACCGGCTTCTCGGCCCCGAGGTCTCCGATGTGGACGGAAATGTCGAAAGCCGCAAGGGCACGATTTCTGTATTCAATGGGCCAGAGCCGACCATTTGCAGCTACGCCGATGCCGAGGCGGAAAGCCAGGCCGTTGGCGTATGGTTGCAGCAATGCAGTGCCAGCGGTGTGCTGCCGCAGGAAATCGGCGTCTTCGTTCGATCCGAGAGCGAACTGTCGCGCGCACAGGCGGCAGTCAAGGCCGCAGGCTTGCAGGGGCGCGTGCTTGGCAAGGACATGGCGACGGAAGAGGGCTTCGTCAGTATCACCACCATGCACTTGGCCAAGGGCATGGAATTCCGTGTGGTTGCGGTAATGGCCTGCGACGATGAAATCATCCCTTCACAGCTGCGCATCGACACTGCTGCTGACGAGGCCGAGTTGACTGAAATCTACAACACCGAGCGTCAGTTGCTATACGTGGCTTGCACCCGTGCTCGCGATCAACTGCATGTCTCGGCGGTCAAACCGGAGTCGGAGTTTCTGCGAGACTTGCTGCAGAAATAATGTGTCGCGTCTTGGGTGTGACTGGTGGTGACCGCGTGCACCGGTGGATCGGGCACGGTTTCTTTTCTGGCGGCTGACAGCGGGGATTGCAGAGAGAGATTAGAAAGTTGCAAAGAGAACTCGACAGAGTTCTATAAAAATCAGTACCTTGTAAGTTGATTCATCACTCTGGAACCCGAGCCTTTGCAGAGAGGGATGAGAGGTCTGGGTGATGTTGGTGCCCAGCCAATCTCAGGTACCCAGATAGATCGACGTCACTTCTAGCCTTTCATGCCCGAGTTCGCGGCTGATCTGTTGCCGAGCGCTTTGGTCACTCATTCGCTGGTCTGCACTGAGTTGAACGCTGCTAGGACCACCCGCTGCCGGTGCCCTCCATCCCGTCTGCGCCTCATACCGCATCTGCGCATACCGATGCCGCAGACCGTGCATGTTGCTCAGGCCTGCCGCCTTGCACTGCCCGTCGTAGACGTGCCGCTGCTGGATGTAGGTCTTGTTCGCAGGGATCAGCGAGCCCAACCCTGCCAGTCGGTGCGCTTCGTCCAGCACCGTCCGCTGTTCCGGCGTCGTGATCGGCACCGTCCGGTCGCGCCCACCCTTGGCCTTGCTTTCGTTGGTCACATAGCGGCGTTCAGGAATGCCCAGCGTGGTGTTGTCCGCTGGCAGGATGCCCGCCTTGCCGACCTTCTCTGCCCACCAGCGCAGGTGCTCCATGCGATTCTTCAGTGTGCCGGCCGACAGGCCTTCGACGTGCTTGCCCTTGAGCGAGGTGGCCCGCATCTGGCGGAAATCAGGTCGTCTGCTGACGCATCGCATCGGTAATGGGAACGCGGGAAGTGTCCAAGGAGGGCCATCCGCCGCTACCAAGAGACACGCTTGATTTTTTGATCCAAGAATAGATCCAAGCGCGTCGATGGGGCTCAAAAACTCCTTTGCAAATTAACAGCATGCGGAGAAAACGCCACTTCTGCATCGGGAATTGAAGGGAGCTGAGGAAGTCAGGGCTGCCTGCGGCACATGAGCAACTTACCCAAGTTCACGGAGCAGGTAGTCATGTACGGTCTGCGACGGAGCAGCCGATGCCCAGTTCCGGATAGCTGCCGTCCAGCGTGATGGATTGCTCGCGCCGGATCAATGGCGAGATTTCGGCCATCGGACGCAGCGGTGCGCTGGCGATCGCATCACGGAACCGCAGCGCCAGCAAATGCTCGGCGTCGCGCTCGGCAGCGTCCAGATGCACTTCGGCCTGCCGGGCTTTCTCGGCCAGCGCGTCGAGGCGGGCGACGAGGGATTGCTGTTCATCGAGTGGCGGTAGCGCGATCTGCTGATTGAGAAAGCGATCTTCCTTGATGCGCACGCGCCTGGTCGTTCCTTTTACTTGTCCACCTCGCTGCCATTGTGCGCAATGCGTCGCGCTTCCAGTTCCCGCCGCGTCTTTTCCACTTCGTCGGTGAGCAGTTTCTCGTCCGGCAAGGCGGTTCTGTATTCGGCGGCCAGCACCTTGTTGGGCAGACCTTCCAGCGCGTAGTGGGCTTCTGCCGCGCCTGTCTCGGCGCACAGGATCAGGCCCACGGGCGGGTTTTCGCCCGGCTTCATCCAGTGCTCGCGGGCGTAGTTCAGGTACATGTGCATCTGGCCCGCGTCGGCGTGGCTGAACTTGCCGACCTTGAGATCAATGACCAGCAGGCATTTCAGGCGGCGGTGGAAGAACAGCAGATCGATGCGGAACCAGGTGTCGTCCAGGCGCAGACGGCGCTGGCGACCGACGAAGGCGAAGTCGTCACCCAGTTCCAGCAGGAAGTCGGCCAGATGGTGGATGAGTGCGTCCTCCAGGTCGGATTCGGAGTATTCGTCCTTGAGGCCCAGGAATTCCAGCACGAAGGGGTCTTTGATGGCCTGCTCGGGCGTGATGGCATCGCCGGGTTCGGCGATTTCACCCTTCTCAAGCATGGCGGCCTTGTTGCGCGACAGGGCGGTGCGTTCGTAGAACTGGCTGCTCACCTGCCGGTCGAGTTGGCGCACCGACCAGCCACAGCGCAGGGCTTCCGTTTCATAGAAGCTGCGGGCGAGTTCATTCTTGACGGAGAGCAGGCGCACATAGGCCGACCACGGCAGGGGAAAGGCTTTGGCGATGGTAAGCAGATCCGGGAATTGTCCAGACAGTGTCTGGACAATTGGCGCGGAAGATTTCGCAGACGGTGTCTGCGAAATTGCCGAGACAGGCCACGCCAGGTAGAACAGTCGCATCTGTTCCAGATTCCGCTCGGAGAATCCTCGACCAAAGCGAGCCGTGAGATCCACCGCCAGACGTGCAAGCAGCGCCGTGCCGTATTCGGCCCGCTCCTTTCCTCCCTGCTCGAACTCCACGATGCGCCGCCCGATTTCCCAGTAGCTGGCGGTCATCAGTGCATTGACGCTGCGTGCAGCGGTGCGGCGCGCGGATTCCAGCAGACTGACAATGCTGCCGCGAATGTCGCTGTAGTCGACATCGTCATCCCGGACAACGGCAGAGGTCTGGCCTGTCTTTACCGTCGTTGTGGTTTTGGTCGATACCCGCTTGTTCATGCTTGTACCTCGTTCACCAGCGCTTCGATTTCGCCGAGCAGCAGTGTGAGGATGTCGTTTTGTGTCGCCATGCCTGCCTCAGTCGATCAGAATCGTGAAACTGGTTGCCAGTGCCACAGGTTCGACGGAGTTTCCGTCGCGTTTGAGTTTCACCAGTCCGTAGCCTTCCATCATCCGTAGCGAGCGCGACAAGTTGGGGACACGCCGCCCGGTGAGCGCAGCCAGCGCAGTCAGCGATTTGGGCTGCTGGTCGCGGATCACGCGCAGCAAGGCCTGGTTGTCTTCGGACAGCACCGCAGCCATCGTTGCCATGGACGGAAACCAGACCGACGGCTGACCAGGGTCGGCAGCAGAATAGCTCTGATCCTCGCGGCGGCGTATGCCGACGATGCAACGTTTCATCTTGGGCACGATGGTGAAGGAAAGATGGGTCGAAGTTTATCAGGCTGAGATAAGGAAAGAGAGGACTGGTGCATCACATTTCGTGGTGCTCGTGCGGAGCAATATATTGATCGCTGTACCGGTGTCGTGATC
>JAVEVA010000044.1:0-26939 GCA_034005275.1 Thauera sp. | reverse complement strand
GCTTGCGGTTGGCGTACAGCCACTCCAGACGGTCGATCGCATACTTGACCTGAGAAAGGGTGAACACCCGGCGCGGCATCGCCAGCCGCACCAGTTCCATGTTGGCAAAAATCTCGCTGCCGTCGGGCTCGCGCTGTTCGGACAGGGTGCCGCGCTCCATGCCGCGGATGCCGCTGATGATGTACAGCGCAGCAGCCAGCGCCCCGGCCGGATATTGCGCCTGCGGGATGTGATCGACGAACTGCATCGCGTTGATGTGGCAGCCCAGGCCACCGGCCGGGGTGATCACCGGAATGCCGCGCTTGACCAGTTCATCGACCATGTAGGCGATGAACTGCGGCCCCTGGCTGATCACATCCTCATCCATGGTCTCTTCGAGACCAACGGTGAGCGCTTCGATTTCGCGCACCGACATGCCGCCGTAGGTGAGGAAACCTTCATAAAGCGGAATGAGGCCACGCATGCGACGGTAAAGCGCTTCGCTGCGAATGCACATGCCACCGCCACGTGCCGAACCGAGTTTGCGGGCAGAGAAATAGACCACATCGCACAGATCAGCGATGCGGCGGGTGATTTCGCGGATGCTCAGATCTGCGCAAGCCGCTTCGCGCTGCTTGTTGAAATAGAGGTTGTCGCCCAGCAGGCTGGCATCGAGCACCAGCATCAGACCGTGCTCATCACACACCTGGCGGATTTCGGTCAGATTGCCGAGCGAAATCGGCTGACCGCCAATCAGGTTGGTGCCGGCTTCCATGCGCACGAAAGCAATCTTGTCCGCGCCATGGCGGGCAATCACTGCGCGCAGCTTGTTGACATCCATATCGCCCTTGAACGGACGGTCGCTGGTCACTTCCAGGCCTTCATCGGCAACGATTTCCTCGACCGTGCCACCATTCAAGGTGATGTGCGCCTTGGTGGTGGTGAAGTGGTAGTTCATCGGCACCACCGAACCTGGCGTCACCAGCACCTGGGCGAGGATGTTCTCGCAGGCACGGCCCTGGTGAGCAGGCAGGATGTAGTCCATGCCGAAGATTTCCTTCAGCCTGGCTTCGAGGCGGGTATACGTTGCACTGCCGGCATAGCTGTCATCGGCCACCATCATCGCCGCCAGCTGCTGGTCACTCATTGCATTGACGCCGCTATCAGTGAGCATGTCCATGAAGACATCGGCGTTCTGCAGCAGGAAAGTGTTGTTGCCCGCGTCACTGATTGCGGCCAGTCGGCGCTCGATCGGTGGCAGGTTGAGTTTCTGCACAATGCGGACCTTGTGCATTTCCAGCGGAATCGATTCAGCACCGTAAAATTTGACCTTGGCCATGAAGCGGATCTCCCGTGCGGAGGCAGTGAACGAAGAAGGCGATCGAACCACAGGATCACCGCGCAGACGTTGATCCAGCGCAAGGGAAAGCATCCTTGAGACTTGATCTGCCACAGCGCTTATAATGCCGAGTTTTGCAGCATACCCGGAGCCCGCCATGGAAGCCGAACGCCAGAACGACATTGCCGAAAAACTTGCTGACCTCGCCGAGCGTGGTCGCGAACTGCGGAGGTATCTTTGACTACGATGTGAAAGCATCGAAGCTCGAAGAAGTGAATCGCGCGCTGGAAGATCCGGCGGTCTGGGACAATGCCGAGCGCGCGCAAGAGCTGGGCAAGGAAAAGCGCCAGCTCGAAGGCGTGGTGCTCAGCCTGCAGCACATCGACGCCCAGGCGCGCGATCTGCAAGACCTCTATGACCTGGCCGATGCGGAAGACGACGACGATACCTTCGAAGCGGTCGAAGCCGACCTGGTCGGGCTCGAAGCCGAAGTCGGCAAGCTCGAATTCCGCCGCATGTTCAGCCATCCGATGGACCCGAGCAACTGCTTCGTCGAAATCCAGGCCGGCGCTGGCGGCACCGAAGCCCAGGACTGGGCCGGAATGCTGGAGCGCATGTACCTGCGCTATGGCGAGCAGAAAGGTTTCACCACCGAACTGATGGAAGAGACCGAAGGCGAAGTCGCCGGCATCAAGAACTGCACGATCAAGTTCAGCGGTGATTACGCCTACGGCCATCTGCGCACTGAAACCGGCATTCACCGTCTGGTGCGCAAATCGCCGTTCGACTCCAATGCCCGCCGCCACACCAGCTTCACCTCGGTGTTCGTCTTTCCGGAAGTCGACGACTCGATCGAGATTGACATCAATCCGGCCGATCTGCGCATCGACACCTATCGTGCCTCCGGCGCCGGTGGTCAGCACGTGAACCGCACCGACTCCGCAGTGCGCATCACCCACGAACCCACCGGCATCGTCGTCCAGTGCCAGAACGACCGCTCCCAGCACAAGAACAAGGCGGAAGCGATGTCGATGCTGCGCGCACGTCTGTACGAATACGAGCTGCGCAAACGTCAGGCCGAACAGCAAAAGCTTGAAGACAGCAAGAGCGACATCGGCTGGGGCCACCAGATCCGCAGCTACGTGCTCGACCAGTCACGCATCAAGGACTTGCGCACCAACCACGAAGTCGGCAACACTCAAGCGGTGCTCGATGGCGACCTTGATGACTTCATCGCCGCCAGCCTCAAGCAAGGCGTCTGAGCAAGATCTTGCCCTTCCTGCTGCTGCCCACCTTCAACACGGGCAGCCGCTTTCGACTTTCCCCGCTCACCAGGTGCAGCCATGAACTCCTCCCGCCTCGGCCCGCTCTCCGCCCTGCTGCTGGCCGCCAGCATTGCCTTTGCCGGGGTGCAGGTCGGCAAAGGGATTGAGCATTTCCGCACCGGCGACCGCAGCATCACGGTCAAGGGGCTGGCCGAACGCGATGTCAAAAGTGATTTTGCCGTGTGGACACTGAGTTTTCGGCGTGCCGACAATCAGTTTGCCGCCGTTCAGCAAAGCCTGAGCCGCGACCGCGATCACATTGTCCATTTCCTGCGCGGACAGGGTTTCAGCGCTGACGAAATCGAAGTTCGCCCGCTGCAGGTGCAGGATCTGTTCGCACGCGAATACGGCTCGGACAACGTTGCCCTGCGTTTCAACGGCCAGGGCCAGATCACCGTCAAATCCGCCCGCGTTGACGCCATCGCCAGCGCTTCGAACGCAGTCGACCCGCTCATCGCCGCCGGCGTTCAGCTCGGCAGCGACGGCGGTCGCGACTGGCCGCAGTATCAACTGCGCGGTTTCAACGAAATCAAGCCCTTGTTGCTTGAAGAGGCCACTCGCAGCGCCCGCGAGCAGGCCAGCAAGTTTGCCGCTGACGCCGGCGCCCGCCTTGGCAGCCTCAAGCGTGCCAATCAAGGCGCAATCAGCATTCTCGACGACGATGGCAGCGAATACGAAAGCGGTCGCACCATCAGCAAGCGTCTGCGCGTGGTGAGCACTTTTGAATTCAGCCTGCAATAAATCGATGGAGCAAACCGCCTGCCCTCGGTCGGCTGGCAAGGAAGAGCGGGATGATTGTTCTTGACCTGTGCTGCGCGCAACAACATCGCTTCGAAGGCTGGTTTGCTTCGGCCGACGCCTTTGCCAGCCAGTCGACACAAGGACTGGTGAGCTGCCCGGTGTGCGGCTCAACGGCGATCGAGCGTCTGCCGAGCGCGCCCTATGTGCAGACTCGTGGGCAGTTCCCTGCTGCGGCGGCTGCCGGCAAGCTGCCCGCCCCAGCTGCCCCGCAAGCTCCGGCCGGCACTCCGGTCAGTGAGGCTGCAGCGCAGGCTTTGCTGATGAAACTGCACCAGCTGTCGCAGCAGGCCGAAGACGTCGGCGAACGCCTGCCGGAAGAAGCCCGCCGCATTCACTATGGCGAAAGCGAAGCGCGCGACATCCGCGGTCAGGCCAGCAGCGAGGAAGTCGTTTCCCTGCTCGAAGAAGGCATCATGGTGCTGCCCCTGCCTCCGGCGAAAAACGATCTGCATTGAACTGGCCACGCCGAGCAGGAACATGGCGCTCGACTGATCTTCCTGCTGGCAGGAGACCGGGCAGGAGACCGGGCAGGACACCGCCCGCCTCCCGTGGCCACGGGGCCATGCCCCGTGCAAGCGGCGTTGGCAAGGCGTTGGCAACACAAGCGACTGCAAGCCGGGGCGTGGCCCCGGCGCCACGAAGATCGAGCAGTCGCTACCCCATCTGCCTCAAGCCTGATAAGCCACCAGCGGCACCAGCATTTCGTCCGCAGTCAGACCGCCATGCACGCCAATCAGTGCAAACGGCCGCTCGCCTTCAACCAGATCGACCAGCGTCCATCCCGGCTCCATCAGCAACACATGACTGCCCAGGCGTTCGGCAAGCTGTGGATGACGGCGCCCCGGCCCCAGCACTCCGCTGGCGAGGCAATCGCCGGCAGGCATGCACACCGCCTTGCCTGCGAGCGTGTGCTGCGCCCAATGTTCGAACTCAACTTCCGCGCCAGCGCGCACTGCGCAGAAACTGAGGCGGCGTTCGCCAAACAGCGGCGCAGCCAGCATTGCCTCCACCTCGCCTCCTGGTTCGAGCTCGATGACCTGCTCGGGCGGACTGTCGATGAAACCATGATCCGCAGTCAGCAGAATGCGCACCTCACTGCCGGCAAGGCGCTCGCACAGACGGGCATACATTTCGTCGATGCGGGCAAAGCAGGCCAGCGTTTTCTCGGCACGGCAGCCGTGGGCGTGGCTGAAACCGTCAAACTTGGGATAGTAGGCATGCACCAGCCCGCCCTGGTCACCAAGGCCGGCAAGCGCGCTGACGATCTCGTCCTCGAACTGCGGCAGCCCCTTGTAAGGCCGGATCTGCGCACCGCTGCCGTGGAAAGAGGAATACGTCGAAAAGGCAATTTCCGCCGGTGAAATCATCACCACTGGCCGCCGCGCACGGTGAAACATCGACGATGCCCGAAACAGCCGACTCGCCAGCCGAGGTGCCAGCGCCTCGCCACCACGCACCTCGAAAGGCAAAGGTGCAATGACCCCGCCGAAGCGCGGTGCATGAATGAACCAGCCATTCAGACCATGCTCGGCGGGCGTCGCGCCGGTGAGCAAAGTGGTGACCGCACTCGCCGTGGTGCTGGGAAACACCGAAGTCAGCTGCCGCCGACAGTGGGCAGCCAAGGTGGAACCCGCGCCTTCCTGAGCAAGAAAATTTGCCCCCAGGCCGTCGATCACCAGCAACAGAATCCGCCCTGGCTCCCCTTCCGCCAGCTGCGCCGGCGCACACGCTGCGGCCGGATCATGCAGCCAGTGCCGGATCGAAGCCGCCAGGCCATAAATACCGCCTTCAGCACTGTAATCCGGCAGAACACAATCCGTCGGCCATTGCTGGCGGGGAGAAGCAATCGTATTCATTGTTGCCACCACTCACAGGAAAGAATGCCCGGCAGTCGGCCACCCTCTCCAAGCCAACCAAGCTCACCAAGCCAGCGCAGCGCCTGCACCACCAAGATCTGCCGATCAGTGTAAGCATTGGCGGCTGCCGAAGCAAAAACACTGGTACAACACGCTGGCACAACACGCCGGTACAGCACGCTGCGGCCCAGCCTCACATGCGCAAGCGAGCAAGATAGCCGGTCATCTCCAGATAACCGCGTCCCACCGGACGCGATGACGTGCTGCTTTCACCTTCCTCCCCATCTTGCAGCTGATCCAGAACCACCGCCCCTTCCCAATACACCGCGCCGGTGGAAGCGCGGCTGTCGAGCTCCTGATCATCGAACAGCGGCCGCACGACAAAACGCCGACCATCGTCCAGCTCGATCTGCCATACCACCGGATAACGCGCCGCCGTGCGCGGCGACTGCCAGTAGCGCAAGGGGCGAAAACGAATCGCATCTGCGCCGAAGTGGCGCTGCCGCCCCTGAGCGTCAAGTTCCGTGCCGCTGGCCCAGATCGCCTGGCCATCATGACCGCGCATCTGAAACAGCATCAGCGCGCCCCCATCAGTCAGATTGATCCCCAGCCAATCCCAGCCCTGGGCCTGCTCAGGCAGAATGGCCGACGACCACTCATGATCCAGCCAGGCAGTACCTTCCACCTGCAAGCGCTCGCTGCCCAGCTGCAGCACCCCACTCACCTGCAGCTGTGGCCGGCTGTAGTAATGGCTGGCGTTGTCCTCCGCCGGCGCTTTCTGGCTGAAACCGGCTTCGCCTTGCAGCAACGGCGACCGGGTGGCGACAAAATCCAGCTCATAAGCGAAATCCTGCGCAACGATACGGCTGCGATAGAGCGCTGCCTTGCCTGCCGTGGGCGCTTCTGCACGCAAAAACCAGTCATCAAGCTCAATCGCCGTCCTGCCTTCTGCCGCCCCCACCAGACCGGGATAAGCACGTGCTGCCCGTTCAGCATGCAACAGACGGCCCCGGGCAGGATCGGCAATCGCTGCATGAGCGAGAATGAGCTGGCGCGGGGCAAAACGGCTCGGATTGTCTTCACCGATCCGGGTGCGCACCCGGAAAAAAGTCAGCTGCACACCACGTTCGACGCCTGCCTCGTCACGCAGCCAGCCGGTGATGTACCACCATTCAGTGCGATGAGCGGGATGGGCGCCGTGATCCCGCGGAAACTGCAGCAGCTCGCCAGCGCGGACTGGCGGATAGTCTGCATCTGCATCCGTATCCGCGACCGCTTGCGCTGCCCCCTCTGCCGCACTGAGCGGCAAGGCAGGCACCAGGACGAACAGCAGGATGCATACAGGAACCAACAACAGGCCGACAAACCTGCACCACCCACCAGAACAAGCACCGCTGCCCGCTGTATTCATCAACAATCCGCCTTCACCGCTTGAAGTGCTCCGCCCGCCATCAACCGGGCTGCCACCACACGGGCAATCATTGCCGCCAACCCAATCACCGCCAGCCCCAGCACGGCAAGTCCGGTCCACGGCAAGGCGAAATCCATGCTCCAGTTGAAACTTTGCACATTGACCCGGGCAATCAGAATCCAGGCCATCCCCAGCCCGGCACCCAACCCGCAGCCGACACCCAGCGCTGCAGTCAGGCCCCCTTCGAACGCGATCAGCCGTCCCAGTTCGCCACGGGTGAAACCAAGATGGCGCAGCATGCCGAACTCCGCCGCGCGCGCGTGAATCATCACCGCAAAGGTGGTCGCAATGCCGAACAGACCGATGACGATGGTGAGCATCTCCATCAGATAAGTGATCAGGAAAGTGCGATCGAAAATCTCCAGGCTGCGCGCACGAATCTCTCCCGGGCGGGCGATGAGCACTTCACCTTCACCAAACAGCTGCGCCAGCCTTGCTTCAAGCTGGCCGAGCTTTGCGTCACCTTCCAGACGAAGCGCCACATCATTGATGCGCCGATCCCCACTGAGCGCGACATAGTCCTGTGGCCGGATGAGTGCCGCGCCATGCTGGCGACCATAATCCCGCCAGATGCCGGCAATGACGAAGCGCTGTTCGCGGCCGGCAAGCGGCAGCGACAATTCGTCACCCAACCCACGCTGCAAGCGGCGGGCACCTGCTTCCGACAACCACAAAGGCAAGCTTTCCCCATCAGCAAAACTGCGTTGGCCGGCCAGCAAAGGCAAGCCCCAGTTGCCCTCCACCGCACGGGCAAGCAAGGTGAAACGCGGCTCGCTTGCCGACAGCCGCAGTTCGAGCTGACGCGTGGTATCGACCGAGGTCACGCCTTCGACTGCTGCAATGCGGGCCAGGTCAGCCTCGTCGAAAAACGCGCTGTCCGAGCCATTGGCCGCACGCAGGTACAGATCACCGGGCAGCAATTGGGCAAGCCAGTCATCGACCGAATGGCGGAAGGAATTGACCATGATCATCATTGACGCGGCCAGCGCCACACTGACCACAATGCCGGCCGCCGCGATCACCGCCTGCTGAGGCGCAGCAAGCAGACGGCGACGAGCGAGCCGCCATTCGAGCCGTTTCACCCCCTTCAAAGCGGGCAACAGCACACTCGCCAGCACCGGCAAGCACAGTACCGCCAGCAACAGACTGAGCGCGATGGCCAGATAAGCGCCCACTGGCACGCCCTGCCAGGCCGGCAGCAAACTGGCCAGCACGATCAGCGGCAACAATATGGCAAGCAGGCTGAGCGGATGTGTCCAGCGCCGTTGGCTGTACTGCCCGCTGTGCGGTCCGCTGCGCGCCGACCAGGCTGGCAGCAACACCAGTCCGACTTCGGTATTTTTCAGTCCCTGCGCGGGCACGATGCGGGCTGCTGCCCGCGCCGGCAACCAGCTGCCAAGCAGCCCGGCAGCCAGCCCGAAGCAGAAATGCAGGCCAATCGCCCACGGCGCCAGCGGCAACACGGCGAACATCGCCCAGCCTTCGCTGACCAGCGGCGCCCGAAAGAAGCCGGCCCCCAGATCGGTGCCGGTGACACTCAGCACCGCATACGTGAGCACATAAGCGAGCACAATCCCGCTCAGGCTGCCGATCACCCCGATCAGCCCGCCTTCAGCAAGCACACCCGTCAGCAACTCGCGCCGCGTCATCCCCAGCGCCCGCAGCAGGGCAAATTCGCGCTGACGGCGGCTGACACTGAGCAACTGGGTGGAAAAGACCAGAAAGCCGCCGGTCAGCAAAGCGATCATTGCCAGCATCGACAGATTGACCCGGTACGCGCGGGTGAGCGCGGCCGTTTCGGCAATCATCGCCTCCGGCTCGCGCACACTCACTCCAGCCGGCATCAGGCCAGCCAGTCGCTGCTGCGCACGGTGCAGATCAACGCCGTCCGCAAGTCTGAGATCAATCTGGCTCAACACGCCGATACGGCCGAACAGCTGCTGCGCGGCAGCAATATCCATCACGGCCAGCGGCCTGTCGATACGCGGCAACTCGCCGGCCACTGCCAGCTCGACCGTATCCAGACCGACTTGCAGCCGCAAACGCTCATCCCCGCCTTGCAGGCGACGCAACATCGCCCGCGCACTGGCGCTCAGATAGGCACGATCGGCAAGCAAGCCGGCAAAACGCTGATCTCCCGCCTGCCCTGCCGGCTGTGCCAGCCCATGACGTTCGAGCAGCGGCGAATCAAACTGCTGCAAGCGAAACAGGTCGACACCGAGCACTTCAAGCGTTTCGTTCTCAGTAGGCAAACGCTCAGGCAAACTCGTTGGCAAACTCGCCGGCAAACGCGCCACCACCCGCAGCAGCGGACTGGTAGACGCCAGCTCGGCATCGCGGGCGAGGGTGAGATACAGCGCCTCATCAAAGCCTTCCCGCCCGCCGACCACCTGCAGATCGGCAGCACCGGCAAACTGGCGCATGCCACGGCTGAACTCGTCGATCGCCAGCTGATGAACCAGCTGCACCGCCAGTCCCAGCGCCACCCCCAGTGCCACCGCCACCACCGCCAGCGTGCTGCCGAGGCTCTGGCTGCCGAGGTACTGGCTGCCGAGGCGACGCAGAAACAAGCGACGCAGGAACAAGCGACGCAACAAGGCAATCATCGTTTCAGCATCGCCGCAGCCGGCCATCGACCAGTTCAAGCACCCGGTCGGCACGGGCTGCAGCACGTTGTGAATGGGTCACCAGCACGCAGGCAGCCTGCCGCACCCTGACCTGGGCCAGCAGCAGATCAAGCACTTCGGCTGCATGCAGCGGATCGAGATTGCCGGTCGGCTCATCGGCAAGCACCAGCTGCGGCCGATGAGCGAGCGCGCGGGCAATCGCCACGCGCTGCAATTCGCCGCCTGACAAGTTGTGCGGCGCGTCCTCTGCCCGGCTGCCCAGCCCGACTGCCGCCAGCATGGCACGGGCTTCAACGGCCGCCGCCGCTTGATCGACCCGCAGCAGCCACAGCGGCAAGGCCACGTTATCGAGCACATTCAGGTGAGGCAGAATGTGAAACGCCTGAAAGACAAAGCCGAGCTGATGGCGGCGAATGAGGGCAAGCCGATCATCGTCGAGCGCATCAATCCGCTCACCTGCGAGCACGATGCGCCCCTGATCAATGCGATCCAGACCGGCAATGCAATTGAGCAAGCTCGATTTGCCACTGCCCGACTCACCAATGATGGCAACACACTCCCCTGCCGCAAGCGCGAAATCGAGCTCGTCGAACAGGACGCGAGGCGGCATCGGAGGCGAGTTGGGCAACACTTTGCCCACAGCATGAAGTTCAAGCATGGCGAACAGAAAGAAACCGCAAAACAGACCTCCATTGTCGCATCACCGCTGCGCAGATAGAGAGCAGCCGCGAATCTGCGGTACGCGCAGAGTTTCGTAGGAGCGACGCGAGTCGCGAACACCACCGCCCGACAAACAAACCCCATTCGCGGCTTGCGCCGCTCCCACGGCAGCTTTCGCACGGAAGTGCCAGGATCGATCCCTGGGGAGCCGCGCAAGCGGTAAACCCGAACTCCATGTAAAGTAAAACACGACAGTGGTACGGGCACTTGTTTCGTAGCAGAATCAGCCTCGCTCATCCACCGCTGTGGGACTGAATCGATCCGGCTTTGTCCTATCCCCATCGCAAGGAACATCCGTGCATACCGTCGAAACCGTGCTGCTGGTGCTGATGCTGGGCGCGCTGACCGGCATCACTGCCCGTTACCTGCGCGCCATTCCGCTGCCACTGATCCAGATCGGCCTCGGCAGTTTGCTGGCCTGGCCGCAGCAAGGCCTGCACATTGCCTTCGATCCCGAGCTGTTCCTGCTGCTGTTCATTCCGCCTTTGCTGTTCGCCGATGGCTGGCGCATTCCCAAGCGGGAGTTTTTCGCGCTTTACAAACCGATCCTGACCCTCGCTTTCGGTCTGGTGCTGGTGACCGTGCTCGGCCTTGGCTATCTGATCCACTGGATGATTCCGGAGATGCCGCTCACCGTGGCGTTCGCGCTCGCGGCAGTGGTATCGCCCACCGACGCGGTCGCCGTGTCAGCGATCACCCGCAATCTGGGCATGCCTGCAACCACCATGCATGTGCTCGAAGGCGAATCACTGCTCAATGACGCATCCGGTCTGGTCGCACTCAAGTTCGCCATCGCGGCAACACTCACCGGACTGTTCTCCTGGGACGAAGCTGCAAAAGAATTCTTCTGGATGGCGGCCGGCGGACTGACTGCCGGCGCGCTGATCGGCTGGAGCTTCGCCGTGGCCCGCGATGCCGTCACCCGCAGGCTGGGCGACGTGGCCGCCACCCAGATGGTGCTGCTGCTGGTGTTATTGCCGTTTGCCGCTTACATCGTCGGCGAGCGCATCGGGGTGTCAGGCATTCTGGCCGCAGTCGCCGCCGGGATCACGACCAATTTCGCCGATCTGAACCGCAGCGAATTCATCACCGAACGCATGCAGACTGAAGGCACCTGGGCGATGGTCGAATCCGCCTTCAACGGAGCGATCTTCCTGCTGCTCGGCCTGCAGTTGCCGTCGATCATCGGCACCACCCTGTTGCAGGCTGGCGACCACTGGTGGGTGCCGGTTGGCCAGACCGTGCTGATCTCGGCTGCCTTGTTGCTGATGCGCTGGGCCTGGCTCAGCACGGGCGTGCACACCAGCCTCGGGCGCGCCCATGCCGAAGGCAAGCTGACGGAAAAGCCTTCGCCGCTGCTCACCCTGGCAACCACCCTGGCCGGCATCCGTGGCGCGGTGACGCTGGCCGGCGCGCTGTCCGTGCCGTTGCTGCTCAACGACGGCAGCGCTTTCCCCGCGCGCGATCAACTGATTTTCATCGCGACCGGCACCATCCTGCTCACCCTGCTGATGGGCAGCATCGGCCTGCCGCTGGTGCTGCGACGGCTGCCACCAGAAGGCGAACCCGTTGCGGTGCAGGAAGAACGCCGTGCCCGCCTGGCCGCTTGCCGGGCAGCGATCAGTTCGATGTTGCTCGACAAAACCACCGCCGAAACCGCCGATCCGCAGTGGCTGGCGCAATACCAGGAAGCCGCCGGCCGGCTCACCCAGGAGTATCGCAAACGCATCGACCTGCTTGACGACGATGTCCCAGTCACCAATGTGGAAGCACAAGCTGAAACGCCGGATGCGATCCAGCAGCGTCGCCAGCGCCATCTGGTCGAACAGGAGCTGCGGCTGAAGGCACTGCACGTCGAGCGCAAGGCGCTGTATGCCGAACGACACGCTCATCGGATCAACGACGAATCATTGCGCAGTCTGGTCGCCGAGCTTGACCTGAGCGAGACTGCGCTGGCCAGACGCCTGGACGTTGCCCGCCGCACTGCCGCGACGAGCGTCAAAACGCCATCCGACTAAGGTCAGCCTGAGCAGACATTGCCCCGGGGCAGCACGCAAGCAAGACCCAAGCAAGACGAAAACGGACCGGATTTCAGCTCTGCTCACAGACGCAATCAATCAACGAACTTCATCAGGGAGAGCGGCTGCCGCATGATCCCTTCGGCCACACGGGCGACTTTGCGCCGAACACGCGCCACGAACCCACGACTGGCGGCAGCAAGCTCCGGAACCTTGTCGACCATATCGCGCGTCACGGCATGCAATGCGATGGCGCGCGAAGACCTGGGCAGCGATCCACGCCAGCACCGCTCGAAAGCTTCGTGATAGACAAAAAGATTCTGAAAATCGATTTGCAGCCCTCGTGCCATGAGCAGAGCTGCCAGCGCCTTGATTTCCTCTTCAAGCACCGGATTCGACGATTCGTTTCGGGCCCGCTGTTCCAGAAAAAATGGCAGCGCATAAGGCATCACCTTGCCGAAATCGACCAACCCACCTGCATTCAGTACAGCATCAATCAACGACTCAGGATTGCGCAGATCAATACCGAACAATCGATCGAGATCCGAATCGATGCGAGCGGCAAACTCCCGGTGCGGATCGAACTCGCCGCAACGTGAGGCGAAAACATAGTAATTGATCAGATTTCCGAGCCGAACTCTCTCACCCCCACGATCAAGCGCCTTCGCGTAGTACTCCTTCAAGCGCTCTGCCACATCCGGACAAGCTTGCCGGACCAGATCAGCATCCGAAGCCAGCGCGACGTTGGTCATGCCAAAATCAGTAATCTCGACAAACGAAAACCCCGCACCTTCGAGCAAGGCGCGCAAGGAATTCGGCGACAAGAGAAAATAATGCGAACCAGGCGAGAGGGCAGCGTACAGTTGTCCAACCGGTGTGGCACGTGACACCGCGCCCGAACGCGGAGTAGTCAGCAACAACACCCCGCCCGGCGCCAGGAAACTACGCAGCTCACGCAAAAATCCGGCCGGATCCGGTACATGCTCGAGCACTTCAGTTGCATAGATGAAGTCGAAAGTTCGTCCGCTCAGCTCTTCTGCCTTGCTCATGTACTTCGGAAGTATGGGGAGTTCAAGCATTTCTCCGCCCACAACCCCGTAAGCGGACGGCTCAAGTCCAACGACATCGGCGCCCCATTGCAGGCGGCAATAGTCGAGAGTCACCCCGGCATTGCATCCGACTTCAAGGACCGTGGAAAACTGCTCGAACGGCAATTGTTCAAGCAGCCAGACCTTCCAATCAAGGCCGCCGACAATTTCCAGATAGTGGTGCACCAGAATCGGGAAATCCGGATCCGCCAACACTGACTCCAGGCTCGGATAATCACTGTTCAGCTCTGCTGCATCCGGATAAAAGCAGCTTCGGCATCGGGCACATTCAAGCAGCCGCATCTGACCGCGCTCGGGACGCCAATGCATCGCCGACAACACCAGCGCATTTCCCGCGGGATTCCCGCACACCAGGCATGCAGCATCAACTTGGACACGCTTTTCCCACTTTACATGCTGACCCACGATCACGACCTCAGAGGAGCAAATTTGAGCGGTCATTTTACTCGTACCGGGAAAAGGAGTTGCCGAAACCTGAGCTGCTCGTTCGTCTCCCGGCACCAGTCCTGTCTCAACCCCGCAGCCCTGGGTCGAAGTACAACAGATCCGAAGTCAGCTTGCCGATCAGACTCACGGGAAACTTGGCCTGAACCAGCCCTCCTCGCTGCCGAGTAGCCTTTTTGCAATGCTTTTGCCACACTTGGCCTGACCTCAGCGCCGCGGGCATGGACTACGCAGACCTTGTTTCGGCATTCTTCCCTCACCCCCATCCTTTTTGCCGAGACCAGACATGAATGCTTCCGCGCCTGCTTGCCCCGCTCCGGCACAGCCCTTCGCCCCCGGCCAAGCCGGGCATTTCGGTCTGGGCGGCACTTTGATCGACGCGGCAGTCGATGAGCATGCAGCCCGCCGCCGGCCAGACTGAGCCCTGGCACGATCGGGACAAGAGCCGGAGCGATGTTCGAAGGTCTGTCGATTCGCAGCAAGCTGCTCGCACTGCTCGGTCTGAGCTCTGCGCTGGCCCTGCTGGTGTTTTCGCTGGTGGCGCTTTATTCGACCTATGTCAACGAGCGCGCAGCCTCCTTGCGCGACCTCCATCAGATGGCCGACGTGATCGCCGAAAATCTGCGCGCGGCCGTTGCCTTTCATGACGCCGCCAGCGTGGACAAGCTGCTTGCGCCCCTCAAGGCCAACCCCCACATCCTGCTCGCCCAGGTACGCGACGAACACGAGCACCTGCTCGGCAGCTATCAGGACACCGCACTGGAGTCCACACAGCTTGCCAGCCTTGAAGAGACGATTTCCGGCTTCGAAAGCAGGCTCACCACGCTCTCCCGACTGGATCAGTTTACCCGCAACCACCACCTTGTCGTTCATCGGATCGAGCTCAACGACATCCCGCTTGGCAGCTTGTCGATTGTGTCCGACAACGAAGGCATGTTTGCCAAGATGCGCAGTTTCATCCTCGTCGAGACCGTCACCACGGTGATCATCTTCATCGGCCTGCTGCTGCTTTCCTTGCGCTTGCAGGCAGTATTCACCGCGCCACTGGACTTGCTCATCAACACGATGCGCAGCATCGCCAGCGACCAGAACTATCAGCACCGCATCAAGACCTTGCGCAAGGACGAATTCGGCGAACTTTACCAGGGCTTCAATGCGATGCTGGCCGAGATCCGCAAACGTGATGATGCGCTCAACAGACTGGCCAGGACCGATGCACTGACCGGACTGGCCAATCGTCGTGAGGTGCTGGAAAAGCTGGAAAAGATGGCGATTCGCAGTGCACGCAAACAAGAGCCGATGGGTTTGATCATGCTGGATGTCGATCACTTCAAACGCATCAATGACCGCTACGGGCATCCGGCGGGCGACCTGGTACTGCGCGAACTGGCGGATATCCTGCGCGCCAGTGCCCGCCCTTACGATCTTGCCGGCCGTTTCGGCGGTGAAGAGTTCATCCTTTTGTGCGAGCATGCCGATCTGGCGACCAGCAAGCTGATTGCCGAACGTCTGCGTCTGCGCACTGCCGCCCACACTTTTGTTCTTGAGGACGGACAAAGCCTGCAAGCCACCATCAGCCTCGGCGTCCATGCTGCGATTGCCGACCCCGGCTTCACCAGCAAGCTCATCGAAGCGGCCGATCAGGCGCTTTACGCGGCCAAGTCCAATGGACGCAACCGAACCTGCACCAGCACCGATCTGCAAGCGCATGCCTGACTGAAATGCTCAAACGCTGTGGTCTCGCTCTCCTGTTGGTCATCAGCTGCTCGCTGGCCCTGGCACAGGGCAGCCGCGACGAGCAGTTGCTGCTGGCGGTTTTCCTTGGCCGCTTTGCCAGCTATGTTGACTGGCCGCCACATCAGCGTGAAGTGTTCAGCATCGGTGTGACGGATGACGATGCGCTGGCCGAACGCCTTGAGCAGCTTTACGCCGGCAAGCGCATCCAGGGCAGACCGGTACGCATTCACCGGCTTGGTGCAGACGAACAGATCACCGCCATCGACCTGCTCTTCATTGCCAGCAGCCAGGCGACCTTGCGGCAGCGACAGCTTGATGCGCTGCGCCTGCAACCGGTCCTGACCGTGAGCGCCGCGCGTGGTTTTGCTGCCAGCGGCGGGGTCATCCAGATCAATTTTGTCGCCCAGCATGCGCAGATCACCATCAATCATGATGCTGCGCTGGCAAAAGGCTTGCGTATCAGCGCTCCGCTACTGGCGATCGCCACGCTTATCGGGAGAGACTGAAGTGAAGCCAGCCCTGCACTCTTTCTGTCTGCTCGCCTTCCTCGGCGGTCCGGCCTGTGCTGCCACCGACCCGGCCGATGACTACTTTGCCCTCCCGCTCGAGAGTCTGATTGAGGTCGAAACTGCAGCACAGGCCAATGTCGGCTCACGTCGCAATGCCCGCACCGCATACTCCGCCACAGTGCCGATCGATGTCATCACCGCCACCCAGCTCGAACACTCGGGTGAAATCGAACTCGCGCGCGCGCTCGCGACCCTGCTACCCGGCTTCAATTACCCCCGTCCGTCGATTGCCGACGGCACCGACCACAGCCCGCCATTCACCCTGCGTGCGCTCAATCCCGATCAGGTGCTGGTGCTGATCAATGGCAAGCGCCTCCATCAGGGCGCCCTGCTCCACACCAATGGCACCATCGGTCGCGGCAGTTCGGGCACTGATCTGAATGTCATTCCGCTCAGCGCGGTGGAACGGGTCGAGATCCTGCGTGACGGCGCCGCCGCGCAATACGGCTCGGATGCGATTGCCGGCATCATCAACATCGTCCTCAAGGGCTATGGCCATCGCAGCCACTTCGGCTTGCGCTACGGACGCAGCAGCGCCGGCGATGGCATCAGCCGCCAGGCCAGTCTGTTGCAGAGCATCCCGCTTGCCCACGATGGCTTCATCAACCTGACCGCCGAATGGCGTGATCGCGGCGCGACCAATCGTGCCGGCGCCGATGCGCTCGATGGTGGCCGGGTCAATCTGCATTTTGGTGATGCGCGCAGCAAGGATGCCCTGCTCAGCCTGAATGGTGAAATTCCGCGTGGCGACCTGAGCCTGTACGCCCACGGCCACTTCAATGAGCGCCGCAGCAGCGCCGGCGCCTTCTTCCGGCGCAGCGATGATCCGCGCAACGTCCCGGCCATCTACCCCGACGGTTATCGGCCCAGCATCCACCCGCTGATCCGTGATTACAACCTGACCGCCGGGATTCGCGGGGTGAGCAATGGCAGCAGTGAGTGGGATATCAGTTACACGCTGGGCAAGAACGATTTCGCTTTCCGGGTGCGCGATTCGCTCAACCGCTCCTTGGGCGAACAGTCACCGCGCTCCTTTGACAGCGGCAGTCTCGATCTGCAGGAACAGGTCTTCAATGCCGATTTCAGCCATCAATGGGGACGCCACGTCCTGGCGATCGGCTACGAATTCCGCCACCAGCGCTACCGCATTCATGCCGGAGAACTCGCCTCCTGGCAACTCGGCGGCGAATCACCCTGGTTTCCGGGTGCGCAGGGCTTTGAAGGCTTTCGTCCCGAAAACGCCCTCAGCGCCACCCGGCAAAGCCAGGCTGTGTACGCTGATCTGACAACCACTTTCAGTCCGCAACTGAGCGTCGACAGCGCCGTGCGCGCAGAACATTTCAGCGATTTCGGTACCACGCTGGATGGCAAGCTGGCCCTGCGGCTGCGTCCTCACCGTCAGTGGTTGCTGCGCAGCAGCCTGAGCTCGGGTTTCCGCGCGCCCTCGATGTCGCAAACCCATTTCAACGCGACATCGATGATCCGTGACGGAGAAGAAATCGTCGAATACGGCAGTTTCAGCGTCGATCATCCAGTGGCACGCGCACTCGGTGCCCGCAAGCTCAAGGCGGAAAAATCGCATCACCTGACTGCCGGCCTGCTGTTCGAGCCCAGCGCCAACCTGAATGCCAGCGCTGATCTGTTCATCACCGACATCGATGATCGCATCATGAGCACCGGCTACATTGCCAGCTGGAACCTGGCAGCGCTCAGCCCCGAAGCGCAGGCCATCCTGCTTGATCACCACGTGGACGCAGCGACCTATTTCACCAATGCGCTTGCCACCCGCACGCGCGGCCTTGACCTGCGACTCGACTATCATCACGAGTTCCGCAACGGCGGCCGTCTGCGCCTGAATGCCGCCTACCAGTACGCCCGCACCCTGATCCGCAAAGTCAATCCATCACCCAGCGTGCTCGGCGTCGACATGGGTGCCCTCGTCCTCGACCCCTACACCCGTGTCAGCATCACCGACGGCCAGCCTGCCCAGGCATTCAGGCTATGGGCGCTCTACAGCACTGCGGCAGTTGACCTGGCTTTCAACCTCAACCGCCACGGCAGTTTTTTCAGCACCAAGGGCGATGAAAAATACAAATTCGCCGCCCGCTGGACGCTGGATACCGAGCTCGCCTGGCGCGTGCAACCCGGGCTCACACTCGCCATCGGTGCTACCAATCTGTTCAATGTCAAACCGACTGAATGGGGCGCAACCGACGACAGCGTGATGGGCTCGGGCAAACCGGTGCGCTATTCGCAGTACGCCCCCTTCGGCTACAACGGCACCAGCTATCACCTGCGCCTGGGACTGTCGTTCTGAGAGATGAGCGAGGGGCAAAAAAAAGCCGCCTGCCCTGAGGGAGGGCGGCGGCTGAACTAGAGGAGAAAACCATGCAGCAAAACTGCACTTACTGCCAACGCTGCTCTCGAACCCGCTGAGAGCGGCGGCGACCATTCCTTACATGTAAAGAATGACCAGGTCGTTGATCACCGAGGGGCGATCACTGCCGACCACATGCGTGACGATTTCCATCGTCACCTGCATGCCCTTTGCCAGCTTCTCGACCGATTTGACCCGCGAGCGGGCATGAATGCGCGAACCAGCCGGTACCGGCGAAGGGAAGCGCAGACGGTCGGAGCCGTAATTGACCATGTTGTTGAAACCAGTCACTTCAAAATCAAGCGGAATGGTCAGACGCGACTGCAGCACCTGCACCAGCGCACCCTGGGCAATGGTGCCGCCGAAGGGGCTTTGCTTGGCCGCACGTTCGGCGTCAGTGTGAATCCAGTAGTTATCGCCGGACAGGCGGGCGAAGTCGTTGATCAGCTCCTGATCGACCACCACCTGACCACTCCACGGGCTGTATTCCTCGCTCACCAGTGCCTTCATCGCCGCTTCGTCATCGAAACGGATCTGACGCTTGCTGATCGCGGCGGCCGCCGCTTCGGCTTCGGCCTGTGCCGCGGCAGCCTGAGCTGCCGGCGTGCTGTCACGCTCGCTGGGCAGATCATTGTCGGCGGCGGTGAAGCGCAGCAGTACAGTGCCGTTTTCGCTCACCTTGTCGAACACCGGCTTGACGCGCATGCCGACCTTGATTGCCGACTCTTCGACGCCGATCAGGGTGGTGTTGATGCGCGCACCTTCGTCGAGTTCGATCACTGCCAGTTTCTGCGGTGCCTCGTCGGCAAAATCAGGCAAAGTCGGGATGCGGGCGATGGTGTAGGTATACAGCGTGCCGCTGCCTTTCACTTCCTTCCATTCAAGGTTCTGCGACCAGCACTTGTCACAGTGACGGCGCGGAAAGAAGATCCAGTGGCCACAATCCTGGCACTGCGGAATGCTGATGCGCTTGTCCTGCAGCGCCTTCCAGTAGGGGGCGGAAATATGCGTCGCTGACGGCAATGGCTTGTTGGTCGACATCCTGCTTAGGCTCCCTGGAGAATCAATGCACCTTGCTCGCTCATCACCCCGCCGGTGCCGGAGACGAACACGGTATCGCAGCGCTTGAGCTGACGCTCGCCGGCGCGGCCGGAAATCTGGTGGAAAGCTTCGATCACCTGCGACATGCCGCCGGCAGTGCCGCTCTGGCCGAAACTGAGCTGACCGCCATGGGTGTTCATGGGGAAGTTGCCCTTGTAGGTGAGATCATGCTCGCGCACCCAGCGCATGCCTTCGCCCTTCGGCGCAAAACCGGCATCTTCCAGCGTGAGCAGCACGGTGATGGTGTAGCAGTCGTAAATCTGTGCAGCTTGAATGTCGCTGCGCTGGATGCCGGCCATCTTGAACGCACGTTCTGCTGCCGGGCCGATCGGGGTGTCGGTCATCTCGGGCGCGTAGGTCGGCGACTTGAACGACAGATGCTCACCAAAACCGGTGATGCAGGCACCGCGATTTTTTGCCCGGGCGGCGACTTCCTTCGACGCGACGATCACTGCAGCACCGCCGGCCACCGGCATCACGATTTCGAGCACGCGCAGCGGCTCGGCGACCATCTTGCTGTTGAGCACGTCTTCGATGCTGAGCGGTTTGCCGAAGAAGCTGGCATCCGGGTTGGCAAGCGCGTTGGTGCGCTGATCGACGGCGATCTTGGCCATCGCCACCGGATCGTAGCCATATTTGGCTGCGTAACGCTGGGCGATCATCGCATAGCCGGTGTTCTGACCCATGTGACCGTAAGGCAGGTCGATTTCAGCCTCAGGCGCACCAAAAGCAGTGCTGTGACCGCCAAAACGCATCGCCCGCATCATCCAGCTCGGATCTTCTTCCGGGCCGAACGGCGCCATGCGCGACGGGATCACGCACAATACGGCCTGACACAAGCCCATTTCGATCGCCATCGCTGCACGCCACACTGCCGCCACCGACGAGCAGCCGCCGAGGTCAACGACTTCGGCGAAATTGAGCGACAGCCCGAGGTATTCGGCGGCCATCGCCGGCACGAACACCTGTGCTTCGTGGAATTGCGGCCCATGAATGACCATGCCGTCGATATCGGACGACTTCAGCCCGGCATCGGCCAGCGCCTTGCCAGCCAGATCAGCGACCTGCTCAAGATGGAACATCTGCGGCGCGGTGGCGTATTTTTCCGGCTTGTACTGCGCGGCGCCGACAATGGCGGCGTTTCCTTTCAGACCCATGCGTATTCACCTCTGTATTCAGGGCCGTTCATCGACCCGGTGTTGGCGCAACGATGCCACAGTGAAACAGATGCTCAATCGTTCAAATCGACTAGACCAAATGCGCCAATCAATTTTTTCGATTCACCCGGACGGACGATGAAAGCCGGCTCGGTGACAGACAAGATGCGCACATCCCTGAACTGCGCCGAGAATCCCATGCCCCAGCTCATGCCCCGGAGCCTGTCCGCTCTATTTTCCCTGCTTGCCAACTCAGCACTCTGCCTGGCCTTGCTCACCCATGCCAGCACGGCGATCAGCACCGAAGCGGGCAGCGAATGGCCGCGTCACGGTCTGAATGCCGCCGAAACCCGCTTCTCACCGCTCAAATCGATCACCCCGGCCAACATCGACGCGCTCGGTCTGGCCTGGCAGTTCCGCTTCGACCGTGCGCGTGGCGTCGAAGCAACGCCGATCATGGTCGGCGGCAAGCTCTACGTCAGCGGCCCCTGGGGCGTGGTCTATGCGCTCGATGCCCGCACTGGCGAACTGCTATGGCAACACGATCCGGAAGTCCCCGCCGGCAAAGGCATCCACGCCTGCTGTGACGTGGTCAATCGCGGCGTGGCGGTCGATGGCGGCGTAGTGTTTGTCGCCACCATCGATGGCCGGCTGCAGGCGCTGGATGCGCAGCAGGGCAAACTGTTGTGGTCGACCGCGACTTTCGATCCCGCCCAGCCCTACACCATCACCGGCGCACCGCGCATTGCCGGTGACCTGGTGGTGATCGGCAACGGCGGCGCCGAATACGGCGTGCGCGGCTTTGTTTCGGCCTATGACAAGCACACTGGCGCCTTGCGCTGGCGCTTCTACACCGTGCCCGGCAATCCGGCAGCCGGCGACGACGGCGCAGCTTCCGACCGTCCTCTGCGCGAACTGGCCCTGCCGACCTGGCACGGCGAATGGTGGCAATTCGGTGGCGGCGGCACAGTGTGGGATTCGATGGCCTGGGACCCCGAACTCGATCTGCTCTATTTCGGCGTCGGCAACGGCTCACCGCATGACCGCGACCTGCGCAGTCCGGGCGGCGGCGACAATCTGTTCCTGTCGTCGATTGTCGCCGTGCGCGCCGGTAGCGGCGAATACGTCTGGCATTATCAGACCACACCGGGCGACAGCTGGGACTACACCGCCACCCAGCACATGATCCTCAGCGAGCTGAACATCGACGGCAAGCTGCGCAAGGTGATCATGCAGGCGCCGAAGAACGGCTTCTTCTATGTGCTGGATCGTGCCAACGGCGAGCTGCTCGCCGCCGACAATTATGTACCCACCAACTGGGCGAGCCAGGTCGACCTCGCCAGCGGCCGCCCGGTGGAGAACCCGGCCGCACGCTATCCGGTCGGCGCGCCGTTCATGGTGCAGCCTTCCCAGCTCGGCGGCCACAACTGGCAACCGATGGCCTACAGCCCGGACACCGGCCTGGTGTATATCCCGGCGCAGGAGTTGATCGGCTTCATGATGAAGGATGAACACTTCCGCAGCGAAACCGACCGCTGGAATACCGGGGTGGTCACCCCGCCCATGCCGCCCGAGCGCAGCGTGATCGAACAGGCCAAAGCTGCCATGCGTGGTCATCTGCTGGCCTGGGACCCGGTGGCACGCCAGGCGAAATGGCGGGTAGCTCATCCCGGCTTCTGGAATGGCGGTGTGCTCGCCAGCGCTGGGGGCGTGGTCTGGCAAGGGGTCGGTGGCGAAGGTCTGGTCGCTTACGATGCCGTCGATGGTCGCCGCCTGTGGCAGTCCGACACCTGGCTCGACATTCTCGGCGGGCCGATCAGCTACGAGCTTGACGGCGTGCAATACATTGCCGCTGCCGCCGGCTTCGGCAGCTCGATTCATGTCAGCTCGGCGGCGTTGTTGCCTCGTGCAGATGCGCCGGTGCCAGGCGGCGTCTTCGTGTGGAAACTGGGTGGCCTGGCACCGATGCCGGCCCGCGACAGCCGCCCACAACGCACACCGCCAGCCGACGCAGGCAGCGAGCAGGCGGTCACCCTCGGCGGCCAGCTTTACGCCCACTACTGCATGCAATGCCACGGTGCTGCTGCAGTGGCGGGCGGCGGCATGCAGGATCTGCGCTACTCGCCTTATCTGGACGATGCTGCCCTCTTCCGCCGTCCGCCGCTGGAAGGCCTGCTCGCCAAACGCGGCATGCCGGATTTTTCCACCAGCCTGCAGGCAGAACAGGTCGACGCAATTCGCGCTTACATCATCCGCATGGCGCACGTACTGGCCAAGGAAAGCGGTACGGACTGACCGAACCGGCAAACCCCGTCATCTCCACCCAGGCCCGCATCCACGACCGCCGGGGCAGCGCAACGAGACTGGATTTCCGCCTGCGTGGAAATGACGGAAGCGGGGCATGCGGCAAAACACAAAGTCCGCAGCAAAACCCCGTCATGCCCGCGAAGGCGGGCATCCAGTGCGTTCGTGCACCGCCAAGGCTGAAATCAGCGCCAGCATGGCAAATTGCGTTATCCTGCTCCGGTCATTCCGCCTGCGGGATCAAACCTGCACCTGTTGCCATGCGTCTGCAGCTTCGCTTTCACCACCTGCTGACTACCATCCTGGCGCTGTTCCTGGTTTCGCTCACCGCTGCCTTTCTCTATTTCGGTCATGGCCGGCTGGTGAGCATGGCCGAGCAGAACGCCGGCACCATCTTTGCCCAGATTGCCGCCCGCAATGCCGCTCGCCTGGATACCATGCTCAGCCAGGCCGGCGATCTGGTTCGTGTTCAGGCAAACCTGATCCTCCATCTCGAGCGGGATGCAGCCGGCGTGGTGAACAACGAGCATCTGCTCGACAACTTCATCGACATCATCGCGCGTCACGATGAAATCCACGGCATTTATTTCGGCCTCGACAATGAAGACTTCGTCCAGCTCATCGGCGTGCGCGAAGAAGCTCGACTGGCGGCCAGCCTTGGAGCGCCCCCCCGCACCTGGAACGCCATCCGCCTGATCACCCACGACGACGCCGGCCGGCGCAGTGAACACTGGCGCTTCATCGACGCGGATGGCGCCCTGATCAGCGAGCGCGTGCAGGATACCGACTACTACCCTTCCAGCCGGCCGTGGTTCAGCGTCGCCCGCGATCACGCCGAACTGCAGATCACCGAGCCTTACCTGTTTGCCAGCTCGGAAGAAATCGGCATCACCCTCGCCCAGCGCTTCCGGGGCGGCGGCGGGGTCTTCGCCGTCGATCTCCGTCTGCATGATCTGAGCCAGTTCATCGCGTCCGACCTGCGCGGTCAGGAAGGCGGCGTAGTGGTTCTCGACAGCCTCGGTCGCGTGCTGGTTTTCGCATTCACGCCGGGCCTGCGCGACGCAGTACCGACCCGACCGCTGCAATGGCCCGATGACAGCGGCGATCCCTATCTGCGCGCCCTGCTCACCAGCAGACACAACGTCAACGCGGCCGACGAGATCGCCGGCGTCCATATCGCCAGCGTCAATGGGCAGCCCTTTGTTTACGCCGAGCGCAGCGTCGAACTCAGGCCTGGCCGCAGTACGCGCATCGCCGCTTTTTCACCGACCGCCGCGTTTTCGGCGCCCATCCTCCGACTTGGCGAAGATCTGACCCTCATCGCCGCCGGCCTGCTGGCCATCGCCCTGCCACTGGGTTTCATCGTCGCCCGCAGCGCCTCCTCGGCAGTCAGCGAACTCGCCGATGACGCCGAACGGATCAAACGCTTCGATTTCAGCGGCAATCCCCGCCTCGGCCTGCTCACCCATGAATTTCAGGCGCTGGGCAGCGCTCAGCGCCTGATGAAAGTTTCCTTGCAGGCACGCACTGCGGAGCTCAACGACGCCTTGCACAAACTGCAGACTCTGGTCGATCACGGTCTGCTGCTCGCTGCCGAACGCGACCCCGAACGCCTGCTCGAACGCATCGAAGAAGCAGCGATCCAGCTCACCCAGGCAGACAGCGCCGAGCTCTATCTGCAGCAGGGCGAGGGGCAGTTGCTCAATCGCCACGGTGAGCGCCTGAACCTCGACGGCGACTTGTCCGCCGACAGCCCTGCCGCCTTGTGCACCCAGGCAATTGCCAGCGGCCAACCCGTCCTTGCTGACAAACTCGAACACGACGGCCGGCAGCACTGCGCCCTCATTCTGCCCCTGCATACCAGTGGCGGTGAATTGATCGGCGTGCTCCAGCTGGACAACTCCCGCCAGCACAACGGCAGCCGGCCCTTTCCCACGTCGGTGATCCAGTACGCCAAGGCCTTTGCCGCCCAGGCCGCGACCGCTTTCGAAAACCATCAGCTGCTCAAGGCACAGACCAGCCTCATCGATGCCATGGTGCGCATCCTCGCCAACGCGATCGATGCCAAGAGTCCCTATACCGGCGCCCACTGCGCGCGCGTGCCGGTGCTGGCGACCATGCTCGCTGAAGCGGCCTGCAACAGCAGCGAAGGCAAGTTCGCGACCTTCAACTTCAGCAATGCCGAAGAATGGCGCGAGTTCCGCATTGGTGCCTGGCTGCACGACTGCGGCAAGATCACCACGCCAGCCTATGTCATGGACAAGGCGACCAAGCTCGAAACCCTCTACAACCGCATCCACGAAATTCGTACCCGCTTCGAAGTGCTGTGGCGCGACGCCCGCATCACTGCGCTCCAGGCCACGCTCAAGGGAGAGGACGCAGCACTGGCCGAAGCCGCATTCGAGCAGCGCATCGCACAACTCGCCGACGATTTTGCTTTTATCGCCCATTGCAATCTGGGCAGCGAGGCAATGGACCCGGCGGCCAGCGAGCGCCTGCAGCAGATCGGTGCCCAGCGCTGGCAACGCCATTTCGACGACCGGCTTGGCCTGTCGCACACTGAACTCGCGCAACGCGCAGACACGCCACCACTCAGCTTGCCCGCCAGCGAGACCTTGCTCGCCGATCAGGCCTGGCATATCGTGCCGCGTCCGGCCAACCAGCAATTCGGTCCGGAGCAGGGCTTCAACATGGATGTACCCACCCAGCTGTACAACTTCGGCGAACTCTACAACCTCAGCATCCTGCACGGCACGCTCAATGCCGAAGAACGCTTCAAGATCAACGAGCACGTCATCCAGAGCATCCTGATGCTCGAAGCCCTGCCGCTGCCCAGCAACCTCAAACGCGTGCCGGAATACGCCGGCACCCACCACGAGACGCTGATCGGCACGGGCTACCCGCGTCGCCTGCGCGGTGCCGACTTGTCGATTCCGGCGCGCATCATGGCGATTGCCGATATTTTCGAAGCCCTCACCGCAGCCGACCGGCCATACAAGAACGCCAAGAAACTGTCCGAAGCAGTCGACATCCTGGTCGGCTACGCCGCTGAACAACACATCGACGCCGAACTGCTGGCGCTTTTCCTGCGTTCAGGCGTCCATCTCGACTACGCCAGACAATACCTGCCGCCGACGCAGATTGACTCCGTTGATCTCGATGCCGTGCTCGGCCGCCTCGCCACTCAGGCTCAGCCTCCGGCCGGGCCTGAAACCGCCTTGTCGGGAAGCAACTGACCGCACTTCAAGGCAGGCGCCGCAACTCGATGTAGCCCGGCGGTACAGCAGAAGGATTGTTGGTGCTGAACACCTGCGATGGATCGTTCGGGTTCTGGTAGACGTAATTGCCACCGTGAATGCTCGATTGCACCGTCGTACCCTGCATGCCGGCAAAGCTGTTGTATTCGCCAATCCCTTCGAGGGCACGTCGGTGCATGCGCTCGGAGGTCTCACTGTTGTTGGCGGCGATCGAACTGTAGATATTGGCCACTTCCTGATTGGTACGCATCCGAATGGCGTGACGCTCCGCAGCCCCGCGCGCGTTGATGATCGCCATCTGGCGCTGATGCCAGTCATTGATCTGTTGCGTCTGCCCGGCGTAGAAGCGATCCATATTGTGTTTGATCCGCTGCTTGAAAAACTCCATCCACTGCTGATTCGGCCGTCCAGCGCTGATCACCCGCTCCAGCGCGGCGAGGTCAACGCGGCCGGCAGGACCACGAATCGAGCTGATGCCGCCGACACTCATCAGCACATGGCCCTGATAGGTGGTCTTGTTGGCCACCGCCGCCAGCACCTCGCGCATTTCAACGCCATCCTGCTGATAACCGATCAGCAAGCGTCCGGCTTCACGACTCGCCACCTGCCCGGGCATCACCGGAGACGGCGGCGGCCCCTGTCTGCGCGCCTCCACCTCGAACTCGGCCGTCATGTCCTGGTAGTCATACAGCTGCGCTCCCGGACGAATCTGCTGCACCGTGGCTTCCAGCACCTCGCGCACGCCACG
>JAVEVA010000119.1:0-5603 GCA_034005275.1 Thauera sp. | reverse complement strand
CTGTTGGGCGGTGAGCCGATACTCCAAGCCGCTCCTCGGGTTGTGATGGACTGGATCCCTCTGGTACGCCAAGGTTTGCCCTCGGCGTCAGTGGATGCTTTGGTGCGGATCACGCGCATCACCAAAACCGAGCTGGCACAAGCACTGGCTATTCCGGAACGCACGCTGGCAAGACGCAAGCGCGAAGGCGTACTGTCGCCGGAGGAATCGGCCAAGCTTGTGCGCCTGGCCCGTGTAGTCGAACGCGCTGAAGACGTTTTTGAAGACGCCGACAACGCGCTGAGCTGGCTGCAAAGCCCCAACGCCTCTCTGGGGGGCGTGACTCCGTTATCGCTGCTGGATACCGATATTGGAGCCGACAGCGTGCTGGATACTCTGGGGCGAATTGAGCATGGGGTCTTTGCCTGATGCGTACTGTTTGGCGTATCACCACAGCACGCTTTGCCCCAACCGCATTCAGCGGCGAGGGTGCAAGACTTTACGGTGGCCGCTGGAATCTCAAAGGCCACGAAGTGGTCTACACCGCGCAGACCCAGGCGTTGGCCCTGCTGGAGCTCATGGTTCAGGATGATCCTTTGCGGGCCAACTATGTCTTGATTCCAGCGCACTTGCCTGACGATCTGGCGGAAACCCGTTTTGATATAGACCAGCTTCCCGAAGACTGGCGCACCATCGGTGCAAGAGATGTACTTCAAGGCTTGGGACTTACCTGGCTGCAGAGCGCAAAAACCGCTGTTCTGAACGTCCCGAGCGCTGTTGTTCCGGGAGAGCGAAACCTGTTGCTCAACCCCCGTCACCCGGAGTTTTGTCGTATCACGCAGGGCGAGCCTCAGTCGTTGCAGACCGACACGCGCTTGCTGCGTAACCAAGGAAAGCCCGGCCTGCTTGACCGTTAATCACCATGCTCATCCTTTCATTCAAGGCGGCGCAGACAGCCGCTGCGCAATGGACAAGGCCTTGATGAGCTCTGCCGCCTCTATGGCAAGCAGCTCTGACCGAGGCCAGTGGGTGTAGAGTGCAAGCTCAACGACCAGGCCATTGAGCGCCTCGGGATTTACGACAAAAAACCGGCCAGCACCTTTTGCGTCAAAACCTGTGGGACATCCAGTCTGCATGTAGCGAGACATTCCGGTTATTTGATTCATCCTTGCCTCTGCCAAGCAGGATGTCCCGTAGCTTGTCGCCCCCAAGGCCTGTCGGCCGCGCCCTGAGCTGGGGCAAGGCATGCGCTCTTTCGCCTGCGGTAACTACGTCATCTCCTTTACCGAGAACGTCTCATCGGTTCCGGTCAGGCAGACGACAACCGCCGGTCCGGCATGTTATCATCTGATGACAACTTCAGCTGCTTTCAAACGAGGTCAATGTGTCAGAGGAGAAAACGAGCAACCCAGGTCTTGAGGTACTTCTGGATCTGCATGGTGAAGTTTTCCCGATGGGCGATGACGGCTTTTGGACAAAACGAGTTTGAAAGCCCGGGCAAGCTCCTGGGGGATTTCTGGGACGAGGTTGAACTGATCATGTCTGAACCAGCAGGTGAAATATGAACGCGAAAATCATGACCGTTGGCATCATCTCGCGAGAAAACTATCGTCAGCGCACCATTGCCATTGCCAGGGGTGAATACAAGCCTCGCGCAGACGAACCCAAGGTGTGGTTTGAATCGGTTGCTTCGATGGCCCAAGTCCTCAGCAGTGACAATCAAGAGCTTTTGAGGGCAATCATCAATAACAATCCAGGCTCCCTGGCTGAGCTGGAGCAGATCACCTCCCGCAACAAATCCAATCTTTCTCGCACGCTCAAGACGCTGGAAAAATACGGGATTGTCTCTTTGAGAAAAGAAGGCGGCAAGCTCATTCCTGAGGTCAACGCCACAGATTTCAACGTGCAATTCGGACTCAACTACAGTGATCCGATCCGCGCGGGGGCTCTGGTGGCACACTGATTCCGGCGGACGAGGTGTTTGATCGTCTTGAGGCGAAATACCAGGCAGTGGCGGAAAGCGCAGTCTGATGCGGGTGGAGTTGCTGCCGCAGGCAGAGCGCGATCTGGAAAAATCGGTGATTACATCGCTGAAGACAACCCGCGTCGCGCATCCAGTTTCGTGCGTGAGCTCAAGAGGCAGTGCCGCAAGATCACCATCGCTCCCTTGCATTGCATGTGCAAGCAATGAGCATTGATTCCGTGCTGCCAAGGACGCTCTGAGTAGATCAGCGTTTCCTTAACTCCAGCGATCCAGCCCGCGCAAAAAATTCAAAATCGATGCCGTCGTTGCTGCGGGACTTTCCTGTTGGACACAGTGCCCTGCGCCGGGGATGAAGTCGATGAAGCGCAAGTCATCACAGCGGCTGGCCATTTTGTCCTGCCATGCAGGATCAATCACTTTCAAGACAGGATCCGCTTCACCAACGATCACCGCTGCTGGAACGGGCACATCTGCATCTGCCCACTTCTCGCCGATGCGCCAATTTACATCGGCGGTTCTGTAACTATTCAGTCCGCCAATGAAGGATTTGTCCGGGTCGGCGTGGGTGAACGCTTCGACGAAGTGGTTCATTTCCAGCTCGCTCATCCAGCTCCAGGGCAGCGGTGGTGCGGCAGGCAGAACATCGAGATAGCCGTTTCCTGCGGCTGGCTTCGTGTATGCAGACAATAAGTCGCCTTCGGCAGAGAGTGCCCAGAACAGTGTCTGAAGCAGGCGATATGGTTCGTCGCCGAGTTCCTTTTCCGGGACACCGACTTGTTGGAAATAATGCACATGGACAAAGTTTTCTTTGCCCATGACAGCAAACCGCTCGCTCGGAGGAATGCTGTTGCCTGCCATCGCAGCGCTATTTTCGGTGATTCCTTTGCTGCCCTCCAGCGCTCGTCCGGCCAGATCCATGTCATAGGGAACCATCCCGATGACACCGACAACACGCTCCGGCCGCCGGACCGCGAGGTTCCAGCTGTGCTGGGCGCCGAAGTCCTGGCCGATCAGCGCAGCTTTTTCAGCGCCAAAGTAATTGATGACGGCCAGAAGGTCGCTCGTGAAGACATTGGCGTCGTATGCTGATGGATCGCTTGGCCGGTCGCTTTTGCCATAACCACGGCAATCAATCGCAACCGCCTGAAAACCCGCCTCTGCCAGAGGCCGCATCTGGTGGCGCCAGCTGTAGGCAAGGCCCGGAAACCCGTGCACCATCAGCACCAGCGGTCCTTCTCCCTGAGAGACTGCGTGTATTTTGACTCCGTTGTTGTCGATGAAGTGACTGGAAAAGTTGCTCGTTTTGATCAATTGGGCGCTCCTTCAGTTGAGTAAGTCCAGATATCCTGGCCGGTCCAGCAGGAAAACACCAGCAGTTGGACTCTGACTGTATCGCAGGGCTATCGCACCCGGAAGTCAATGCTCATGCCAGCAAGGGCGGGAAAGGCACTGGCATGAATTGCAACCTTTTTGGCAGGCGTGGTCCAGCACGGGGCGCTAGTCTTGGAGACTGCGCTGGTCGGGCTGGCAAGCCGGGGGAGGACTCCGGGCGCGACCGGCTACCAACGGACACCAGGATGAGGTGACATGAGTACGATCAAATCCACAATCAATACTCGCAGTGCCGAGTTTCAGGCCAATGCGGCAGCAATGCGGGCCCAGGTCGAAGACTTGCGCCGGGTGACTGCCGAGGCCAGCCTTGGCGGTGGCGAAGTTGCGCGCGAGCGTCATACTGCACGCGGCAAGCTGCTGCCGCGTGATCGGGTCAACCACCTGCTTGATCCGGGCGCGCCGTTTCTTGAAGTCGGTCAGCTTGCTGCGCAAGGCATGTATGACGGTGATGCGCCTTCGGCCGGGGTGATCACCGGCATCGGTCGCGTGAAAGGGGTCGAATGCATGATCGTCGCCAATGATGCGACGGTGAAAGGCGGCACCTATTACCCGATGACGGTGAAGAAGCATTTGCGCGCGCAGGAGATCGCCGAGCAGAACCATCTGCCCTGCATCTATCTGGTCGATTCCGGCGGCGCTTTCCTGCCGCTGCAGGATGAAGTCTTTCCCGACCGCGATCACTTCGGCCGCATTTTCTTCAATCAGGCCAACATGTCGGCGAAAGGCATTCCGCAGATTGCGGTGGTGATGGGTTCGTGCACCGCCGGCGGCGCCTATGTGCCGGCGATGTCGGACGAGACCATTATCGTGCGCAATCAGGGGACGATCTTTCTTGGTGGTCCGCCGCTGGTCAAGGCAGCGACTGGCGAAGTGGTCACCGCCGAAGACCTCGGCGGCGGTGATGTGCATACCCGGCTGTCGGGCGTGGCCGACCACCTGGCCGAAAACGATGCTCATGCGCTGTACCTAGCGCGACGCATCGTCTCCAACCTCAATCACCGCAAGCGCATCGATCTCACGCCGGGCTATGGCGAAGAGCCGCTGTACGATCCCGAAGAGATCTACGGCATCGTGCCGGCCGACACGCGCAAGCCCTACGACGTGCGCGAAATCATCGCCCGGGTGGTCGATGGCTCGCGCTTCGATGAATTCAAGGCGCGCTACGGCAACACCCTGGTGTGCGGCTTTGCCAAGCTCTACGGCTATCCGGTCGGCATCGTCGCCAACAACGGCATCCTGTTCGGCGAGTCGGCGCAGAAAGGTGCGCACTTCATCGAACTGTGCGGTCAGCGTGGCATTCCGCTGCTGTTCCTGCAGAACATCACCGGCTTCATGGTCGGGCGCAAATACGAGAATAGCGGCATCGCCAAGGATGGCGCCAAGATGGTGACCGCAGTGGCCACCGTGCAGGTACCCAAGATCAGCATGCTGATCGGTGGCAGTTTTGGTGCCGGCAACTATGGCATGTGCGGCCGCGCCTATTCGCCGCGTTTCCTGTGGATGTGGCCCAATGCGCGCATCAGCGTGATGGGTGGCGAACAGGCGGCGAGCGTGCTCGCCACCGTGCGCCGCGATGGTCTTGAAGCGCGTGGCGGCAGCTGGAGTGCGGCGGAAGAAGAAGCGTTCAAGGCGCCGATCCGCGAGCAGTATGAGCTCCAGGGTCATCCTTACTACGCCACTGCCCGCATGTGGGACGACGGTGTGGTCGATCCGGCGCAGAGCCGACGTCTGCTTGGTCTGTCGCTGTCGGCCGCACTCAATGCACCGATCGAACCGACCCGCTTTGGCGTGTTCCGCATGTAAGGAGCGGCAGTGAACATGAATTACGAAACGCTTCAAATTGAGCTCGATGGCGGTGTTGCCACGTTGTGGATGAACCGACCTGAAGTGCATAACGCTTTCAATGCCAGATTGATCAGCGAACTGGCTGCGGCCTGTACTGCGCTGGATACCGATGAGACGGTGCGGGTGGTGGTGCTGGCCGGTCGTGGCAAGAGCTTTTCTGCTGGTGCCGACCTCAACTGGATGAAAGCCGCCGGCGAAGCCAGCGAAGAGGAAAACTACACCGATGCGATGCGGCTGGCGGAGATGTTGCGCAGCCTGGCACAGATGAGCAAGCCGACCATTGCCCGCGTTCATGGCGCCGCACTCGGCGGCGGCATGGGGTTGGCGAGTGCCTGTGACATCTGCCTTGCCGGCGAGAAGGCAGTGTTTGCCACCTCTGAAGTCAAGTTCGGCATCATCCCGG
>JAVEVA010000118.1:4498-5633 GCA_034005275.1 Thauera sp. | reverse complement strand
ACCAGCCGGCAAGCGGCCGCCATAAATCAACCAGGGGAAAGCGATGAACAACGTACAGGGGAGACGCCGGGCCGCGTTCTGGTCTGCGTTCTGGGGGGCCTTTGCGGCGCCCTCACTGTTGTTTGCTGCAGAGCCACAGCAGATCACCCGCGTCGAGCTGCCGAACGACCTGAATGCCCGCGACGCATTGCGTAACGACTGGGTCCGCATCGGCAAGGATTTTGGCAATGTCATCACCCGCGAAAAATCCGCAGCCAACCGCTGAGCCCGTCACGGCGCAACGGCAAATTTCTGCCGAATGGCAAGGGCCGCTCCCGCCACCCGACGCGGTGCGCCAGTTCGACAGCATCGTCGAAGGCGGCGCTGAGCGCATTTTTCGCATGGCCGAGAAAGAGCAGCAGCATCGATTCGACACCGAAACCGCCGCGCTCGCAGTCAATGCCGAGGCCACAAGGGCGGAAATTCAGTCCGCTCGACGCGGCGCATGGATGGGGACTGCCGTGTCAGTGCTCGCCATCCTTGGCGCAATCTACACCGCAATCATGGGCTCGCACTGGGCTGTTTCTATCGCCTTGGTCAGCGTCCCTGTCATGGGCGCAGTCCGCGCACTGATCACTCGCCGCTAAACAGCACCGCCCGCAGATCGCAGCCGCCCTTGAGGCGGCTTTTTTGCGCCTGGCGATCAATTTCTTAGTCCGCTTAAATTTTGCTTGCCTTTTTAATTCTTAGTTCGCTAAGATACACCCATCGCAGCACGCACCACCCGCTGCAGCTCTTTCACAACCAGGAAACACTGGCACGGCATAGAACCCGTGGCCGACCGTCGTTCGCCCGACGGAAGATAGGCAGGACAGGGGTAACGCCCTCTACCGAGCAACAGCGATAGGCAGCGGCGATCCGAATCAATCGCCGCACACAGAAGCAACGCCCGCCATTGCGACGGGCGCGGATTGAAACAAGTCGAGCCGCTTCCCATCGAGGCGGCTGGGCTGGAACAACGACGCCCCAGCATCCCCGGTCAGGCGGGCCAGCGGGGGGCAAACCGCTGGAGACTCTTGGCGCCGCCAGACGCCCCTGAAAAGTTGGCGAACGGCGGCAGATAGTGATCTGTTGTCAGCGCGGCCAGCGTGCTGAA
>JAVEVA010000118.1:0-4398 GCA_034005275.1 Thauera sp. | reverse complement strand
ACGCCATCGCATACGGCGAAAAGCAAGCAATGAGGTTCAAACCATGAACAGATGCCTTTGCGGCGGCTGCGACAGCTGCCTGATGGCGCAGGGCCATGACCCCGCGCAAGAACAGCTCGCCGAGATCACGGACGAACTCGCCGCCGAATACATCGCCAGCGCCTCAAAGATCGAAGAAGCCTTCGGCTACTTCATGGACAGCGACTACACCGCCATCGCCGCCGCAATGGTGCAGAACAGCAAGGAGGCTCTGTTTGAAGCATTCAGCAAAGCAATCCACGAAGTCATCACCCCATGGGCCAAAGAAGACGCCGCCAAACTACTCATCGACATGCAGGAACCCTGACATGACCAAGATCAGCACCGGGTGGTCGCACAACACCTACCACTACTCCTTCTACCGCCAGTCCCCGCACTGGCAGCGTGACATCCCCTTCGACCAGGAGCCGGAAGCCAGCACCGCCGAAATCGTCTTAGGCTCGATCGCCTTCCTCACAGTGATCGCCCTGATCGGCCTCTTCGTCTCCGCGCTCGCAGTATGAGAAAGCGCACCAAGATCCCGTCCTCCATCATCCGGCAGGACGCATACAGGCGCAGCGGTTCGACTGCGCCTTTTCTTTTGTGGCTTGAACAGCAAGCCAACATCTACCGCATCAAGTTCCGCATGCAAAGCGTCTCAGGCAATCAGGCGCAGGGGTTTGATCACTGGCTGGAGAAACAGAAATGGGCGTAACCCGCGAAGAATTCCTCAAGCAGCGCATGAGCGGCATCGGCGGCACCGACATCAGCGCAATCCTCGGCCTCAGCCCCTACAAGAGCGCCCTGCAACTGTGGCTCGAAAAGACCGGCCGCGACCTGTCCGAACCGGACAGCGCATCCATGGAACGCATGCACTGGGGCACCGTCCTGGAAGACGTCGTCGCCAAGCACTACGCCGAAGTCACCGGCAGCAAGATCCAGCGCATCAACCAGCAAATGCAGCACCCTGACGTGGCCATCGCCCGCGCCAACATCGACCGCGCCGTACTCTACAACGGCAGCCGCGCGCGCTGGTGCGACAAAACCGGCATGGTTATCGGCGCCGAGAAGATCCTCGAAGTCAAAACCGCCCACGCAATGGCCGCCAACGGCCCATCGTGGGGCGAACCCGGCACTGACGAAATCCCCGAGCACTACTGGATGCAGGTGCAGTGGTACATGGGCATCACCGGCATTCACGACGCAGACCTGGCCGTGCTCTTCGGCGGACAGAAGTTCGAGATCTACCACATCGAGTTCGACCGCGATCTGTTCAACGACGCCCTCGCAGAAGCTGACCGCTGGTGGCAAGCGCACATCGTCGCCGACCTGCCGCCACCCGCCGCCACCGAAGACGACGCCCGCCGACTGTGGCCCTCCCACTCCGAGGGCAAAGAGAAGATCGTCGATGCCACGGTAGCCGAAGCCGTCGAAAAGCTGCAGGCCATCAAAGCCGAAATCAAAGAGCTGGAACAGCTCGAGCAGCAAGCCAAAGACACCATCTGCAGCGCATTCGGTGACGCCGAAGCCATCACCTACATGGGCCGCAAGCTCGCCACCTGGAAGAAAAACCGCGACGGCCAGCGCACCAACTGGAAGCAAATCGCCAGCGACATCAAAGGCTGGATGATCGAAAACGAGATCGAAGAAGGTGTCGATGCCGTGCGCGACATCATCGACAGCAACACCACCGAAACCGAAGGCGCCCGCGTCCTGCGCATCGCCGCCAGCAAGGAGTAACCGATATGAGCAACGTCACCGCACTGCAGAAAGCAGCCCCAAGCTTCACCCTCACCCCGCAATCGCTCGATGAGGCCATTCGCTTTGCCGACATCCTGAGCAAATCCGGCCTTGTGCCGAAGGACTACCAGGGCAACCCCGGCAACATCCTCATCGCTATTCAGTGGGGCGCAGAAATTGGCCTGCAGCCCCTGCAGGCCATGCAGAACATCGCCAGCATCAACGGCCGGCCCTCGATCTGGGGTGATGCCATGCTGGCCCTGGTGCGCGGATCAGGCCTGCTGGAATACATCAAGGAAGACCCGACCGACACCGGCTGCACCTGCATCATCAAACGCAAGGGCGAAGATGAAGTCGTCCGCACCTTCAGCATCGAAGACGCCAAGCGCGCCGGTCTGGCAGGCAAGCAAGGCCCGTGGCAACAGCACCCGAAACGGATGATGCAGATGCGCGCCCGAGCCTTCGCCCTGCGCGACGTTTTCCCCGACGTGCTGCGCGGCGTCCACATGGCCGAAATCGCCCAGGACGAGCCAACCGAAAAGAACATGGGCGCCGCCGAAGAAGTCCCCACCGCCAGCCGCCCCGCCCCGCAAAGCCGCGCCGCCAAAGCCCGCGCTGCAATCGCCGATCGCCGCGCCGAGCAGGAAGAAGCCACCCTGCCGCCCACCAACGTCCCGGCGCTTGATGATGTCCTCGCCGCCATCGAAACCGCCCAGGACGGCGAAGCAATGGCCGCAGCTCGCGCACTGGGCGCCCAGCTCCCTGACGGCCCCGAGAAAGAGCGCGCATCCCAAGCCTGGCTCGCCAAGCGCGAAATCCTCGTGGCCAACATGGCCGAACAACAACACGCCGAAGAGGTGGAGGCCTGAACGGAAACGCACCGCACTGCCCCGCCTGCATCCACTTCGCCCAGCCGGGCAGATCAGACGGCTACTGCGCCGGCCGCGACGATCTGCCCCGCGCCTACGGAATCCACCACCCCTTGCGCCAGCTCCCGCCCGATAAGGGCGCCAGCTGCGCGCAATTCCAACACAAGGAATAACCCACCATGAACAGCTGGTCATTCATCGGCCGCCTTGGCCGTGATGCCGAACTGCGCCACACCCAAAGCGGCGAACAAGTCCTCACCTTCTCCGTCGCCGTCGATGTCGGCTACGGCGACCGCAAAACCACCCTCTGGCCCCGCTGCAGCATGTGGGGCAAACGCGGCCAGGCCGTCGCCAACTACCTCAACAAAGGAACCCAGGTCGGCGTTGTCGGCGAACTCAGCACCAACGAGCACAACGGCAAAACCTACCTCGAAGTCCGGGTCAATGACCTTACCCTGGTCGGCGGCAAGGGCGACAGCCAGCAAGGCCAGGGCCAGACCAACAGCCAGACCAACAGCCAACCACAACAAGCGCAACAGCCGCGACAGGCGCAGCAAAACCAGCCCGCTCCCAACAACTTCGACAGCTTCGATGACGATGTGCCCTTCTGAGACCCGCCCAATGACCCACACCCTCACCCGAGAATTCGACGAAGACTACAGCGTCTCACTGGCCGTCACCGGCCATCCCAGCCTGCACGACCTTGCCGACATCATGCAAGGCTGGCTCATCGCCCAGGGCATCCACTACGAAACCGCCAAGCGCCTGCAGTTTGTCGATGAAGCCGAAGAGCAAGAAGGCAGCTCAGACGGCCTTGCTGACGCCTACATGCTGGGCGTGTATGAAGGCTCGCGCCGCGGCCACATCCCGGATGACGTCGTCGACGCACTGCGCAAGATCATCGATCGAACCCCGGAAGGCCTCATTCGCATCAGCCCCGACTTCCAGTGCGCCGGCATCGTGCTCGACTGGCTCGAAACCCTGCAGCCAACCAGCAAGCCCACAGACTCAGCCCATGACCAAACGCAGAATGTGCAGGGGGAGCCAGCCAGCGGGGTGGTGCCGTCCCGCGACGAACTGATCCAGTGCCTGTTGGCAACCCGTGGTCAGTCAGAGGGCACCACGGCTGACGCAATCCTGTCCATGATCGCAGCCGCACCTGCTGTGCAGGTGGAGCCGGTGGCTACGATTCGCCACTTTCAATACGATGGCATTGCACGAAACGGCCCCAGCCAGGAAGCCGTGATGATTGACGGCGCTCCAATGCTGCCTGATGGGACGAAGCTCTACGCAGCCCCACAGTCCGCCGAGCCGGTGAAGGTGCCGAGTGACGACCTTGCCCACGAAATATGGGCTGCCGCGCAAACTGCCCCCGGCGAATGGATTGATGGTGCAGTGGAACGGATCGCCGCCCTACTCGCCCGCCGCATTGAGGGGGATGGGGAACCGAGTGACTACCTTGCCCACGTAATATGGGCTGCCGCGCAAACTGCCCCCGGCGAATGGATTGATGATGCAGTGGAACGGATCGCCGCCCTACTCGCCCGCCGCATTGAGGGGGATGGGGAATGAAAGACATAGTGTTATGTCTCTACGACCTGACAGGCAACATGGCTCGCCCCTGGGTGGATGCGGGTTACACCGCATTGACATCCTCCCCGGCCTGAAGGCCGGAGATTCCTACGGCGCTCAGGCGCGGCATTGAGCCGCCCCTGAGTCGCTTCGGTGGGTTCCTGCTGCTGGCGACCCTGCTGCATCGCTCACTTCACAG
>JAVEVA010000003.1:0-104312 GCA_034005275.1 Thauera sp. | reverse complement strand
CCGGCGCGGTTGAAGTGCAGGGGCAGTCGTTCGCCAGTCTCGACGAGCAAAAACGCAGCGCACTGCGCAATCGCACACTCGGTTTCGTCTACCAGTTCCACCACCTGCTCGGCGAATTCACCGCGCTGGAAAATGCCGCGATGCCGCTGCTGATTCGCGGCGAGCCCGTTGCAACCGCGCGCAATGCTGCCGCTGCGATGCTGGAGCGCGTCGGCCTCGGTCAGCGCCTGCAACACAAACCGGCGGAGTTGTCGGGTGGCGAGCGGCAGCGCGTGGCGATCGCGCGCGCACTGGTGGCGCAACCGCTGTGCGTGCTGCTCGACGAGCCGACCGGCAACCTCGATCGCAACACCGCTGAAACGATTCACGCGCTGATGCTCGAATTGAATCGCGAGCTGGCGACCTGTTTCGTCGTCGTCACCCACGACCCGGTGCTGGCGCAGCGCATGGACCGCGTGCTGACGCTGATCGACGGTCATCTGGTCGATTCCGCAGCGGGTGCGCGGTGATGTTTCATCCGTATGGCGTGTTCATCGGCGCGCGTTACACCAGCTCGAAACGCGGCTCGCGGCTGACGACATTTTTGTCGCGCACGGCGATTGCGGGCCTCGTGATCGGCGTCGGCCTGCTGATTCTGGTGCTGTCGGTGATGAACGGCTTCGAGCGCGAAATGCGCCAGCGCATTCTCGGACTGGTGCCGCATGTGACGCTGTCATCGGCGGATGCGCAGGCTGACTGGCGTATCGCCGCGGAGCGCGCCGAAAAACTGCCGGGCGTGATCGGCGTCGCGCCGCTGCTGCAACTCAATGGCATGCTGGTGAACAGTGATCGGGTCGGCACTGCGCTGGTGTTCGGCATCGATCCCGGCGCGGAAGTGCGCATCACCGCATTGCGCGATTTCGTACCGGAAAATGCACTGCTCGCTTTTGCCGGCGAACGCAATACCGTCATTCTTGGCGACGGTCTGGCCAGGTCGCTCGCCGTGGTCGAGGGCGATGCCGTCACGCTGATCCTGCCCGACAACCATCAGAGTGCAGCGACAGCGAATGCGCATATCGCGCGCTTCACCGTCGCCGGCGTGCTGCGCAGCGGCACCGAGCTCGACGAAACTCTCGCGCTGCTGCGACTCGACGATGCACAGCAGCTCGGCGAAATCGGCGACAGCGGCGTCGCGCTGCGCGTGATGGTCGCCGACCTGTTCGACGCGCCGGGCGTCGCCGCGCTGCTCTGGCAGCAACTGGGCGGGCAGTATTACGCGACCGACTGGACGCGCGCGCAGGGCAATCTGTATTCCGCGATTCAACTGTCGAAGCGACTGGTCGGCATGATGCTGGCGATCATCATTGCGGTCGCTGCCTTCAACGTCGTGTCGGCGCTGGTGCTGGTCGTCAACGACAAGCAGGGCGATATCGCGATCCTGCGCAGCCAGGGCGCGACCTCGCGCGGCATCGTGCAGATTTTTCTGGTGCAGGGCTTTCTGGTCGGCGTGATCGGCACGCTGCTCGGCGTGCTGCTCGGCATCGCGCTGTCATTGACGATCACCGATGTGGTCGCGGCGATCGAACGTATTTTTCAGATTCGTTTTCTGAATGCCGATGTCTATCCGATCAGCTATCTGCCCTCGGATATTCGCCTGCCGGATGTGCTGCAAGTGGCCGGTACCGCGCTGGCGATGAGCACGCTGGCGGCGATTTACCCGGCGTGGCGCGCAACGCGCGTGCAGCCGGCGGTGGCGTTGCGTTATGACTGACCTCGCTGTCGCCCCCGCGCCTTCCAGCGCAGCGCGACCTGCAGCCGCCACAGCACCCGCACCGCCAGCGCGCTGGCCGCGCCGCTGACCAGCCCGCAGGCGAGGCTGCCGACCAGGAAGGGGCGCCACATATCCGCAGCCTGCTGCTGAAACCATTCCCAGGTCGGCGTGAAATGCGCCGGCAGCGGCTGCTGCATCAGCGTCAGGCCGGCCAGGTATGCCGCGCCAAAGAAGAACGGCATCGTCAGCGGGTTGGTGATCCACACCAGCGCGACGCTGATCGGCAGGTTGGCGCGCCACCATACGGCGATGGTCGCGGCGATCAGCATCTGTGCCGGCAGCGGGATGAAGGCGCAAAACAGGCCAATGAAGAAGGCCGTGGACACCGAATAGCGGTTCAGATGCCACAGGTTCGGCTCGTGCAGCCAGTGGCTGATGAGTTGCAGCGATTTGTGACGCCGGATCAGATCCGGGTCCGGCATCAGCTTCTTGAAAAATTTGCGGGCCATTTACGCGTGCATCGTCGTGCTTTCGGAGAGCATGGCTCGGGAGGGTATGACCCGGCGCATGGTTGGGTGGAGAGAGTCCCGGCGGGCGGCGGCATTATGCCCGCAACGCGGTGGCGGACTCCACCGTGACGGGAATTGGCGAAGCGGAGGCGCAATGCGCACAGGGATGATGGCGGTATGCGCAGGGATCGGCGCAGTGGCGTGGCTGCCGTGGCTGTTGCCGGTGTGGCTGTCGGCGGTGATGGTCGCGATGGCGCTGGTGGCGGGTTGGCGTCGTGGCTGGTACGCGCTGCCAATGCGGGCTGCACTCGGCGGGGCGTTCGGTCTGCTGTGGGGCACGCTGTACGGCGTGCAGGTGACGGACAGCCTGCTGCCGACGACGCTGGAGCAGCAGCCGGTGATTCTGCAGGGCCGCATTGTCGATCTGATCGCCACGGAGGAGGCCTTCGGCCGACCTGCGCAGCGGTTCCTGCTGCGCGTCGAACACTGTTTCCTCGATGATGAATCGCTCTGTCCGGTGGCGTTGCACACCGTGCAGTTGACGGCGTATCGGCGGCTGGACATAGCCAGCGGCGAACGCTGGCAGCTGCGCGTCAAGCTGAAACGTCCGCGCGGCTTTGCCAACCCCGGCGGTTTCGATTTCGAGAGCTGGCAGGTGCAGCGCCGCATCAGCGCCACCGGCTCCGTGCGCGGTCGGGAAGCGATTCGTCTGGGCGAGGCGGGGCGCTGGTCGGTCGATCACTGGCGCGCGCAGCTGCGCGATCATCTGTCGCAACGGCTCGAGTCATTCCCGTCGCGTCCTCTGCTGATCGCGTTGCTGGTGGCCGATGGCAGCGGCATCGAGCGCGAGCAATGGCAGCTGTTCCGCGACACCGGCACCATTCATTTATTTGTCGTATCCGGCTCGCATATCGCCTTCACCGGCGGGCTGGTCTGGTGGCTCGGGCGCGTGTGGCGGCGGCTGCCGTGGTCGACCGGCTCGCGCCGCGAGCAATTCGTTTGCGCGCTGCCCGCACTTGGCGTGGCGACGGCTTATGCATTGCTGGCCGGCATGGGGCTGCCGATTCAGCGCGCGCTGATCATGTTCGCCGTGGTGTTGCTGTCCGCGACGCTGCGGCGGGACACGCGCTTCGCCGATGCGCTGCTGCTGGCGCTGACGATCGTGCTGCTGCGCGACCCGCTGGCCGCGCGCGACGCCGGCTGCTGGTTTTCGTTCGCGGCGGTGGGCGCGCTCGCGCTGGCGGTGAGTGCCGCGCGCGGGCAGGGCTGGAGCTGGCTGCGGGCGCAGTGGCTGGTGTTCGTCGCCTGCGTGCCGATCCTGCTGCTGATCGGCGGCCAGCTGACGCTGCTGTCGCTGCCGGCGAATGTGCTGGCGGTGCCGCTGACCACGGTCGTCACGCTGCCACTCGCATTGCTCGGGCTGCTGGGCGACAGCGTCGCGCTGCCGCCGGCCGATTGGTGCTGGCAGGGCGCGGATCTGTCGCTGCGGGCGTTGCTGATGTTTCTCGAACGCCTGCACGCGCCGTTGCGCGGGCTCATTCTGCCGCTGGCTTCGACCGCGACGAGCCTGCTGTTCGCCGTCGTCGCAGCGGGGCTGCTGTGCCTGCCGCGCGGCCTGCCGGGGCGCGCGCTGGCGCCGCTGCTGCTGTTGCCGCTGCTGTGGCCGCGGTATCCGGCGGTCGAGGCGGGCGCCGTGCGCATCACCGTGATCGATGTCGGGCAGGGGCTCAGTGTGCTGGTCGAAACGCGCCATCACCGCCTGCTGTACGACACCGGGCCGGCCTTCGGCAGTGGCGCGACGGCCGCGGAAAACGCGGTATTGCCCGTGCTGCGTCAACGCGGCGTCGATCGGCTCGACCTGCTGATGGTCAGCCACCGCGACAACGACCACGCCGGCGGTGTCGCAACTGTGCTCGACGCGGTGCCGACCCGGCAGGTCAGCGCCGGCGAGCGGCTGCGTGTCGACACCCAGCAGCCTTGTCGCGCCGGCCAGCAGTGGCAATGGGACGCCGTGCGCTTCGAGGTGCTCGCACCGGGTTCGCGGCGCGAGCGCAGCGGCAACAACCGCTCCTGTGTGCTGTTGATCGACGCGGGCGGGCGACGGGCCCTGCTGACCGGCGATATCGAACGCGGCGTCGAAGCGCGGCTGTTCGATGCCGCTGCGCTCGACCCGGTGACGCTGCTGATCGCGCCGCACCACGGCAGCCGCTCGTCGTCGAGCCCGACCTTCGTCGCGGCGACGCATCCGCAGCATGTGGTGTTCTCGGCTGGCTATCGCAATGCGTTCGGGCATCCGCATCCGCGGGTCGTCGAGCGCTATCTGTCCGTCGGCGCGCGCACCTGGAATACGGCGGACAGCGGTGCGCTGACTTTCGAACTGGCGCCGCGCCGGGAGACGGTCGTCAGGGAATTTCGACGCACGTCGCGCCGCTACTGGGACGCGCGCTGATTTCACGGAGGCGCGGCGGCGGGTGCGGAAGCGCTGTGCTACATTTGCCGCGGCTTTTTTCCCCGGAAGGATTCACTCGTGTTCGAAATCATCAAACAGGGCGGCTGGCTGATGCTGCCGATTCTGCTCGGTTCGATCGCTGCGCTGGCGATCTGCGTCGAGCGCGCGATGGCGCTGCGCGCCAGCAGGATCGCACCGCCGCAATTGCTCGGCGAAGTGTGGACGCTGATCAAGAACAACCAGCTCGACGCCAATAAATTGCGCGAGATCAAGCAGTCCTCGCCGCTGGGCCTGCTGCTCGCCACCGGCCTCGCCAATGCGCGCCACGGCCGCGACATCATGAAGGAAAGTATCGAAGAAGCCGCTTCGGTCGCGCTGTTCCAGATGCAGCGTTACCTGAATGCGCTCGGCACCATTGCCCTGGTCGAGCCGATGTTCGGTCTGGTCGGCGCGGTGCTCGGCATCATGCAGGTGTTCAACCGCATCAGCCACGCCGGTGGCGTCACCGATCCGTCGGTGCTGGCCGGCGGCATTTCGGAAGCGCTGATCACGACCGCGGCAGGCCTGATCGTGGCGATTCCGGCGATGATGATGCACCGCTTCTTCAACGGCCGTATCGAGCGGCACATCGTCATCATGGAGCAGGAAACGCTGAAGCTCGTGGATGCGTTGCACGGCGATCGCAAGATCGACCTGAAAGCCCTGAAAAACATCTGAGCCGCGGAACCGTCGTCATGCGCTTCAAACGTCCGACCACGACCGATATCGACTTCTCGACGAATGTGTTGAATCTGGTCGACGTGCTGCTGTTGTTGCTGATCTTCTTCATGATCTCGACGACGTTCACCAAACACACCGAACTCAACATCAGCCTGCCGCAGGCGACCGGCCAGCCGCCGCAGCAGGCCGCGCAGCCGCTCGAAATCGTCATCACCGCGAGCGGCCACTACAGCATCAATGAGCGCGCGCTGGCCAGCGCCGAGATCGACACGATCAAGGCCGCGCTGACCGAAGTGTCCGGCGGCGATACCACGCGCCCGCTGATCATCACCGCCGATGCCAGCACGCCGCACCAGGCGGTAGTGCGCGCGATGGACGCGGCCGGCCAGCTCGGCTTCACCCGCCTGAGTCTCACCACGCAAGAGCCCACCGAAGGCCGATGAGCGCCGACGCGCATCTGCAGCAGCGCTGGTACGGTGCGCCCGGCTGGTTGCGGCTGCTCGCGCCGCTCGAATGGATTTTTCGTCTGGTTACCGCGCTGCGCCGCGGGTTGTATCGCGCCGGTGTGCTGCGTTCGGAAAAGCTGCCGGTGCCGGTGATCGTCGTCGGCAATATCAGCGTCGGCGGTACCGGCAAGACACCGATCGTCATTGCGCTGTGTGAAGCGTTGCAGCGCGCGGGGTTGAGTCCCGGCATCGTCAGTCGCGGTTACGGCGCGCAGCCGCCGCAATTTCCGTATCGAATCGACGCGAACAGCACGGCGCGCGAAGCCGGCGACGAGCCGCTGTTGCTGGCGCTCAACACCCAGTGTCCGGTGGTGATCGCGCCGGATCGCGTGGCGGCGGCGCGGCACCTGCTCGCCGGCGCGGATTGCGACGTGATCATCAGCGATGACGGCCTGCAGCATCTGCGGCTGCGGCGCGATATCGAGTGGGTCGTCGTCGACGGCGCGCGCGGCTTCGGCAACGGCCACTGCCTGCCGGTCGGGCCTCTGCGCGAGCCGCGCGCCCGACTCGCCGCGGTCGATGCGGTGCTGGTGAATGCATCGACGGGCACCACAGCGTCGATCGGCGTACATCCGCACCTGCACCCGTTTCAGCTGCGTCCGCGCGCGTTCGTCGCGCTCGACGATGGCCGTGCGGTCGCCCCGGTGAACTGGGCGCAGCCGCGTGTGCACGCTGTCGCCGGCATCGGCAACCCGGCGCGTTTCTTCGACACGCTGCGCGCGCTCGGTCTCGATGTCATCGAGCACGCATTCCCCGACCATCACGCCTTCAGCGCCGACGATCTCGCCTTCGCCGACGCGCTGCCGGTGGTGATGACGGAGAAGGACGCGGTGAAATGCGTCGGGCTCGAGCTCGGCTCCCGCGCGTGCTGGTATCTGGCGGTCGAAGCCGTGGTGCCGGACTCTCTTTTGAGTTCCGTGATCGGTAGAATTGCCAGCCTCCGCTGATTGCTGCCGGTAACACTCTCCATGAAGCCCTTCGTCGTTGTCATTCCCGCCCGTTTTGCGTCCACCCGGCTGCCAGGCAAGCCGCTGCTCGACATCGGCGGTCAGCCGATGATCCAGCGGGTGTGGGCGCGCGCCAGTCTCAGCGCTGCGGCGCGGGTGATCGTCGCGACCGATGATGCGCGCATCGCCGAGGTGGTCGCCGGCTTCGGCGGCGAGGTCTGCCTGACCCGCGCCTCGCACGAATCCGGCACCGATCGTTTGCAGGAGGTCGCCGCGGCGCTCGGGTTTGCCGACGATCAGATCATCGTCAACGTGCAGGGCGACGAGCCGATGATCCCGCCTGCGGTGATCGACCAGGTCGCGCAGAATCTCGCCGGCTCCGACCGCGCCGGCATCGCGACGCTGGTGAAGCGCATTCACGACCGCGCCGAGGTATTCAATCCGAATGCGGTCAAGGTCGTCGTCGACAACACCTCGCATGCGCTGTATTTCAGTCGCGCATCCATTCCTTACGATCGCGACGGTTTCGCCAGCAGCGATGCGAGCGAGTCCATCGACGAAGGCTGGCTGCGCCATATCGGCATTTATGCGTATCGCGCGAATTTCCTGCATCGCTTCATCACCTGGCCACTCGGGCGACTGGAACGGCTGGAAAAACTCGAACAATTGCGCGCGCTCGAAAATGGCGTCGCGATTCATGTCGCCGAAGCCTGCGCCGACATTCCGGTGGGCGTCGATACGGCCGCAGACCTCGAGCGCGTGCGCGCGGCCATCGTGCGTGGTGTGCAATGAGTGAGCGCATGAGCGTCGGCGTACTGTTCGTCTGCCTCGGCAATATCTGCCGCTCGCCGACGGCGCACGGCGTCTTCGCGCACCACGTCGCGCAGCGCAGGCTCGATCAGCTGATTCGCGTGGACTCGGCCGGCACCGGCGACTGGCATATCGGCCATGCGCCCGATAAACGCACCACCGTGGCGGCATTACAGCGCGGTTACGATCTGTCGGCGCTGCGCGCGCGCCAGGTCACGCGCGAGGACTTTTCCCGCTTCGACTACATCCTCGCGATGGATGCGGAAAACCTGCGCAATTTGCAGGCGATGCGGCCGGCGGATTATCGCGGCGAGCTGAAATTGTTTCTCGACTATGCGGACAGCGTGCAGCATCGCGAAGTGCCCGATCCGTACTACGGTGGCGCCGACGATTTCGCGCTGGTCGTCGATCTGGTGGAAAACGCCGCGCTGCGTTTGCTCGATCACCTCGTCGCGCACCATCGACTGCGGTGATGCGCGTGACCGAATTGCCCGATTGCATTCGCGAGCAGGTCGACCTGCAAGCCTTCAACACGCTGGCGATGCCGGCGCGCGCACGTTATTTCGCGGCTGTCGAATCCGTCGAGCAATTGCGCGCCGCGGTACGGTGGGGTGGGCAGCATGGGTTGCCGCTGCTGGTGCTCGGCGGCGGCTCCAATGTGATTCTCGCCGGCGACTGGGCCGGCCTCGTGTTGCAGATAAACATTGCCGGCAAGCGCATCGTGCGTCGCGATGGATTTGCCGAAGTGACCATCGGCGCCGGTGAGAACTGGCACGCGCTGGTGCAGTGGACGTTGTCGCAGCAGTTGTTCGGCCTGGAAAATCTGACGCTGATTCCGGGTACGGCCGGCGCCGCGCCGATTCAGAATATCGGCGCTTACGGCGTTGAAATTGCGGAGCATCTGCTCTGCGTGCGCGGTGTCGATATCGATACGCTGACGCTGCGCGAACTCACCGCTGCGGAGTGCTCCCTCGGCTATCGCGACAGTGTTTTCAAACACGCGCTGCGCGACCGCTTCATCATCACGGAAATCGTGTTGCGCCTGAGCGAGCAGTTTGTGCCGGTGGTGAGTTACCCGGCGCTGCGCGATGCCCTGGCGAGCATCCCGCAGCCAACCGCTTTCGATGTCGAGCGCGCCGTGCGCGGCATTCGCCAGAGCCGTCTGCCCGATCCCGCCGTGCTGCCGAACGCCGGCAGTTTTTTCAAAAACCCGGTCGTCACCGCCGAACACTTTGAACGGCTGCAACGGCAATTCCCGTCGATGCCGAGCTTCGCCGCGCCCGCCGGTGTGAAAATCCCGGCGGCGTGGCTGGTCGAACAGAGCGGCTGGAAAGCGCGGCGCGTCGGCTGCGTCGGCGTGCATGGGCAGCAGGCGCTGGTGCTGATTCACTACCGGGATGAACGTGATGTGGATGTAAATGCCGCGCGCGCATTGCTGGATCTCGCCGCCGCCATTCAGCGCGATGTACATGCGCGTTTTACCATCGACCTCGAACTGGAGCCGACCGTTTATCGGTCGCCGGACCATGGATCGGCAGCCTGAGCATCTGACCGGCGACTGGATCGAGCTGCCGGATGCGCGGCTCTATTTCGAAGCCGATTTCATCGCCGATCACGAAGCCGTGTTTGCCGAATACGCCGGGCAGCTCGCCTGGACGCAGGATCGCATCGTCGTGTACGGGCGCGAGTCGGCGATTCCGCGGCTGAATGCCTGGTACGGCGACCCCGGCACCGACTACGCGTACTCCGGCCTGCAGCTGCGGCCGCGCCCGTGGACGCCGGCGCTGGATGCCCTGCGGCAGCGGCTGAGCGAGCATTTGCGGCACCCGTTCAACAGCGTGCTGGCCAACTACTATCGCGACGGCGCCGACTGCGTGGGCCGTCACGCCGACGATGAGCCGGAACTCGGCCCGCAGCCGCTGATCGCCACCATCAGCCTCGGCGCGACGCGGCGGTTCGCGCTGCACCGGAACGATCGCAGTGTCCCGTCGTGGCGCGCCGATCTGCCGGGCGGCTCGCTGTTCGTGATGGCGGGGCGCTGCCAGCGCGCGTGGCAGCACGAGATCACCCGCACCGCGCGTCCGGTCGGCGGCCGTATCAGCCTGACTTTTCGCCACGTTGTTTCCGATAAATGACCCAATAAACGCGTCGATGGCGCTCGCGTCAGGCTGGCGATGCCCTGTGATTGGGTTGGCATTTCCGTGGTGATCGGCAAGTCATCAGCTATGTTCGGTAACGGCAATTCGGGACAATGCACCCCTGTTGTGGCCGGCGTGACGGATACGCGGTCTGACGCGTCGATGCGCGGGAATGGATGGGTATACCCACAACAACAAGAACAATCGCATGCAAGCTGCCATTCGCATACTGCTGGCGGACGACCACGACCTCGTCCGCACCGGGCTGCGGCGTCTGCTCGCCGACTACCCGGATCTGCAGGTCGTCGGCGAGGCCGAAAACGGCGAGGACGCCTTCCGGCTCTGTCAGCAACTCAACCCCGATCTGGTGCTGATGGACCTGAAAATGCCCGGCATCGGCGGTCTCGAAGCCACCCGCAAGATCACCGGCCACTGGCCGCATATCAAGGTCGTCGCGGTGTCGGCGCTGGAGGATGACCTGCACGCCTCGCGGCTGTTGCAGGCCGGCGCGGCCGGCTATGTCGTCAAGGGCGCGCCGTTCGAGGATGTGATCAGGGCCATTCGCAAGGCGATGGCGGGGCAGCGCTACCTGAGTGGCGCGGTCGCCGCGCAGATGGCGCTGCGCCAGTTCGACGCCAGCGAGTCCTCGCCATTCGAGCGACTGTCCGAGCGCGAACTGCAAATCGCAATGATGGTGGTGAACTGTCACAAGGTGCAGGAAATTTCCGAGCGGCTGAACCTGAGTCCGAAGACCGTCAACAGCTATCGCTACCGCCTGTTCGAGAAGCTCGGCATTGAAAGCGATGTCGAACTGACGCATCTGGCGATCAGGCACGGCATCGTTGAATCCGGCTTGTAGGCAACCCCTGTGGTTGCCCCGACTGGCGCGGGGGCTTCGGGCAGGCACAGAGGCCTGCCCCTACGGTGTGGCGCCCGGGTTTGATAGAGTCTGCGGCCCGTCAACCAGCGTCGATCCCCGTGTCTGAGCCTTTCGATTACGAACGCTTCCTGCAAACCGTCACCGCGAAGCCCGGCGTCTACCAGATGCTGGATGCGCGCGGTGATGTGCTGTACGTCGGCAAGGCGAAAAATCTCAAGAATCGCCTGTCGAGTTATTTTCGCGGCGGCGCGCTCAATGCGAAGACGATGGCGCTGGTCGCGCGCATCCGGCAGATCCAGGTCACGGTGACCAACACCGAGGCCGAGGCGCTGCTACTCGAGCACAATCTGATCAAGCAGTACCGTCCGCCGTACAACATCCTGCTGCGCGACGACAAATCCTATCCGTACATCTATCTCTCGACCGATCAGGAATACCCGCGCCTCGGTTTTCATCGCGGCGCCAAGAGCGGCAAGGGCCGCTACTTCGGCCCGTATCCGAGTGCGGGTGCGGTGCGCGAGAGCCTGAATTTTTTGCAGAAGGTATTTCAGGTGCGCCAGTGCGAGGACAGTTTTTTTCGCAACCGCACGCGGCCCTGTCTGCAATACCAGATTCACCGCTGCACCGCGCCGTGCGTGAAGGCGATAACGCCAGAGGAATACGCGCGCGATGTGCGCCACACTGAAATGTTTCTGACCGGCCACAGCGGCGAAGTCATCGGCGAGCTGGCCGATGCGATGGAGGCAGCTGCGGCGCAGCTCGAATTCGAACGGGCCGCAGCGCTGCGCGATCGCATCCAGCATGTGCAGCAGGTGCAGTCGCGCCAGTACATAGAGGGCGAGACGGGCGATCTCGATATCGTCGCGTCCGCGATCAATGCCGGTATTGCCTGTGTGCAGATGCTGTACGTGCGCGACGGGCGCATTCTCGGCAGCCGCAGTTATTTTCCGGCGCTGCATCTCGATGAGGCGGACGCCGATGTGCTCGATGCGTTTCTCGCGCAACACTATCTGAGCGGTGTCGGCGTGACCGGCGCGAGCGGGCAGGAAATTCCCGGCGAAATTCTCGTCAACGCCGAGCTCGAGGATCGCGCCGCGCTGGAGGAGGCGATCGCCAGCGTGCGTGGGCGCAAGGTGGCGATCACCACGCGCGTGCGCGGCAATCGCGCGAAGTGGCTGGAGCTCGCCGTCACCACGGCGCAGCAGAATCTGGCCACGCGCATCGCCAACAAGCAGACGCAATCGCAGCGTTTCGAGGCCTTGCAGGAGGCGCTGCAACTCGACGAGATGCCCGCGCGTCTCGAGTGTTTCGATATCAGCCACAGCAGCGGCGAGGCGACGGTGGCCTCGTGCGTGGTATTCGATACCAGCGGCCCCCTCAAATCCGACTACCGCAAGTTCAACATTGAAGGCATCACGCCGGGCGACGACTACGCCGCCATGCAGCAGGCGCTGTCGCGGCGCTACGCGCGCCTCAAGCGCGGCGACGGCAAGATGCCGGACATCCTGTTCATCGACGGCGGCAAGGGCCAGGTCGCGCAGGCGATGGCGGTGCTGGAGGAATTGCAGATCGACGAAGTGCTCGTCGTCGGCGTCGCCAAGGGCGTCGATCGCAAGCCGGGGCTGGAGGTACTGATTCTCCCGCGCGCCGATGGCGCAGCGGATGAACTCACGCTGCCGCGCGATTCGGCGGCGCTGCATCTGATCCAGCACATCCGCGACGAGGCGCACCGCTTTGCGGTCGCCGGCCACACCGCGCGCCGCGACAAGAAGCGCAGCGAGTCGACGCTGGAGAGCATCCCCGGCGTCGGCCCCAAGCGCCGTCGCGAACTGCTGCGGCATTTCGGCGGCTTGCAGGGCATCGCGAGCGCGAGCCTCGAAGACCTGTGCCGCGTGCCGGGTATCAGCCGCAAGCTGGCCGAGGATATCTTCGCCGAGCTGCATCGCTAGTGCGTGTGAGTAGTTCTGCCCGGTTGGCTTCGCTATCATCGACGCCGTTCCCTCACGATCACGTCAACAGCCGGAGCGGCCTTCATGCCGGGATTGCGCATCCACTACTTCCAGCATCTGCCCCACGAGGATCTCGGCAGTATCGAGAACTGGGTGAGGGCGCGCGGCCACACGACCACCTGCACGCGGTTTTTCGCCGCCGACCCGTTTCCCGCGCTCGACGACATCGACTGGCTGATCGTGATGGGTGGCGCGATGGGCGTATATGACGACGACAAGTTTCCCTGGCTGCGCGACGAGGGGGCGTTCATCCGCAGCGCCATCGACGCCGGCAAGACGGTGATGGGCATCTGCCTCGGCGCGCAGCTGATCGCGCACGCGCTGGGCGCACGCGTGTATCCGGGGCCGGCGAAGGAAATCGGCTGGCTACCCATCAGCAAGACGGTGGCGGGGCGCGACTCGACGCTGCTGGCCGACATGCCGGACCCCTTTGTCGTGTTCCAGTGGCATGGCGACACGTTCGACCTGCCGGATGGCGCGGTGTGGCTGGCCGGCAGTGACGCCGTCGCGCATCAGGCCTTCGGCTACGGCGAGCGCGTGCTGGCGCTGCAATTTCACCTCGAAGCCACGGCGAAAGGCGTCGAGGATTTTCTGCACGAGGATGGCGACCACGGTGAAATCGCCGCCGGCGGTCTGCATGTGCAGCCAAAGGATCAGATCCGCGCGGGCATGCACAACGCGGAAACCACCAACCGTGTGATGACGGCGCTGCTCGACCGTCTCGCCGCTGCCGGAAGCAAAACCGCGTGAGCCGTATCAATATCCCCAATGCCCTGACCCTCGGCCGCGTTGCGCTGGTGCCTGTGTTCGTGGTGGTGTTCTACCTGCCGTTCCAGTGGAGCTACGCCGTATCCGCCGCGATCTTCGCGATCGCCGCCATCACCGACTGGCTCGACGGCTACCTCGCGCGCCGGCTCAACCAGTCGACGCCGTTCGGCGCCTTCCTCGATCCGGTCGCCGACAAGGTCATGGTCGCCATTGCGCTGGTACTGCTGGTCGAGCGCGAGCATGTCTGGTGGTTCTCGCTGTCCGCCGCCGTCATCATCGGTCGCGAGATCGTCATCTCGGCTTTGCGCGAGTGGATGGCGGAGGTCGGCAAGCGCACCAGCGTGGCCGTCTCCTACATCGGCAAGGTCAAGACCACGGTGCAGATGGTCGCCATCGTCGGCTTCCTGCTGATCGCCCCCGACAGCCACCCGCTACTGCGCGGCCTGTGCGCGCTGATGCTGGTCGGCGCTGCGCTGCTCACGCTGTGGTCGATGATTGTCTATCTGCGCGCTGCATGGCCGGAAATACGCCGTTAGACAAGGCGTTGCAGCTACGCGTCGCTTGACAGCGAGGGGTATCTGCATACAATGTCCGCTCCCTGAAACGCCCCCGGGATTTCTACGGCGAACCGGCGTATTCAGACAGCTCCTGCGGGAATAGCTCAGCTGGTAGAGCGCAACCTTGCCAAGGTTGAGGTCGCGAGTTCGAACCTCGTTTCCCGCTCCAATTCATGATCTACAGACTTCCACTGACGTCTGTAAGTCGTTGAAAACAGGGGCTTCGGCCCCTTTTTTCATTCCAGCGAAAGCCACGGAAATCCACCTACAGCCAGCGTTTTTAAGGCCAAAATTGAGGCCAAAGAATGCGGGTAGTGCCGGTTCCGGGTTGTTGCTGGGGTTGGATCGGGATGGCCAGCAGCATTAGGCCTAAGTCCAAGACTTAGGAGCTGATGATGACTCTTTCTGATCTGACCGTGCGGCAAGCCAAGGCCGCTGAAAAAACCTACAGCATCCCCGACGCCGATGGCCTTAGCCTGGTGGTCGCACCTACCGGCGGCAAGTCGTGGCATCTGCGCTATTACTGGTTTGGCAAGCAAAAGCGCATCTCTCTGGGCAGCTATCCTGAAATCGGTCTGCGTGAGGCACGCGCCTTGCGTGACGAAGCCAGGGCACTCCTGGCCAGGGGCATCAATCCCCATACTGAGCGCAAGCAAAAGCAGCACGCCGTGAAGCTGGCTTCGGACAACACGTTCAAAGCGGTGTTCGATGCATGGGTCGAGCATCGCCGCAAGGAACTCAAGGAAGGCCGCCAGAGCACGCTCTCGCAGATCCTGCGCATCTTCAACAAGGATGTGTTGCCCAGCCTCGGGAAAATGTCGATCTACGACATTCGTCGCCCGCAGCTTTTGGGGGTTCTGGCACGGATTGAAAAGCGCAAGGCCTTCACGACCGCGGAGAAGGTGCGGACCTGGCTGGGCCAGTTGTTCCGCTACGCGCTGGTCATCGTCGAGGGCATGGAGACCAATCCTGCCTCGGATCTGGATGTCGTGGCCGAACCCAAACCGCCGGTGACGCACAATCCTTATCTGCACCTGCCCGAGCTGCCCGAGTTCCTCCAGAAGCTCCGGCGCTACAACCCTCGGGGCTGGCAGACCCAGCTCGGCATCCGGTTGCTGCTCCTGACAGGGGTGCGCACGGGCGAGTTGCGACTGGCTGAGCCTGACCAATTCGACCTCGACCGCGGCTTGTGGATCATCCCGCCGCAGGTCGTCAAGCAACTCCAGGAAGAAATGCGCAGGGTCGGCAAGCGACCCCAGGACGTGCCGCCCTACATCGTGCCCCTGTCCGTGCAGGCCATCGAGATTGTGCGCTACCTCCTGGGTGTGATGCGGCCGGCGCAGAAGTACCTGCTGTCGCACCGCAGCGAACTCAAGAAGCGCATCAGCGAGAACACTCTCAACAAGGCCTTGCAACTCATGGGCTACGAGGGGCGCCTGACCGGCCACGGCATCCGCGGCACGATTTCGACGGCGCTCAACGAGATTGGCTATCCCAAGATTTGGGTGGACGCGCAGCTTTCGCACTCCGACCCGAACAAGGTCAGCTCGGCCTACAACCACGCCAAGTATGTGGAGCCGCGCCGCCGGATGATGCAGGACTGGGCCGATCGTCTCGACTTGCTCGAACAGGGCGAAGTGGAAGCCGCCAGCGCGCACCTGACCATCCGTATCGACGGGGTGCCGGCGATGGCGGAAGTGGAGGAAGCGGTGGGCACGGCCCCCACGGTAGCCGAGCCCGCTGTCCCTAGCGTTCCGCCCGTGGTGGCCACGCCCATTGTCGTGACCCCGAACAGCGGCGGGATCACGTTTCAGCGGCTGTCGCAGGTGCCGCCGCCTCCATCCCATACCCCAGAGCCGGAAGTTTCGGCTATTCAGCGCGAGCGCGAAGAAATGCTGGCCATGTACGAGTCGCCGAACAACCTGCCGGTCCCGTTGTTCGGCAAGCTGGCCGGGAAGTCGAAGGACCAGATCAACCGCGAGCTGAAGGCCGGCAAGCTGCTGTCCATCAGCCTGGGCAACCGGGGACAGCGCGTTCCCGACTGGCAACTGGTGCCGCTCAAGCACAGGCTGGCCCAGGTGCTCATGAACCAGTGCCCGCACGCGGATTCTTGGGACTTGTACCGCATGCTGACCGTGCCGCACCCGGACTTGGGGGACCGCGCAGCCATCGATGCGGTTACGCCGACCAACGTGCCCGCGATCATCCGGGTCCTCATGGGCGACTACCAGCACAATGCGGATGCGCCCGAGGCAGTTGCCTCGAGGCCCATCCCCGAGAATGTGCGGCAAAGTGTCTGTAGGTTGGTGGATGGCGCAGCAGTGCTTGAGGCGGTCTAGCCTTCATCCTGCACCCTGTGGCCGGGCAAAATGGCCACGGCCATAGGGGCGCCGACTACGCGGCGCTTGCCTTGGCGATCTGCTGCGCTCTGCGCTCGAACCGCTCGGCAGCGGAATCGGCTTGTGCGAGGGGCCGCAGCAAGTGCGTCACGATCTTGTAGGTGCCGTCGGCGAGCGGTCTCATGCCGATCCCCCAACCGTGAGCATGTTCGATACGCAATTGCGCGCTTACTCCCACGCCGTAGCCAGCTGCAACCCACAGCGCCATCATCTCGAACGAAGTGGCCCGCACGACGTTTTCCTGGTCCACGGGCATGAGGGAGGCCAACCTCTCGTCCAGCAGGGGGCAAGTCTCTGCTGGCCAGCGATAGATGGGATAGCCCTGAAGATCGGCGATGGAGAGTGTCGCCTGTTTAAGTAGACGGGACCGAGGCGGCACCGCAACGGCCATACTCTCGGTCCACAAAGGCTGCGACTTGAGAGCCAGGTCGCCGGCCCCCTGAAGCGAGACTGCGGCGTCGTAGCGGCCGACACGAAGTTCTTCAAGCATGACCTCACCCGCAACCTCGAAAAACGTGAGGGTGACATCCGGCTCTTCCGCGCGTTGCAGCGCGAGAAGCGCCGAAAGTTGTGATGACGGTACGCCTGGCGCAACTGCAATCCTAAGGCGGGGGGATGGGCTGGTGGCGTCGCGCATAAGAGCCCCCAAGAAAAAATTGGATCAAGAAAACAAACCGACATGATACCAATGAGTTAAATTTAACGTGGTTAAATTCTAGTGACTGATCGACGCTTCTGTTAATGCAGAAGCGTACCGTTCAACGAGGTCGCCCCCCAGGCACCACCCGATATGAAGCCGAGCCGGCCCAAGCCTTCGGCAAGGCTGTGCGCGCGTTCCGCATGGACCAGGGGATTGCGCAGGAGGAATTGGCCGCGCTGGCCGGGATCGAGCGCTCGCACATGGGCAAGATCGAGCGGGGCGAGCACTTGCCTTCGTTGGCGCTGATACTAAAGATTGCTGCGGCGCTCAATCTGAGTGGCACCGAACTGATGACTGCCACAGAACGCAACCTGGGTTTTCCTGTCAGGACTTGAGGTAACTCCCGCGAGGTTAGCCGTCCAAACCTTCGCGCAGGCGAGCGATGAATCTCTCCAGAGAAGCGGACAAAGTGGTGCTGTGGGGTCGAAGCAGGTAGGTCGTCATCACTGCTTCATCCAACGCCAAGGGGCGGATTACCACGTCGGGCCGTTGGCTCACCGGAATCTTTGTCGCTGTCATGAAGCCGATACCGTAGCCTGCACCGACTAAGGTGAGCATCATGTCCAGCGAGGAAACCTCCTCGACTACGTTCAGCTTGTGCTCCAGCACCTGTAGGAGCCGAGTCAGCTCACGGCAATAACCCTCACATACCTGTGGATCGCATAAGACAAGCGGGTGGCCCTGGAGTTCATGAAGCGGAACCTTTTTGTAGGCGAGCAGTGCGTGCCGGGCTGGTACAGCGATCACCAGCGGGTCTCGCCAGATTGGCTCGGCAATGATGCCCTCGCCGACATCCGCAGTGTGCGCGAAGCCGATCATGAAGTCGCCAGAGCGCAAGCCGCGCAACTGTTCGGCCAACGGAACCTCGGACAGGCGTATTTCGATCTCCGGTTCCTCTGCTCGGCAACGGGCCAAGAGTTCCGAGAACCGAGGATCGGTCGCACCATCGGAGACCGCGATACGCAGGCTGCCACGCGCACCCGCTGCAACAGCCTTAGCATTCTCCCGCGCCTGTTCGAGAACGATGAACAGCCGCCGTATATCTTGCAGGAAGATGGCTCCAGCAGCAGTCAACTTAGTCCCTCTGCGGTCTCGATCGAAGAGAGCAACCCCCAGTTCATCCTCCAACTCTTTGATTGCTCGGGACAATGGCGGCTGCTCGATATGTAGGCGCTCCGCTGCGTGCGTGAAGTGAAGCTCCTCTGCCAAGACGGCAAAATAGCGAAGGTGTCTTAGTTCCACGTCCACTTTCCTCGGTGGGGTGGCCGCCTTCGCCCGACTGGCAGAGGCGACTACCCTCAACCTAGATTTCCTTATTTTCTGAGGGAGCGCTCCAGCGAGGCGAGGTCGTAGCCCACAACGATATTTGGCTTGACAGCTACCAGTTAGACCTCAAGTTAGTGGGTGTGCCCGTCTCGACCACTTCCAGTATGTGCTGGCGCCTTATCTGTCGTGCCTTGCACATCGACTTGAACGGTTACGGGACCCGCTTCTTCGAAAACCAGGGTGAGTGGGAAAGCCTTGCCCTTAACCAACGGATGCTTCAAACCAATCAACATCACGTGGAGCCCCCCCGGCTCCAATGCGGTCGTTGATACTGGTGCGATCTCAATGGAATCAATTTTGCGCATGCGCATCACGTCGCCTTCGCGGATGTGTGTATGAAGCTCAGCCTTCTCGGCTGCCGGTGTAGAAACGGATACGAGGCGGTCTTCATCCTGGCCAGGATTGCGCAGCACAAGGTACACCACCCCGGTAGGAACTGCGGGTACCGTCGCTCTTGACCAGGGATGGTCGATTTCGATCGGACCAGCCTTGTAGCCGTGGGCAAATGCGGCTCCCGATACGCACAGAGCAATCACGGTTGCCAGTTTGATAAATCGTTTCATGAGAGGTGACTCCTTATAGGTCGAGTGGTTGAAAAGCTTCACAAAGGCTCTAGCTAGCCTCTCCATGGGTGGCGGCGGGATTGGACGGTATCGGAACGCTAAATCGCAGGACGTGCGTCCGGTCATCAGAATCCGTCCAGCGCAAGCGCACCCGCCAACGTCCTGAAGATGGCAGCGTGATGACGCCGATCATCTCCGGATCATGGGTGATGACGATAGGCTCTGATGTGTGGGCATCGGTGGCCTGAGTCCATTCGGAGATCAGCCCTGCCGTCCGGTTATGCCCATCGGCATCCGTCAGCAGGATCTGTATCCGGTTACTCCCAGTGCGCGCCGGCACTACATCGATCAGTGCGGTCCACCCGCCCGAGGTGACGACCGTCGAATAGCCGATCGATGGATTGGGAACCGGGATCGTTGGCGCGAACTGCGGTAGCGTGCGCGGTGGCGGTGTCAGTGCAAAGGTCGCGGTTAAAGTCAGCACGGCAATTACCAGTGCAATCTCAATGAACACGTTACGACGCAGCCACAAGCTCGCCATGCGCCCGCCAGTGTGAAGCATCGGGGTTACGGCGATGCGGTTCCACACAGCAATGCCGATCAACAACAGCACCAACAGCATTTTGATGCCCCAGATCGCACCGTAGCCCGTCTGTGTTACTGCCTCGACAGAGGATACTGACTGCAGGAGGCTCATGCCTACTCCAGTCGCAACCAGTATCGCGACTGCAATTACCGCGATGCGGGAGAATCGCTGGACAGTCTCCAGCGCCTGCGCCCCAGCCTCGTGTCGCAGTACAACGGACAGGGGCCACAACGAGCCAACCCAGAATGCCGCCGCCAGGCCGTGCATGAACACCAGAGGAATACTCGCCGATCGAGGTGGTGCCGTTCCTATGTGGCCTGTCACCACGAAAGAGAGCGCGCCCATTAGTGCGCCGCCGGAGAGCAACAACATGCCGATGCTGGTACGCCGCTGCCACAATCCTGCCAGGGAAAGCAGCGAGGCTAAAAGAACCACAACCGCTGCGGCTGCGGTTGTGCTGCTTGCACCTACGGACCAGGCGCGCGTAGTAAATAAAGTTGTGGCGCCACCGCCATCGAGCGCTGCGCCGCTGAGCCCGACCAACAGTACGCCAGACCAGGCTGCGAGTAATATGACCCATACCAAGTTGTCGCGGGTGGCTTGCACGGAGTGCTTTGCCTGCCCGCGGAGCACGAACGCCCAGAATAGTCCCCCGCCCATTCCAGCAAGTACTGCGAAGTAGTGGATCGCACGTACAAGTACCGCTATCCATTCCATGCTGCCAACGGACGTTTCTACCGTGGGCTCCTTACCTGGCTTGACTCCAATTCCGAACTGGATAAACCCGACCACGGGATGCCCGTCGGCGGATGTGACGCGGTAAGCGACTCGATACACGCCGGAAGCCAACGTTTGGGGAGGGCGTAGGCGCACCGTGTCATGCTCAACCCTCCAGTCGGCGCTGGAAGTCAGAACCTCGTCCTGCTCGTTGAGCAATTCGATACGCGCAGGCGTTACCGCCTCATTGAAACGCAGCACCACTTGGGTCGGGGGCGCTTGCAGTTCGGAGCTGTCTTCCGGCGTAGTTTGGACCAAGAAGGCGTGGGCCGCCGCTTGACCGGCGTAGAGAGAGATCAACAAAACCAGGCCCAAGACGGCCGCTCGGAGTGTCATTCGCATCATGAGTTCTCGGTCGCAACTGCGGGCGCGTCGTCCACGCAGGACGTTGCCCTGTATCGGAGAGCCAGCCATGCCACCAATGCAACTTCTGGCAACCAGAGGAAGGCATAGGCCAGTATGGGTAGATCGAGCGCAAGGCCGACCGCAGTGACAGGCAGTCCAAGTCCCCATCCCAGCAGGATGTCGGCTTTTGCCACCTCATTGAAACCGTCTCTGCTTTGCAAACCGGCACGCAGGACAGTGCCGGCCACACGTACAGGCAAAGAGAACGCCAGTGACCAGACGAATACGTACCACCACGGTCCTTGCTGCGCGTAAACGACCTGACCAAGCCAGCTCTGTCCCCATGACAGAAGCAGGCCCACCAACGCTGCTGCAGGTACGCCACAACGTAGCAATTCGCGAATCAGTACATTGATGTCGGTAGTAGTCCGCCCCGAAAAACGGATAGCAAGAAAACGCAAGAACGCGGCCAGAGGCGAGAAGACAAGCATCGCCAACGCCAGTCCGGCAGCAAAGGCATCTAACCGCGCTGCCGTCACCGTTGAAATCATTGGTGAGGTGAACAGGCTGAGCGTCAGCAAGCCTAGCAACTGCAGTGTCAGTATGCGCTGCGCTTCCCAGGCGCTCTTGACGGCTTGCTTTCGGCTCCAGCTCAAAGGTGGAAGAACGGGCAGTCCCCCCGATTGCCGGCGAAGATGCCAGAGTACCCAACACGTCGAAACAGCATGGACCAACAGTGAAGCCATGAAACAACCAGCGAAGCCTGCGTCCAAGAAATCCAAGAACACTACGTTCATGATGAGTTTGAGGACCACCTCGCAAAGCTTCCAGCGCACGACCCAGCCCCCCCGTTGGGTGGCATGGAAGGCGAACGCGGCGCAAGAGTTGATCATGCGAAACGGCGCTCCCGCTACAAACCAAGGGATTGCAAGCTCAAGCATCGTCACCAGCGTTGCATCACCTCCGGCCACCCAAGGCACCAGCAGCGGATAGGCGATCCAGCCTGCTCCCAGCAGCAGGGCCCCCATCAGGCCAGCCAATCCCATCGCCCAGCGGATGGTCAATGACGCATCACCATCGCGAACCGCCTGAGCGATAGTGACTGACGCCACGGCGCCATAGGCCATCGTGACAACGAGGTCGATCAAGACCAATCGAGTCAGCATCACGTAGGCGCCCACGCTGCCAGGCGCGCGCTGGCCCAGCATGACCACGTCCACCTGCAGCGACAACTGGGCAACGCCAAAAGCCAGCAACATTGCTGCAAAGCCTTGCCAGAAGACACCGGTACGGATGGACAGAGGCGTCGTCATGTTCGTCACCGAGGAATGGGCAACCAGCCTGGAAACCCATCGTCGAGCGACCTGCTTGGCACCAGGAAATAGCCATGGGACCCGTCCGGTGTCGGTAGGGGCGCTTCGAGTTCGATCTGTTCGATTTCTCGTCCCCCCTCAAGCGTCACGGTCTTCCAGCCACACACCAAGTTGGGAAGGTCAGCAGCACCCAAAACGATCCCATGCGCTTCAGAGCGATCGCCTGTGGCCCAGCGTGCGGCCGACGCGCCCATTAGGGCATACCGCAATTCCACTTCAATTTGATCTCGGAAGGCAGACTGCTGCAGCCAGATGTCGACCCACAGGTAGTAGGTCCAGTTTAAGGAGAGCTTCTGCTCGTCCGCCCAGCTCATGAAAGGCCGGAAGATTGCCAAACCATCAGGACCGGATAGCTCAAGCAAATCAGGACAAATGTCGAACAGCGTGTGCCAGTACACCCGCAGGCTGGTATCGATACGTACGAATTCGCGGGAGTCCCGCGCGTAGTCCCCCTGACGCGCTGGCACCGTCAAGGCGCCCAGAAGATCTGCGTCGATCACTCGGGCATCAGGCGCGCGGTGCATCAAACACCTCCACAGATGAACGGGAGAACAAATCTCGCAGGCGATCAAGATCATGTTCGATCTCCGCCTCGACGAAGTTGTCGTCGCGCTCGTAGGTCATCGTGGCACCAGGGGTATCGAAGCGTGCGCGGCAGCGCTCTAGGAAGCCAAGCGTCTCATCGGACAACATTCGATCATGTGTATCCACCACCAGATGTGGTGCCAGGATAGACAAGTTGTAGCCGGCAACATGGAAATGGCTGCTACTTTCGATGATTCCTTCCCAGGCCTCCAGAGGAAGGCCGCAGTTCAAATGTGCGCAAACAGCGTTGGACACGTCAAACAGCACGCCAGCGCCCGTGTCGCGGTGCAATCGCTCATGAAAGTGAGGTGCATCGCGCCCGCCATCCATGATGGAGGGATAGTTTTCCAGGTAAAGACGGCAGCCGAGTTTCTGCTGCCACCAGTCCACGCGACACCGCACTTGTTCGTAATCCGCGATGTAATCGATCTCAGCCAAGTGATAGAGTTGGCGTCCTTCGTGGTTGAAGCGCGCAATATGGTCGGACACATAGAGCGGCTTGAGAAGGTCGATCAGGCGGCGCAATCGGATGGCCATACTCTCCAATGCCGCGTCATCGTTCTCAATAAACTTGGAGAACATGATGTGAAAACCCACTGGGGCCCCGAAGCCCTGAGCCATTTCTTCCGGCGGTACTGACAGGAAGTTGTCGATCAGCAGTTCTACGTAGTCGATCCGGCCTGAAGCCAACAGCCGGTGCACCAGCGGAGCGGTGTCACCAAGTGTGTAGTTAAATCCTATGCGCACGATGCTCTCTCCCATGAGCGAATCCACCACCGACACGGAAGTGCCGGTGGTGGATCAGGCTTAGTTCACGCCGACCGGTGCGCAGCACGAAGCGCAGCAAGCACCAGCACGTCCGGCGACAGTCATCGTGGTCTTCTTGACGATTTTGATCTTCATGGGTAACTCCTTGAAATTTGAAAGTCAGGGTTGGTGGACGTCGTATTCACCAGGCCACCACCAGTAGCACTGGATACTGGCCATAGAATCACAGTCGACATCGCACCGCATTCGGTCAATCGTGGATTCGTTTTCTCGATAGGCAACCTCCTTTTTGCAGTGGCAAAACCATGATTCATTTGGACGATCACGCTCACTTGGAGTGACTCCACGGATCCGAGAATTTGGGATCGTTCAGGAAGCCCTCGTCGGTCAAAGTCTTGAGAAAGTTCAGAAGATCCAACTTTTCCCCTTCAGTGAAGTCAATTCTGGAGATGAGGCCACTCTTGTGGGGGTTCAGGCGTCCATCTCCCTGGTTCGGGCCGGATGTCGTGACCTTGCCCCCCTGTGAGTACTGCTCGATGACTTCTTCAAGGGTGGCTACGCTACCGTCGTGCATATAGGGCGCTGTGACTTCGACGTTACGCAGGCTCGGAGCCCGGAAAGCGCCCATGTCCTCTGGTTTGGCAGTGCCCTCGAATACACCCCGGTTTGGATAGGGATACCCGCCTTTGCCATCCACGTTGTACAGCCCGTTGTTGTGGAACAGGGTCTCGACCAACCGGCTCTTCTTGTGGACGACCTGGTCATTGAAGTTGAAGCTGCCGTGGCAGTGGTGGCACTCGGCTTTCTCGCCGAAGAAAAGCACCATGCCGCGTTCTTCAGAAGCAGAGAGTGTTTCTTTACCCTGCAGGTAGCGGTCGTAGCGGCTATCCACAGAGACCATGGAACGCTGAAAGGCAGCGATAGCCTTGATCACCGTGGCCATGTTCAGCGGTTCGGCATCCTCGGGAAAGGACTGTCGGAACAATGGCGGGTAGATCGGATCGTTGCGCAGGCGGTCCAGGACCTCCTGTCGATTGGCATCATTGACGCCCATTTCAACGGGATCATCGCCAAACAGCGGGATCTCCATCTGCTGTTCCAGTGAAACCAGTGCCGGGTTGGCCCAGTTGTATGTGGCATGCCAAGCGCTGTTGGCGAGCCCCAGTGCATTGCGATGCGTGCGCTCTCCAGTTGATCCCACCGACAGTGATCGCCCATCGGTGAAGGCCCGGTTCTGGTGATGGCATGACGCACACGATATGGTGCTGTTGCCAGACAGTCGGGTGTCGTAAAAGAGCTTTCTCCCGAGCTCAACTTTCACCGCCGACATTGGGTTGTCAGCGGGCACGCGCGGTTCCGGTACATGCGTCGGGAGGTTCCAAGACCAGACGGAGGCAGCGGCTACTGCTGCCGGTACGGCCAACAGGCCTAGTACCACAGATAGTGGCCGCCATTTCATGGCTTGGTCCCAGCTGTGAATATTGATGAACGTCCAGACATATCGGGCTTGCCGTTTGCCAGGGACAGACCAAGTCGTTCGAAGATGGGGCCACACTCGGGGTCAGTAGGCCCACTCATGCAGCCCACGGCACCGCCCCGATCCTCAGAAATGTGGCTGGACTGGAACAGCGAGGTCAGATCGAGCACGACCTGCTGCGAGACCGGGTCGAATCGCTCCAGCATCACTGGAAGGCGGTTCGAACGCAGGCAGGATACTGTCTGCCCGGTGACTGGATTACCAGTGCATCCGGTCGAGCCAAGGTGCACGTACCAGGATGCAGAACGTGAGCTGTCCAGCTTCGTTACCCCGTCCTCCGGATCGATTTCGATCTTGGCGAATTTGCGGCCTGCTTGCCAACTCCAACCCATCGCTGCAATGTCCAGCGGCGCCGCTTCCAGTTCAGTACTGGTGTGGTTCAACGAGGGCGGAACGCCGACAGTGAAGGTCAGACCGGTGTAGCGGCCAGCCGGCACCTTGCCGGTAACCACCGCATTGGTTGCGGGAGTCCCTCCAGCGCATGTACCGGTGGCATCTTCAAAATCGAGAAGAGCGACCTGATCGTTCTGCCAGTCGTTGGGAGCCAGGACAATGGGGATTCTTCTGCCATCTGCTTGAACCAACGCCACGTCCTGCACGTAGAAGCGCGCGTCGCGCAGTGTCGCGCGCTTTGCATCGCTGCCCAGCGCACCTAACGGCGCCCCGCATCGAGCGCTATGACCGTTTGCCACCAAATCGAATGCGATGGTCACAGGCTGAAGGTCGCCCTCACGAAGTCCAGAGTTACTCACGCACCCGGAGAGGCCCATCACCAAGGCCAACGCTGTCGTCAAGTGAACGAGTTGCATAATGGTCTCCTTCAGAACCTGGCGCTCAGCGTCACATTGACGCTACGTCCCTGTTCGTAGGTGAATGTCTCTGCCATGGACTGCTGGTACGTGGCATAACCTTTGTCGAACAAGTTCGTGATGCCGACATCCACGCGGTACTGGCGCTGCTGGTAAGACACGCCAATGTCATGCACGGCATAGCCGCTGCGGCGACGAAGTTCCGTTGCGTCGTAATCCTGGGCGCGCACAAACTGCCCGAGGTAGCGCACGGACCAGTTGTTGTCAATCCGATACTGGGCGCCGAAGGCAAGTTTGTCAGGTGGCGCGTACAGATGCGCACCGGTGTCGGCATTCTTCGAGCGCAGCCGCGAGTAGCCCAGTCCCAAAGTAAGGTCATCCCAGGCGTAGGCCACTTCCACCTCTGCGCCATGTCGCTCGGCGCGGGCCACATTGTTGCGCTGGAAGATCAGCCCGGTACCAACGAAAGGCGCCTCACGTGTGTAGCGGCCAACCACCTGTTGATCGATCATGTCTTCCACATCCTCCGTAAAGTACGTGGCCTTCACGCGCAGGCGGTCGCCGACGCCCAGAACGTCGTCGAACGACAGGGTCGCGCCCACTTCTTTCGCGGTACTTGTCTCAGGCTTCAGATCGGTGTTGGGCCGGAAATTGAACAGCGCCCGATTCGTGTTGAGGTTGCCGAACATCTCTGTCAGGGTCGGGCCGCGATAGGCTTTGCCGTAGCTGGCGTAGACGCCCAGAACCTCCCAGGGCTGGTACTTGAGGGTGAGCTTGGGCGAGAGCTTGTTATGGCTGACCTGGCTCTGACCAGGCGACGTGAGCTTGTAGTCGTCGTGACGCAGGGCTCCAATCAGCGTCCAGTTGTCTAGGAACGACACCTCGTCCTGCAGAAACACGCCCACGGCACGCATTTTCCCATTGGGCAAAACGCTATTGGACTGCCCTGCGGAAGTGTTCTCGCTGGTATCGCGGTAGATATCCACGCCATAGGTCAGGCGATGCGCCATCCAGGGGCCAGTCTCAAAGCGGCTGCTGTTCTGCAGGCTGGCCCCGACCGTCTTGGTCATCGTGGTGGTGTCGGCTTGTGGGGGCGTCGCCAAGCTATGACTGTCTAGCTTGAACGTGGTCTGGTAGATCGTCAGCTTGCCGTCCAACAGCCTGCGATCGGTATCGCGGAATGCCCAACTACCTGTGTACTGCTCCTGGTCGCGTTTGAGATCATGCGAGAACTGGAACAGTAGGTTGCCGCCGGGATTGGTGGGACCAACCATCTTGTCGGCGAAACGCTGGTAGCTCAACTCCACACGGTTGAGTTCGTTGGGAGAAAAGCCGCCTTTGAACAGACCGCTTTTCAGGTTGCCGTCGTTAGGGTATTTCGCGTGGTCGCCGCTCGCCCCAGTATGGATTTCGCCGAAGTCGCGAAAGGTTCCACTGGCCAGAAAATCGAAGTTTCCGGAGCGTGCTGCAGCGGTCAGATTCGTCGACCATTCCTCATTGGCACTGTGGTAGCCGCCCTTAATCCGTCCCCCGAAGCTCTTGCCAGGCTCCAGGAAATCCTGCGCATCGATGGTTTCGAATGCCATCACGCCACCCAGGCCACCGCCACCGTAAACAGCCGAGACCGGGCCGCGCACAACATCGACCTGCCGAATGAAGTCCGGGTCAATCAGCAGCGGGGTGTTGACACCCCCCTCGTAGTTGCGACGCGCGCCGTCTACGGACAGGATGATGCGCGGCCCTTGCAAACCACGGATTGCAGGGCTCTGGGCGGCAGGTCGCGGACCGCCGCCATAGTTCACGTTGGGAAGTGTGCGAAGCAAGGTGGAAACCGTGCTCGCCTGGGCGTCGTCCAGTTCCTCGCGGGTCACCGTCGAGACCGAGGCTGGCACGTCGAATCGGCTGTTCGGGCTGCGCGTGGCCGTGACGGTGATGGTATCCAGGACGGTGGTGGCCTGGGGGTCCTTGGACTCAACGGCGTTGTTGTGCTGCTGAGCGTGGGCTGGCTGATGGGCCAGCGCGCAGGACACGGCGAGTGCCAGTGTGAACGCTGTGCCGGCCGGATTTCGCAAGCTCGGCAGAGTTGCACGAGGGGCCGTGGCTACACGGTGTCGAAAGAACTGTGCTTGGATGGCGACTGCAAGCGCGCGAGGGCGCAGGCGCGAACGGCCAGCGCCGTACGCGGAGAGAATCCCGGACATGAAAAACTCCAACTAATGATCGTGACAAAGGCCGCACAGGACGTACCCGCACGGCCCGATGGGCAGCGAATCAAACGTTGGAGGGCGGCGCGCGCGCTTGGTGGGCGGTTCGGAAGCCTTCGGCTACAAAGTGTTCAGCCGGGGGGGCTTGTGGTGCGTGAGTGTTGAGATCGAGAGCGGGCAGAAAGGCCGTCGATGGCGGGAGCCCAACACAGTGCGCGAGCGGACATAACGCACACATACCGCCGGATGACATCGTCCCAGTGTCTGGCTGATCTTGATCAAGATCAACGCCAAAATCCGACAAGGGCACGGTCTTCATACCGGAGCCGGTGCAGATGATGACCATCTCTTCATCGGCGGAGATGGACACCAAAGGCATGCTTGCTACAGCGAAGGTCTGCAACAGAAACACCACCGCCACGGCAACCGTACCGAAGCGGCGCATTCTGTTACGAAGTAGCCTCCGAAGTAGCATGTCGTTTTCTTGTTGCTCTGAAGAAGTGAGATAGGAAGACCCTACTTATGATGTTACCTCTTATAGGAAGACCCTACTTATGATGTTACCTCTTCCAATCTTGACAGTCCAGAAGCGTGCCTGTAGAGAAGTTTTTTCTCGGTAAGCCAGCCCACGGTGCTGAAGAGCGGGTATATAGACGCTGTACTGGTGGCCTCACGCTGGGATTGTCATCCAGCGTCGGCGATGTGTTTGGCAATGCCCATGGTGCGGAGCTTCAAAGCCCTCGTGGTTACTTGCTCTTCGTAGTCATATAGTCCACTACCTTCTTCATGTCCTTGTCGGAGCAGTCTGAGCAGCCTCCACGTGCGGGCATAGCGTTCAGACCCTTGATCGCATGCTCCAGCAACTTGTTCGTGCCTTGCGCTACGGCAGTAGGGGCGCGGGCTGGTCCGCCTACCTCGAAGGGCGCAACCTGCTCGACAAACGTTACATCTCCAGCACCATCGTCGCCGGCACGGCGACGGCTGCGTCAGCGCTGTTCAATCCGGGCATTGGCCGCTCCGTGCATGCGGGCGTGCAGCTCAGATGGTGAGCATCTGTCAGCTTGAACTCCATCACTTCAAGATCATCAGCCCATGAAAAGAATTCTGTACCTGGCCATTCCTGCTGCCGCCGTGTTAGGTCCCGCGTTTCCTGCCTTTGCCGACCAAGCACTCGCCACTTCCAAGGCCTGCATGGCCTGCCACGGAGTTGACAAGAAAGTGGTCGGCCCTGCGCTCAAGGACGTGGCCCACAAGTACGCGGGCGACAAGAACGCCGCAGCGACCCTGGTTCTCAAGATCACCAAGGGCAGTACTGGCGCTTGGGGACCCGTTCCGATGCCTGCCAATGCCCAGGTCAGCGATGCGGATGCCAAGAAGCTCGCCGCGTGGATCCTTTCTTTGAAGTAGTTTCCTCGCGCCGTTTGGGAACGTGACTTCAAGGATCCCAATCGCTTGTTGTAGCTAGCGAAAGCTGGGTTGAGGTGAGCAGTGGTCCCATCTGAAAGATCTTTATCCCTTCAGGCTCAGGTAGGGATTGTTGGGAGGGAGTTCCCGGAACAGGGTCGTCGGCTCAGTCACCAAATATCCATGTAGCTGTCTCGATTTGCGGGGTCCAGTGACCTCGCAGGTCCAGATGTTCAGGCCGTTGGGGTGCTTGCGGTGTCGCTGGAGCTTTTCAAAGCGCTTCTGTACCCATTGCCAGTCCTGTTGGTTCTCCTGCTTGGCCAGCGTCCCGACTTGCGGGTGTTCCTGCGCGTAGCGTTGGAACACACCTGGGCTGACTAGGTAGGCCGCGTCACTCACCGTATGCACGAGCGCCTTCGCGTCGTTGATGATGAGCCGCCGTGAAGCGATTCCCTGCTTCAGCCATGCCATGAAGTGCTCCCCGGATGGCCTGGCTGCTGCCGAAGCTGGCGTAGGTGCAGGTGGTGGAAGATGCGTTGCGGCTGTCGCTGGCGTGGGGGTCTCGGAAACCTGCGCCGGGACTTCTTCCGCATCCTGGCTGGCACTGGAAGCGCCATCCAATCCCACCATCGTCAGCATGTCCTCCATGACGTCGGGCACGGACTGGGCTGCTGGCGGCGAAACGGTGGCGGTGCTACTGCCTTGCCAAGGTGGAGGCTCCTGGCCTTCCTGGGCTGGCTTCGCCACCGCCGTAGGCGGGATGGCTGGCGCACCGGCGTCGTTGTCGGCGGACATCGCGTCAATCTCGACCGTGCCTGCAAAGGGTGCAGGACGTTCGCCAGAGTCCCAGATCAGCGCAGGGGCGAGACGCAGCAGGGTGAACGAGTGGGACCAGCCGGCCGCACTGGTCACGGTCGCGCGCCAGACCGCTTTGCCATCTGGCGTGGGCTGCAGCATGCCGTGGTCCTGCAGCACATTGAACACGGCGGTGTTGTTCGCAGGGATGCCATCGATGCCCTGAGACAGGAGATGCGCGCGCAGTTTGTCCGAAACCGTCTTGCTCACCAGCCACAGAGCATCCTCTGTGAGCCAGCCATCGGAGGCTTCCGGCTGGTTCAGCTTCAACTGTTCCTTGAGCAGGTAGCGCAAGCCATCGAGCAGCTTGCGTTGCAGTGCGTGCTTGGGCGCGGCCATGGCGCGGGCCGGATCGCCGCCCAGTTCCTGGGCCACCGAAGCCCGGTCGGCCTGCACGACGAGTTCGCCCAGGACGCCGGCGTGTTCGTACTGGCCTGCAAGAACGTAGAGCAGCGGCCCCCAGAGCGCGGGGTAGCCGCTGAGCCAGTCCAGGACGTGACGATCAAGCAGTTGGCGATAGAGCAAGCCTGTCGCGGCGCTGTGCAGGCGGTACTCGCGATCGTCGCGGTAGCGGAAACGGTACGCCTGGTGCAGCGGGCCATGCCATGGGTGCCAGATCGAGCCGTCGGCCAGCTCGACGTGCAGATCGACGGCGAGCTTGCCAATGTCGTGCAGCAATGCGGCGTAGGCGACGGCGGCGGTCCAGGCCTCGGACTGCGCCGCCTGATCCTCGGGACTGGCACCCATGGGCAGCAAATGGGACTGTCGCAATTTCAGGCTGTAGGCGACGATTTCCAGGCCGTGGTCGAGCATGCCGCCCAGGTAGGCGTGGTGGTGCGCCTCGGAGGCCGGAAAGACCTGGACCAGCTCGGCGTAGCGTTCCAGCGGTGCGCGGTACAGGGTGGCGAATTGCTTGCGCGACAGCGATGTGCGCTGCCAGATGTGTTCCAGCAGTTTCTGTCTGCGCGGCGTCGCCAGCAGCGATGCGGCCGACTCGGGCCGCAGCAGCCCTTTGGGGAGATCGGTGGCGGGGGCTGGTGTCGCAGCGGCCTCGGTCACGGGCCGTTTTCGCTGGAACAGGGAGAGCATGTGGGTTTCCTGGTGGCGGGCCGGCCGGGAGGCCTTTTGGCCTTTTCGGGTAGGGCCTTTCCCCTTGCGCCCCATTCCCTTGCCATTTCGGCCCTTTGGCCTTTAACCATTTCGGTATAGCGGGGTCGGGGTTGTGGCTCCAGCGTCAATGGGGAACCCGCTCGAATGGATTGGACGGCGATCCGGCGCTGGCCTCGGCCTATGCTGCGGGGACGCTGCTTCCGCCAGGTAGGCTCTCGCTCGGGCGACAAAGTTGACAAGCGCGACAAAGGCGACTAGAGTGAATCCTGTCTCAAACCTACCTGGGAGATGACCATGCCCACTGCCATCGAATTCATTGCCGACCGTCTGCCGCACGTCACGGTGGAGGATGTGCGCCGCTTTGCGGATACCGTCGAAATCCGGGACGCCAAGGCTTTCGCGGCCGAGTTGCAGGCGTTCGTCCACGAGCGTGTGGGGGCGGTGAAACTGCCCGCCAACCTGGAAGGGGAGACGGTGCAGCAGGCCCTGGTGCGCAAGGCGGCCGTACTGCGCGCCGACACGCGCTGGGCACCGAGTGAAACCGACATCCAACGTGGTCGTGCCGTGTTGCTGGAAACCTTCAACCAGCCGCACAACCTGCCGATCCCCGAGTTCGCCAAGCTGGCGGACAAGTCGCGCCAGCAGATCTACAAGGACATCCTCGCCCGTCGGCTGCTGGCGCTGAACGTGGGGGCGCGCGGTCAGAAGCTGCCCGACTGGCAACTCGACCCGGTGAAGCAGCAGTTGACCCAAGCCGTGCTTCAGGAGGTCGAGGGCATCGACCACTGGACGATCTACCGCGCGTTGTCCGAACCGCTCGAAGGCTTGGGCGGGCGCTCGCCGGTGGATGCGGTGACGCCTGGCTCGATTGATGACGTGGCCGAAGCCGTGTTCAACGTGCTGGGCGTTCAGGTGCATTGAAGCGAGACCGCCATGAGCCACGAGCTGCCTTCGTTCCTGATCGATGCCGGTGAACTGCTCCAGCACGTGAGCCGCGTCGTCTATCGGGGCAGCCCGCTGTACTATGGCCGCAGCAGCACCAATCGCTATGATGACCCGGTGCGGACCTACGGCGTGCTCTACCTGGGGCGCGACCTGCCCACGGCGCTGATGGAGTCGGTCTTCCACAAGCACCAGTGGCTTGATGATGCGAAGCGCTCGATCGCGCTGAAAGAAGTCCAGAGCCGGATGGTGCGTGCCGTAGGCGTCATGGCCGACGTGCTTCTGGCCGACCTCACGGCACCGGGTGCCATGGCGGGCTATTTCGGCCTGAATCTGGAGCAGTTGGCCAGCCGCGACTATACGCACACGCAGCAGGTGTCCGCTCAGGTGCATGCGATGGTCGGCGACGACGGCCAGCCACTGTTCGACGGGGTGCTCTATCCGTCGCGCAACAACTATCCCGCCAAGAGCATCGCCCTGTTCGAGCGTGCGGGAACGAAGGTCAGTGTTGTCGAGGACATCGACCTGGTTGACCATGTGGACTGGCCGCCTTTCGTCGCCACCTACCGCATCGGCGTGGAGCCCGACCCCGGCCCGGTGGAACCGGATGACGAAGCGTCCTGAAGCAGCAAGAAAACACATTGAAGCCCCGAACGGAATGAAGTGGAGCGAACTGGAAAAGGCATTCCTCATGTAGCAGGAGACGATCATGAACACGACAACCCGCATCAGCACTTCAGAGCGCCTCGGTCGCGGCCTCGGCCGGGGATGGCGCGCGTATGCGCGCGGAGAGCGCCGGGTGTCGAACTGGCTGGCCTCCAAGGGAGTGCCGCTGGCCGGTGCCGCTGTGCTGCTGTGGGCGATCAAGTTGGTCGTGCTCGGTGTGCTGCTGTACAGCACGGCTTGGCTGGCGCTGTTGCTGGTGTTTGCGATGGTGGCCGCTTGGGTGGCGCGCAACGCTGGGCTGGACGACGAAGTGCCCGAGCCAGAATGGCGCAACGGACCCGCAGGATTCGGCCTGTACACCTACGACGGTTTTCGCATTGATCCGCACGTCGAGGACGACTAGCTGCGCCTACTTCTTCGACACGGCATTGATCGCGATGCCGCCACCCCTCCCGCCAGCAGCCTTGGCATCTCCCGTCGCGCCAGCGAGGCCTTGCAGGACGTTGCCGGCGCGCACACCTGCCCAAGCCAGCGCCATGATCCAGAACGTGGGTAGCACGATGAACATCGTCCCCATGACGAAGTTCAGCAGCATGTCGCCAAAGGCATTGTTCAGCCCCACCAGTGGATCGAAATTGCTGTGCGGCCGGTTCCAGCCCCAGCCCCATCCATAGAGCGCATCGAGGATGGTGCTGTCGATCCAGCGGGCCAACTGGAACCAGAAATCCACGAAGAACAGCGCGAACTGCACGACGCTGACGGTGACGACCGTCTTCAGGTCGTAGGTGCCCACGACCAGCACGAGTGGGATGCAGATCACGAGCGCCATCTTGAGCAGCGCAAGCACCATCGGCAGCGCCTGGCGCACCACGTCCATTGCCGGGAACGCCGCGATACCCCCGACGGCCATTCCCACGTCGCCGGCAGCGCGCGTGATGATGTTCGGCAAGGTCTTGTCGATCTGGCCGCCGTAGTCCGTATAGACGCTGCCCTGGTTCAGCTTCTGCTGCCGCGGTGACGCGATCGCGCGGATCACCGAATCGTCCACTTGGGCACGGCTCAGGAACCCCGCCCAGCCCGCCAGCCGCGTGAGCAGGCTCGGGTCCACCTGGCCCAGCAGCCGCGCCCGCAGGCCGTTGCTGCCATCGGCCCACCATTGCCTGCAGGTCGGATAGCCGCCGCCACTGGCGACCTGCGCCAGCCCGGCGTCGCGGGTGCTGTCGTAGGGCCAGTCGTCGCGCGGTGTAGCGGACCGATAGCTGTCGTAGTAGCCAGCGGTGTCCGTGAAGAAGCGCGAGCCGATCCAGGTGACATCGTGCATCTGCGCCTCATCGAGATCCGGGCGCTGCATGAACAGCTTGGCGCGCGCCGGCCCGTAGCAGTTGTGCGTGAAATCCGCCACCTCCTGGGCCAGCACCGGATCGTCGATGCGCGTGGCGTCGATCTCCATGCGCATCTGGCGCAGATCCGTGCCGCATGGGATTGCCGCCACCGAAGCGCCGGTGACGGCGCGCGAGAGCGCGTGCATGAATCCCCACCAGACTGGCACTTTCGCCGACTGGTCATTGATGGTGCTGAAGGACTGCGACCAGCCCGTGTCCGTAGGCTGCGGTACGCTGATCTGGCACTGGACCGAGCGTGCGCTGTCGTACTTGATGGTGTTCAGGTCGATGTCAATGAACGGAATACCGGCGAACATCACCACCACGATGGCCACGAACACACGGCTCTCGATGCGTGCCGCCGAGAGCGCGCCCTTGTTGCCTTCGTCGGCGCCTTCCGCACGTGCCTTCAGCCACTCCTGCACGATGATCGCCACAAAAGGCAGCGCGAACACCCCGCTGGACACCAGCACCGCCCAAATGCCGTTATGGACGATCCAGGACACCAGGGTCAGGTAATACTCTAGGTAATCGGTCGTCAAAAGCGTCATGACCCGCATCTCCTCTCAGTCCTGCATCAGCAGGCTGGCTTCCAGCGCCAAGATGGCGATGACGCCGGCAATCTCGCTGCGCCGCAGACGCCGCCGCGCTTGCGCGTCATCATCCCGAGCCAACAGCCGACGGCGCATCCACATCCAGCCGTAGACCGTCGCCCCGTACAGGCACAACCGCCACAGCAGGAAGTAAACTGAGGCGCACGCCAGCCACCGCTCCCAATCGGCAATGCTGCCAACCAGATAGATCCCGGCGATGTTGGCTCCGACGGCAGCGGCGGCGATCACAACCGTCCACAGCAGCGCCTTCGCCGCGCGCCGGTTGAACAGCCAGCGCAGCCGAAGCCAACCTGGATGCGTCGGGCTCATGGATTGCCTCCCGGAGTGCCCTTCTGCAACTGGTTGAGGCGGTCTGGCACCGGGTCGCCTTCGTAGATGCCGCGCGAGCCTGCTGCACGCGCGCCGTGGCGCTGGATGATGGCCATGGGCGAGTTGTTCGCCAGCTCGCGGCGCAGTTCCAGTTCCATCTTGAGGTTGCGGATCTCGCGGTCGAGCGTGTCGCTCTCGTGATTCACCGCCTCGACGGCCAACTGATTGGCCGCCACGTTGGGCTCCTTCTTGCCCGTCAGTAGCGTGCGCTGCAGCAGCAGTGCCTTCTCCAGCACGGACGCCAGCGCGACTTCGGATGCCAGGCGTTGCGACAGCAGGCGCTGGTCGGGCTCGTCGCGCAGTGCTTCGATCACGCCGCGCGTGATGGGCAGCGAGGTGCTGCCGGCATCGCGCAGGTTCTCGAATGTCGTGTTACGCGTCCCGGAGATCAGCTCCTCCAGGGCCTCCAGCTTCGTCTCGTATTCCTCCTGAATCAGCGGTGTCAGCCCGACGCCGGGCACCGTCTCGGTCTTGGTGCAGGCATCGCAGGTGCGTTGCTCCTGCTCGCCGAGTACCCGCGTGGCCCATTCGACGGCCTGCTGTGGGGATGACCAGGTCTGGCAGGACAGGCTTGCGCAACTGGCAGGCGCAATGGACGTCGTATCGGTCACGCCGCGGCCATTGACCAGGTTGTAGCCTGCGCGGGTGACGTCGCCGACCACCTTGATCGCAGGTTGGCCGGCACCGCCCGCGTTGCTGCCGCCCACCCAGGGCACACCATCATTGCCCCGGCGCGTCTCGGCCTGCTCGATGGCCGAGACCGCATCCGTACTGGCCACTGCGTCGCGCAAGGCCATACCTTCGGCCATCTGGCTCCAGCCGAGCTGGCCGCCTGCCATGTCGGCCATCTTCTCGGCCATGGCCCGACACGTCAGCTTGGAGCGATCGAAATCCAGCCGGGCCTGGAGCACGCCGTTCGTGAGCAGGTTGTAGAGGCCGGGGTCGGCCCGCTGGATGATCAGCGAAGGCAGGGACGCCACGGCGCTTGTGGCGCTCTGGATCACGCTCCCCATGATCTGCTGAAAGCCGTTCGTGATGCCGTTGAGCTGGTTGCGCAGCGTGGTCTGGATGCTCATGTCGCCGCAAATCAGGTTGCTGTTCCAGCCTACGCCGACGCCGATCGAGCGCATGCCGGCCGCGCGGCCCATGGACACCGCGCTGCCGCCGCCGATCGAGTACATGACATCATCGCCGATCACGCTGCCACTGGTCTGGTAGCCCTGCTGGGCCCACGCCACGGCGCTGGCCAGCGCCAACGCACTCGCCATCGCAAGTCCGTTCCTTGCACGACGCACTCGGACGGAGATCGGCCTGGATTCACGACGCTTCATCACGCCACCTCATTGGAAATCAACGCTGCCAAGGAACACCTGTCCCCGGCGCTGGCAGCACGAATACGGGCGCCAGAGCGCCCAGGCGTAATCGTATTGCTGGGCCTGAGTCAGAAAGCCGCTGTGCGGAAAGACCGTGCAGGACGAGGACAGGACAGGTGTCAATTCCTGCCACTTGCCGGTCGAGGCATCGCCCTCCATCAGCGCGCCAGCGGGCCAGTAACCGTCACGGGAATTGGCAAGCAGCGGCTGGTACACGTGCAACTGGCCGCGGCGCGTGACGACATCGCCTGCACGCTGGGCCACCACGGCACCGGCCTTGTAGTCATCGGTCTGGTGCAGGAACCCGCCGCGTGGATAGACCGCCCCCCAGAGGTTCAGGGTGCTGCGCCCGCCGATCTCGCGCATACCCGGAATCAGCGCTTCCGGGTAAGCCATCTCGGGCACGTTGTAGCGCCAGGCCAGCGTGTCCAGAGTGCTCAGCAGATACGGCATGAACGCCGTTCCCGCGCCTTCGCAGAAGTAGCCTGACGATGAGACGAACTGGTTGAACACCTCGGCACCGGGATGGCCGATGACGTCCGCGTTCTTGACCTTGGCGAGGTTGTTTTCGTTGTCGTGATTCGTAGTGCCGTCACCGCCAGCCTGGGCCGATGGGTTGGGCATGCTCATAGCCCGAACTTCGATCCAGGGGTTCTCCCCGGTATTGCTGTAGCTGGAGACAACCGCATCAGGGACGTAGTGGCGCACCTTGACGGACGTGCGCACCGTGCAACCGCCCAGCGTGCAGTAGAGCCAGTAGCAAATTCCCACGACCCGGTATTCCAGGCAGTCGGGCGATGCCACCGATCCGACGATGGTGGCTGTGTTGAGGGCGTAGCTGCCCGTGGCGCTGAGCAACAGTGCGGAAGCGATGCCGGCACGCAGGCTGCGCAGCCGGTTGAACGGACGGTTCATGGCTGCGACCTCCGGTGCTGTTCGATGCGCGCGAGAGCGCGTGCGACGTCCGGCTCGCCATAGACCACGTAGCGCTGATCCACGACCACGGCCGGGATGCTGGTGATACCCAGGCTCCAGGCATCGGCAACGCCCTGGTAGGCCGTGGCGAGGCAACGCTGAAAGTCGGAGCCGCCTTCATTCAAACGGCGCTTGACGATGGCTGTCGCCTGCTCCGGGTCTGCAGGCAATCCCACGGACAGTTCCGCCTCGATTCGGGAGGCGGCATCGAGCTCGATCAACCGCTCGCCGCCCATGGTCTTGACCGTATGTTGGCTGTCGGTGACCACCACCACATCAGCGGCGTGAGTGGCCGGGCTGAAACCAGCCAGGGTGGCCGGCAGCGCCACGGCCAGGCCGAGGGTTCGCCAGCCCGATGCGAGCCTGTGAAAAGATGCTGGCATGTCGCGTGCCCCGAAAGTTGATCAGAGCCATAGTCAAACGCGAAGCCGATGCGAACCCAACAAACAATGCGCATCGCGCACTGTCCGCATACCTGGATTTCTCACACCCATGAAAAAGCGGAGGCCGAAGCCTCCGCGTGGATCAAGGAGCCGCTACCGTTACAGCAGGCCGGATTCCGCGAACGAGTACGGCGTGCCTTGGCCAACAATGATGTGGTCCAACACGCGCACGTCGATCAGCGCCAACGCAGACTTCAGCCGGTCGGTCAGCGCACGATCCGCGCGCGACGGCTCTGTACATCCCGAGGGGTGCTGGTGCGAAAGAATCACCGCGCCGGCATTCAATTCCAATGCCCGTTGCACGACCACACGCGGATAAACCGCGCTCGAATCGAGCGTGCCTTTGAACATCGGCTCGTAGGCCAATACCCGGTGCTGGCTGTTCATGAATACGATGGCGAACACTTCGTTCGGTTCTGCGACGAGTTTCAGGCGCAGGTAGTCCTTCACGGCTTGCGGCCGGTCAAGAATCGGCCCGGCCTTGAAGACACGTTGCTCCAGCAGCGCGATGGCTTCCTGGATGATCCAGTCTTCCGATTGAGATGCTGGGGCAAAACGTGACTCCACGCAGGAGTCATGGACGATGAGAGACATGGCGAACCTCCAGAATGGGAACGGAGGACGCCCCCAGGGAGGGCAGGCCCTCCTGGGGATGGAAACAGCGCAACAAGGTGCATCCACCACCGCGCAGCGGTGATTGTTCGCAGCCAGGATGCGAAGCGAACGGGTCACGGTCAGCGCGGCAAGCCGCGCCGTAGCCTCCAAGACCAAGGGCTACCTGGGCATGTCGCCGACAACGTCGGCAGGCATTTCGGATGCGGAGGTGGCGGGTGACGCCGCCGCGTCGCTGGCCATGTCCCCGCCCGCCAGCATGTCCATGGCCGACAGCAAGGCATCGCCCTCGATCGGCCCCTGCAGCAGGATGGCCTGGCCCGTCTGGCGATCGAGCAGCCGCAGCGACGGCGTGGCGGTCACGCCACCCTTGATGGCTTCAGCGTTCTGGGTGCGGATGAGCGCATCGACCCGTTCGCTGCTCAGGCACTGGTCGATGACTGGTGTGGCATCGGGGTAGCGCAAGCCATCGGGCAAGCCTTGGCCATCGCCGCGTGTGTGGGCGTAGACCCATTCGACGGCTTGCCAGAAGGCAGCGTTGCCGCTCGCTTGGGCGACACATTCGACCAGGCGGGCCTCAGCAGATGCGGCCGGCTCGTGTGCCGCCAGCGGCAGATGGTGCCACTGCAGTGCCACATCCGCAGTGTTGCCCACCCACTGCTTGATGTGCGGGAAGTACGCGCGGCAGAACGGACATTCGAGGTCGGCGTAGAGCGTCAGCATGAAACGGCCCTCCACGTCTCCCATCTGCCATGGCGGACCGGCTACCGACGCCATGCTGACTGGCGCGGACGACTGCGTTGGGGGCTCGCCAGACGACCGGGAAGCAAGCCAAATCAGGAGCAGTGCGACCAGCACGACCGCCAAGACCCAGGGCCAGCGGGGCCGACCACGGAGGCGGAATGCCTGGACCTGCACCGGAATGGAAGGACGTTTCTGCGCCATGGTGTTCTCCGCTTACGGCAGGTCCAGCTCAGGCGACGCGATGCCGCGCGCCCGGTCGATCTTCTCGGCCACCTTGAAGGCCGCTTCCAGTTCGCTGCAGCCGTACTGCCGCATGAGCTGGTAGCGCTCGGCCTTCTCTTCGGGTTCGGTCTGTGCGAGCGCGAGGTACAGACTTGGCGGCACAGCGCGAAACAGCACTTCCATGCTCTTGGAGAGAATGACGCCTTCGGTGAACTTTCCTGATTCTTTCCGAGCGGAGAGCATCAATGCCTTCTGTGCGGGCGAGAGTTCGCGGAACCTGGCGATCTTCTCCACTTCGTCCGGTGGCATCGACAGGCAGATCCACCATTCAATCATCGACAGCATGGGCTCGGCCGCGCGCGGCAGGTCGTCGATATTCTGCGTAGCCAGCCAGAACCAGGCCCCCAGCTTGCGCCACATTTTCGTGATCTTGACTACGTAAGGTGCAAGCAGCGGGTTCTTCGTGATGATGTGGCCCTCGTCCGTCACATTGATGATCGGCCGGCCCAGGTACTGGTCGCGCTCGGCGATGTTGTTCACCGTGCTGATCAGGCTGATGTACGCAATGGAGAGCTGCGCGTTGTAGCCCTCGCGCGCATAGGTCGCCAGATCGACCAGGGTGATGTCCGCCTCGGGCCATGGCGTGCCGTCGCGGTCGAACATCTCGCCGTCCGTGCCTTGGCAGAACATGTCCATCGCGTCCGCCATCTCCAGCAGCCGCACGCGGCGCATCTCGGGCAGCGTCGAGTCCTGGCCACGAGTGCGCAGCGCGTTGCGCACATCGCGCGTGAGTACCGTGCGTTTCTCGGCCACGCATTTCTCGGCAGCATCGAGGATGCACTGGCGAATCAGGGAACGGTCGGCCCGCGTCATCCGGGCTTCTTCCTTGTCCTCTCCACCCGTGATCATCAGCCGGGCCGTGATCTCCAACTCGCCCAGCACGTCGCGCTGCTCGTCCACCTCCATAGTCGGAGCATCCGGTGGCAGGTCTTCATCCAGCACATCGGCATCGAGCGTCTGAACCTCGCTGGGCGTCTCGATCAGCCGACGTGCATCGGCAAACGGCGCCAGGCTGATGCCCGAGCCGGGGGCCAGCTTGACCCGATTCACCGTCAGGCCCAGACGCTTGGCGAAATCGCTAAAGAGGCCGAAGCTGTTGCCGGCTTCCACGATGAACAGTCGTGGCCGGTAGATGGCCGTGATCTGGTTCAAGAGATTGTTGAGCGTTGCCGACTTGCCCGAACCGGTGGGGCCGAACAGGAAAAGATGGGCGTTCATCTGCCGGTCCAGCCTGTTCAAGGGATCGAACGTAATCGGCCCGCCACCGCGATTGAACATCGTGATGCCAGGATGTCCCGTACCCTGGGCGCGGCCCCACACCGGCGACAGGTTCGCCACGTGCTGGGCGAACATCAACTGGGTGTACCAGTTTCGCCGATCCTGCGCGGGGTTGTAGCAGCACGGCAGCCAGCGCAGGTAGCTGTTGAGTGGCGCGACCTCATCTTCCTCGCGCACCGGCTGCAAGCCGGCATTGAGCATCACGTTGGCAAGATCCAGGCCGCGCCGATCGAGCTCGTCCTCGTCGCGTCCACGCAAATAGAAGGCCAGCGTCCCGCGATAGAGTTTGTGTGCGCTGCCGATGAGCGTGCGCGCTTCCTGCACATCCTTGAGGGTCTGCTCCGATGCCAGTGTCTCACCGACCGCCTTCTTCGCCAGGTGATTCAAGTGCGCTTCGAGCGTGTCCTGCGGTGTGACCACCATTGTCAGGCACATGGTCGTGTCTTCGGGCATCTGGTCGAACAGCGAGTTGATCGCATCACCCTTGCGGGTCTCGCCGGTCAGGTGCCCCGTGCCCGGCGGCATGCGCAGCCGGTCGGTGACCAGTACGCGGTGCGGCATCCCGTCGAAGTACCAGGCACCATGCCCCGCATCGGAGCGCGGCTGGCCAAAGAACAGCCGTTGGCTGAAATCCCGCCCGCTCGCCAGTTCGATCTCACCGGCTTCGACCTCTTCGGGGTAGCGGGCCAGCGCATAGAAGCGCTCCCTGTCTTCGGCGCCGGGCCCGAGCAGCGTGGGACGCGGATTGAACCACCGCAGCAACCAGTCGTGGACGTCGGCCGCAGCCATGCGCCGCGCCTGGATGCCGGCGTTCGCCAGCCCGCCGCACAAGCGGTCGCAGACGATGTTCAGCATCTGCTCGGGCGTCTGGCCGCGTCGGCTGGCCTGTCCCTGTCCGGTCACGCGGCGATAGACCACCATGCGAACGCGCCGGGTCTGGCCGCGCCAGCGCAGCCGGGTGACCACGGTGTCCTCGAACAGGCCACCCGGCTTGGCGACCGCACGCAGGTGATGGCCGAAGAAGCGCAGGTAGAACTCGGTGAAAGCCGTATCGCGGGCGCGCGGCTGCACGTAGCCGCGCAGGGTCTGCATGTACTGGTCGAAGCTGGGCTCGTCCTGGGCGTAGAGCTGGAGCACCCAGGGGTTGTCATCCAACTCGTCGAACGAGTCCTGGAGCGCGTTCTCCAAAGCATCGCGGGCGTGCGCGAGCCAGCCCGGTTCCCGGCCCTCGGTGCCCAGCGGCACCAGCTCGTAGAAGGCAGCCACCGACTGGCCATCCTCCAGCAGCATGGACTGCGATTCGGGTTGGAACTCCACCCAGGGCAGCAATTCCACGAACGATGGCGCGACGTCGTACAGCGCCTGCTCGTCGGCCATAGTCGCCGACCTGCCGCCCTGGACCGCTGCGCCGGGTTCGGGAATGCCGGCACGGTGCAAGGCCTCGACATGGCGCTGCCAGCCGTCCGGCTGTTCGTCGTCACCAGCGCCGGGAGCAGCCGGCTTCGGCCAGGGGAGTTTCCAGCGCATCAGTAATCCTCCACACGCTCGCCGGGCATGGCGTATTGAACGCGCTGGTACAGCGGGAAGACCGTCGTGTAGCCCGGCACGGGCACAGGGTCCGTGCCCGCGAGATGCGGGAATACGTACATCACCAGGTCGGGATTCGGCAGGCGATGGAACTGGCGATGAATCTCGCTCTGCGCCGTGCGCGTGTAGCGCATCTGTTCGGCGGGCGCAGCCTGCACGTCGGCCTCGGTCAGCGGCCGACGCAGGCTCTGGCGGGCATCGAGCAACTGCCGGCTTGCCATCTGACTGGCGCTGCCGTCATCACCAGCGTTCTGGTTCCAGATGTCCATCATCGTGTGGTCGCCGTGGGGCAGCAGTTTGTCCTTGCTGGTGGCGCAGCCGCCAAGCATCGCAATGGCGACGACCAACGCCAGGCCACGGGCCGGGTCATTCAAGTTCGAGAGCATGGCTTTCTCCTGCGCGGTGATCGACCTTGCGGCCTTCGGGATCGAAGTCGATGGCCAGTGGTTGTTCGAGGTGGACGGCAACCTTCGCGCCGGGCTGGACATACACAGCCGCGAACGCCTGCCCGTACAGCTTGTTCACCCAGTCGGCCATGTCACGCACGCCACCGGCCAGGATGCGGCCCATGGCCTCGTTGCCCGAGATGCCGACGCTGCCGATCGAGCCGTCGGCGCCGACGTAGGACATCTGGCCGCTGTCGCTGTCGATGAGCGAGGCCACGCCGGCGCCCGCTGCAGTAATCAGGGTCTGCGAGCCGAGGTACTGTTGTGCGTTGCTGCGCCGCTGCCCACTGACGCAAGGGATGCCATACGGATCGCTGATCCAGCCCAGCCCCCCGGTTTGAGCATTCTGCTGCTGGTTGCCCTCGCGGTCTTCGGGAATGGTGCGGATCGTGCCGTCGTGGAAGACGAAGGTGATGCTGCGCACCTGGCCACGCACGCATGAGAGCGTCCAGTCGCCCGAGGCGGTGCCGCTGAACACGGCACCGGTCACATCGGGAATGTCGATACCGTTAGCCGTGAGGTTGTCGGGACCGACCAGCACCTTGAACGGGTACGGGTCATTCACCGTGCCGTCGATCGGAACACGACCGATCAGCGCCGTCATCGCGACCGATCCCATGAGCGTGGAATTGCTCGGCACGGTATAGACGGCCTTCGCTGTCTTGACGCCTGCTGCGCGTGCGCCCGCATCCACCACACTTTGCGTGGTAGCTTCCAGCGTGCTCTGCGCCGGGCCGAAGCTCGTCGGAAAGCGCATGTCACTGCCCGTGCCCAGACCACCATCGCGCCCCTCGGCGGGTTTCGCATCGTCGGGTTCCACCCAGCGCAGGCCGCCCTCCATGCCAGCCTCGTCGCCATCGCGCAGCCCCAGGCCCACGGGCAGATCGGCATGACCGTCGCTCCGTCCACCGATGCTGTCCAGGCGCCGCTGCAGGTCGGCGAGCAGGCCCTCGGTCTGCTGCCGCTCGCTGGCTGCCTGCTGCTGGTCGCGACGCAGGTTGGAGCGCTCGGCTTCCAACGCCGAACTGATGCGCTGGTCGATCGAGGCCTCGCGTTGGCGCAGCCGCTGGTTTTCCTCGCGCTGGGACTTGTTGTCCGAGAGCGCGACCTGAAGCTCGGAGCGCAACTGCTTCACCTGCGCCACCAAAGTGGCCACGGTATCGCGAGGAGTATCACCCTCGATGCCCAGTGCCTGCATTTCCTCGGGCGTGAGCCTGGCGTCGGCATCCCCAACGGGCGGCGCCGACGTGCTTTCCCCGGAGAACAGCCGGATGGCGACGAACAGCACCAGCAATGCGACAGGGATCATCAGCCACTTCAGAAGTCCGTTACTGCGCATGGCGTGCCTCCCTGCCGTCGTCGGGCTCAGCTTCCGCCCGCGGCAGATGCACGGCGGGGTCAAAGCGGTGGATCGCCGGCAGCAGCGACTGCGCAAGTCCACGCCCGCGCGTGACCAGGTACAGGACGGTTGTGTCCTCGGGGGTTCCGCGTGGGCCAAGCGTCTCGTGCTGGAAGGTGGCGGTGAGGAAGTCGCCTTGCAATACGCGCGGGTCGAGCGTGACCTGGCCGCTGCTGCTGTTGGTCAGGCGCACGGCGGTAACCCACTGGTCCTCCAGACGCCACGACGCGAGTGCGACCGCGCGCACCGGCAGCGTCGGCATCAGCGTGGTCAGGTCCATGTCACGGCGCAGATTGACGCGCATGACGCCCGGCAGCGGCTCCACGGTGCGCAGGGGGGCGTAGAGATTCTGCGCGGCGTAGCGGGTCAGCACGACCGGAACCGGAGTCTCTCGCCTGGCTGCCTGTCCGCTCGCCAGAATCTGGACGCGCGTTGCCGCCCGGTCGACCCCATCAGCCTGATCGCCATAACGCGCTTGGGGGCTGTGACCCTCGACGATGCGTACCGGCTCCAGCTCGGCCTCACCGTCCACGGGAAGCTCGGCCGCAATGTCCAGCAGGATCAGCGCGCCTGTGTCGGCGTCCTGCAGTTGCAGTCGCGTGGGCTCGATCGGCGCGTTGGCGCGCAGGTACACCGCACCACCCGCACTCTGCACGCGCAGACGATCGCCGATGCTTGCGGGCACCCCCACGCGGACATTCCGGTCGATGAATACGATGCGCTCCTGGCCCACCTTCAGCGGCACCGCAAGAGGCAGGCGTTCCCAGCGCAGGATTTCCACGGCGTGGGCGCCGGACGTCGCGGCGAGAGCCAACAGGCACATCCAGGCAAGAGCCAAACGCTTCATGGGATGTTTCCTCCTTGTGGTGTCTGTGACGCTAGGCCGCCCGCGCCCGGTGCGGGGGACGTCGGCTCGGGGGCACTGATGCGCTGAGGTGTGCCCTCGTAGCAGTCGAGCACCAGGCCGAACGGGTTGCGGGCGGGATCGACGTCCACCCGCGTGACCTTGACGGGATAGCGCACCAGCGCGCGCTTGACCTGCTCGGCGCCGTAGTACTCGTCGGCACTGATATCCAGCGTTACCACCCAGTCGCGGTCGGACACTACGCGCACGCGCGCCGTGGGGTCGTCGCCGTAGCCGCGACCAGGGATTTCGTAGATGCCGCGCACGCGCTGCCGCAACTCGCCGGTGGAGCGACGGTGGTCATAGTCCGCCTTGAGGAATGCCTGGCAGGACGGCGTGAGATACGGCGACAGCGCGTGAAGGTTGCGCACGTAGTCCTCTTCGCCATTCGTGGGCCAGCGATTCAGTTGCTGGAATACATAGAACGTGAAGGCATAGACCGATTCGGGCGGCACTTCCCACCACTTGCGCGTGCTGCCGGAGCGCAGATCGGGCGGGACATGGATGGTCAAGTCGCGCGGCGCGCTCCACCAGCCACCGCCCATGAGCAGGGCGACCACCAGCAGCGCGCCAGCACCCAGGCGAAGCGTCCTGATGTGCGCCTGCAGGTGGATGATTTCGTTCTTGAACCGGCTCATCGGGTGCTCCTGCGTGTGGTCCAAAACCCCGAGCGCGAGATCAGCACATGGCCGCCCACCCAGCCCGCCATCAGCGGATGGCGCGTGGCGATGCGCCACTGCAACTGCCGGTACAGCCAGGTATCGGGACGACCACGCTTGAGGCGACGCAGGATGCCGCCCCCGACGAACACACCGAAGGCCACGCCCAGTACAACGAAAGTGGGCGCGAGCGCGATCGTGCGAAACACCCAGGACAGCGGAGCACCGAGCAGCAGGCCGGCACCGCCGGACAGGCCGCAGCAGATCCACAGCTCGTCGGCGGTGAGGCCGCGCACGACCACCGGGTGCCTGTTGAGTCGGTGCGCAAGGAACGTGACCGTCCCGTCACCACGGACGTGCTGTTGCTCGGACATGGACCGTCCTCGCTTACAGGATGCCGGTGGCTTCGGTGAGCAGCCAGATGCCGATCACGAGCAGGACGGCACCGATGGCGACCGTGAGGCCGAACTGGCCCCAGGTCTTGCGGCCGGTGTGGATTTCCGCATAGGTGCCGTAGGCGTGGTAGCAGACGCCGATGAACATCGACGCCACCACCAGCAAGGCCACGAGCATCACGATGTCGTAGCCGTAGTTGCGGATGGTCTCCATGATGCCGTTGCCGGCGCCCCGGGTCGGATTCTCCAACTGGGGCAGGCCCTGCGCAAACGACAGCGCGGGCAACGCGGCAGCGCCCAGCGCCATCGCGGCGCGCTGGGCAAGACGGAAAGTGAGGATACGGTTTTGCATGATCAGGCCTTTCAGGTCAGGAGAGAAGAAAAAAGCTCAGAACGAGGTACATCGCGGCAAAGCGGATGCAGACGCCGAGGAACTGGCGCTGGTTGAGGCGGTTCTCCGACCACCCCACGTAGGCCGTTCGGATGGCCCACACACCCCACAGGAGCAGCACGGCGAAGACGACACCAACCAGCACGGTCGCCATCGCACCCAGCGCGATGCCGCTGTTGGCCTGAAATGCCGAGACCTGGGCGCTGTTCATGGCTTGCCCTCCACGGTCGTTTCCGGCGATGGCGAGGACGCCCGCTCGGTGCGGTAGTCGCCAACCAGCTCGGAGGGATCGCGCGGCTGGGCACGCGACGGTGTGAGATAGGCCTGAATGCCGGCGCGCAAGCGCGCCAGGTCAGCCAAAAGCCGCGGGTAATCGAAGTGGTAGCGCTCGCCCGGCGTGACCGAGGTATGCGCGGCGCTATCGGCGACGCTGCGCTCCAATGCGTCAAGCTGTCGCAGCGCGGCAACCAACTCCTGGCGTTGTGCCGAAGACTCGGCCAACACCATCGGGGACTGACCCAGCAAGAGGGCCGTCACGAGAAAAATGGGCACGCCGCGATGCGCGGCGCGCTGCCACATCGGAGCCAACATCGCGCCATTCCTGTGTCATCAGCAATGGCTAGATCGTGGCGGTCAGGGGCGTTTCAGGCCGCAAACAATAGGAACTGCGAGGCAACCGTGTTATCGAGTGCTTGGAAACTCACCAACTGGATAGTGGCCTGTAACAAGTATTTTCTGGTAAAGTTGAACAAACTTGGCTAATGGATACTATGAAATACCAACCGAGATGGTTTTCAGATGACTGACCCCGAAAGCGAAATCCTGACGCTTGATGAGGTCGCGGCATACCTCAAAGCCGGCAAGCGGACGGTCTACCGTCTGGCACAAAGGGGAGAAATTCCTGCGTTCAAGTTGGGAGGGACGTGGCGTTTCCGGCGATCCGAACTGGATAGCTGGATCGCCAGCAGCATCAGCAGGATGAAACCAGAGGCGGACTGACTTTGGAAAAGCCAGCCGCTGAGTAACGCTTGAAAACATGGGGAGATCGCAGTTGACGACAATGCCGCTCTTGACACCGCATCAACGTCAGTACGTTGCATGGCTTTTGACGCGCCGTGCAGCAGGCGACTCCGTGGAATCGCTGGCCTCAACACTGGTCGACTCGCAGGTTGATCTCAATCCTCATCAGGTTGATGCTGCTCTCTTCGCCTGCCGCAATCCTCTTTCACGCGGCGTACTCCTCGCCGACGAAGTGGGCCTCGGCAAGACCATTGAAGCGGGGTTGGTGATCTCACAGCGTTGGGCCGAGCGACGCCGCAAGATTCTCATCATCGTTCCGGCCAACCTGCGCAAGCAGTGGCACCAGGAGTTGCAAGACAAATTCGGCCTGCAAGGATTGATTCTCGAAGCCAAAAGCTACAACGCGATCCGCAAGCAGGATCGACAGAATCCATTCCTCTTCGCCTCCGGTCCGGTCATCTGTTCCTACCAGTTCGCCAAGTCCAAGGCTGACGATGTCAAGAGCATTGACTGGGACTTGGTCGTTCTCGACGAAGCGCATCGCCTGCGCAACGTCTACAAGACCAGCAACGTCATTGCCAAAACCCTCAAGGATGCGTTGTCGCACGTTCACTCCAAGGTGCTGCTGACCGCAACGCCGTTACAAAACTCATTGCTCGAACTCTATGGGCTGGTCAGCTTCATTGATGACCGCGTGTTTGGAGATCTCGACAGCTTTCGCTCGCAATTTACTGGCCGGGAGCAGGCTTTCAACGGCCTGCGTGACAGGCTGGCTCCCATCTGCAAGCGCACGCTGCGCAAACAGGTTCAGCCCTATGTGTCGTATACGGCGCGCAAGGCCATCATCCAGGAATTCACGCCCTCAAGCGAAGAGCAGGAACTGTCCCGACTCGTCGCTGATTACTTGCGCCGCCCAAACCTCAAGGCCATGCCCGAAGGGCAGCGCCAGCTAATTTCATTGGTGCTCTGGAAGCTGCTTGCGTCCAGCTCACACGCCATCGCAGGTGCGCTGGAAACGATGGCCAAACGGCTTCAGGGAGTGCTCGACGAGACGGCAGAAATTCCTGATCTGGCCGAAGAACTCGACGAAGACTACGAATCGCTGGACGAAACTGCGGATGAGTGGAACGAGCAAGGCTCTGCTACGGTGGCACCAAGCCGCGCAGAGCGAGATGCCATTGCACAGGAAATCGAAGAGCTTCGCCACTTCAAGGAGTTGGCGACCAACATCCGTGACAATGCCAAGGGTAAGGCGCTGCTGACCGCACTGGATCGTGCCTTTGCCGAACTGGATCGGTTGGGTGCAGCCCAAAAAGCCATTATCTTCACCGAATCCAAGCGCACACAGGAGTATCTCCTGAGCTTGCTGGCTGACACGCCATACGGCGACGGCATCGTGCTCTTCAACGGCACTAACAGCGACCAGCGTGCGCAGGCGATCTACAAGGATTGGCTCAAACGCCACGAAGGCACTGACCGCATCACCGGCTCCAAGACCGCCGACACCCGTGCAGCACTGGTCGAGCACTTCAAGGAGCGTGGCAAGGTCATGATTGCAACCGAAGCTGGCGCCGAAGGCATCAACCTTCAATTCTGCTCGCTTGTGATCAACTATGACTTGCCTTGGAATCCGCAGCGTATCGAGCAGCGCATCGGGCGCTGCCACCGCTACGGCCAGAAGCACGATGTGGTGGTTGTGAACTTCGTGGACCTCAGCAATGAGGCGGACAAACGCGTCTATGAATTGCTGGCGCAGAAGTTCCAGCTCTTCGAAGGCGTGTTTGGCGCCAGCGACGAAGTGTTGGGCGCCATCGGTTCGGGGGTCGACTTCGAGCGACGCATCGCGGATATCTACCAGAACTGCCGAGAACCAGAGGAAATCAAATCCAGTTTTGAGCAGCTCCGCCTTGACCTGTCGGGAGAGATCAGTGACGCCATGGTCAAGACGCGTCAGGCATTACTTGAAAACTTCGACGAGTCAGTGCAGGAAAAGCTGCGGATACGTGCAGACGACAGCCGCAACGCGCGCAATCGCTTCGAACGCATGCTGATGGACTTGACCCGCGCCGAATTGATCCAGTATGCCTCGTTCGATGACAGTGGTTTCGATCTCTGCCAAATACCGGCTGAGATCGAGCACAGCGGATTTACGACCATCGAGCGGGGGCGCTACGAACTGCCCCGCCGGTCCGGCGATGCGCACCTATACCGCATCAGTCATCCATTGGCTCGATGGGCAATCGAGCAGGCCAAGGCTCGGAAACTTGATGCAGCTCGTCTCATCTTCGACTACGACGCCTACGGCTCAAAGATCAGCACGCTTGAAGCCTATCGCGGCAAGGCTGGATGGCTCACCGTGAGACTGATCACGGTCGAGACACTCGGCAACCGGGAAGAACATCTGCTAGTCGCCGCGGCAACAACCGACGGCGTTTTGCTCGCAGAAGATGACCCGGAAAAACTGCTGCGTCTGCCCGCAACCACGCAGGCGGTCAGTCTGTTCAACGCCCCTGACGCCACCCTTTTGGTCGATGTGGAAGCGCGCAAAAGTGCGCTTTTGCGCGAAGTCAACGAGCGCAACCTTGGTTACTTCGAGCAGGAAGTCCAGAAGCTGGATGCCTGGGCGGACGATCTGAAATTGGGTCTGGAGCAGGAGATCAAGGAGATCGACCGCGAGATCAAGGAGGTGCGCCGAACCGCCGCGACCTCGCCGACGCTGGACGAAAAGCTGTCATGGCAGAAGAAGCAGCGCGAATTGGAAGGCAAGCGCAGCAAGCTGCGCCGCGAGTTGTTTGCTAGACAAGATGAAGTTGAAGCACAGCGCAATGACCTCATCAGCCAGTTGGAATCGCAGCTTCAGCAGCAGGTGGAAGAGCACATGCTGTTCACCATTGAGTGGGAACTGAAATGATGACAAAAAGAGAGATTTCTCGGGGTGCGACTTGGAGACAATGGGACTTACATGTCCATACGCCAGCATCGTTCCAATGGTCTGGGCAAAAGTTTGAAGGCGACTTGTCATCTGAAGCCAACCAAAAGTTAGTGGATGAGATGATTGATGCCATGAATAAGGCTGAACCTGCTGTGTTCGCCATCATGGACTATTGGACGTTTGATGGTTGGTTTGCATTGCAAAAAAGGCTTAAGGCATCTGATGCCCCTAAGCTAAACAAAACCGTATTTCCAGGGATAGAGCTACGACTCGTCGCCCCGATGAACGGGCGATTGAACGCTCATGTCATTTTTTCTGATGAAATTGAAGATCAGGTACTCCTAGACTTCAAGTCAGCCTTGAAAGTCGAATTGGTTAATAGGCCATTATCCAATTCTGCGTTGATAGAGCTTGCACGTCAGGCAGGTGAAGATAAACTCAAAACACATGGTTTTGCCAAGACCGAGATTTATGCCAATGATGCAAAAGCGCTACAGGCGGGCATGGTTATTGCGGAAATCAACGCAGAATCTTACAGAGATGCAATTTCAAAGGTTCCGAATGGATGCGCAATCGGTTTTATGCCATTCGATACAAACGATGGGCTTGAAGAGGTCAAATGGCATGAGCACTATGCTTACGCCATGAATCTTTTTCAGAATTCCCCAATATTTGAAACAAGAAATATTGATTTGTGGGGAGCTTTCGTTGGAGAGAAAACACCGGGCAATGCCAGGTTCATCAAGAACTTTCAGGCCGCACTGAAAAATAAGCCTCGTTTAGCTGTTTCAGGTAGTGACGCTCACTGTTTTATCGGCACTCCCGGTGATAACAACAAACGTGGCTATGGTGACTTTCCTTCCGGCAAGAAAACTTGGATTAAAGCCGATCCTTCATTCCGTGGTCTCAAGCAAGCCATTCTTGAACCGGCGAAACGCTCCTTCATTGGTGAAAAACCGCCCAAGGTGCAGGAAGTCGAGTCTAACAAGACCTACTACATCGAATCCATTGAAATCACCAAGACAGGCGACAAGGCCGGCGTAGGGCAATGGCTCCACGGCTGCGACATCCCCTTGAACCCCGATCTTGTTGCCATCATCGGGAATAAAGGAAGCGGGAAAAGCGCGTTGGCCGATGTCATCGCGATGCTTGGTAATTCCAGACAGTCCAAGCACTTCAGCTTTCTCCGGCGGGACCGCTTCCTAGGGAAGACCGGCGAACCCGCACGACACTTTACCGGGACGCTGACTTGGTGCGACGAGAGTACCGAAGCCCGAGCTCTCAATGAGCCTCCATCTGAAGAGAAGGCAGAGCTTGTTCGCTACATTCCACAGCACTATTTCGAGGAGCTTTGCAACGAGCATGTGTCGGGAAAGTCGGATGCTTTCGAGAAGGAACTGCGGGCAGTTATCTTCTCCCACGCGAGTGAAGACATGAGGTTGGGCGCACTCGACTTCGATCAACTGACGGAGCAGCAGGAGCAGTCGCTCAGGAACCGATTGGGTGAGTATCGCAAGGAACTGGCCTCGGCCAACGCCTCAATCGTGCGTATCGAGGAGCAGCTTCAGCCTATAGAGCTGAAGAAGCTCACCGAACTACTTTTGCTGAAGGGCAAGCAAATTGAAGAACACGATAAGCTAAAGCCGGTGGAGGTTGCTGCGCCCACAGAGACATTGAGCCCCGAGCAAAAGCAGGCTGCTGACGGCTTGGCAGAGGCGAGTCAGCAGATAGAAGCTGCGAAAAAGCGCACGCTAGAGATCGCCGGGGAGACCACCGAACTAGCTAAGCGGCAGAAGGCGATAGCCAACATTCGTGAGCAGTTGAGATTGCTCCAGCGGACTTTTGACCAAGCACAGAATGCAGTGTCCGATGACCTCAAGCTGCTTGGCTTCGCCTGGTCCGATCTTGCAGCCATTGATATCAAAACAAGCGCTCTAGACAAGAGATCAGCTGAACTCACGACGAAGCAGGAGGAGTTGAAGGCCGAGTCCGAGCAACTGGCTGAAAACCTGAAAATCTACACGGAGACGCAGCAAGGGTTCACCTCGAAACTCAATGCGCCTCAGCAACAGTTCGAGTCTTATCAGCGTCAGCTTGCCGAATGGAACAGGAAGCGAGATGAACTGATCGGCTCACCTACTGAGCCGGAGTCGAAAGTCGGCCTAGAGACCCGTATTAAACAGATTAAGGCGCTGCCTGACCAGCTCAAGGAGCTGGAAGCAAAGCGATTGCAGTTGTCGGGTGAAATATTCGACACCCTCGATGCCCAGCGAACAGCGCGTGCGGAACTCTTCAAACCTGTCCAGGACTTGATCCAGAAGAACGACCTGATACGGGAGGACTACAGGTTGCAGTTCCAGGCAACTCTTGCGGCGTCAGCGGATGCCATCTCGGATCAGTTGTTCGCTCTGATAAAGCAGACCTGGGGTGAATTTCGTGGGCAGGACGAGGCTTCTTCGACAATCCGAAAGCTGTTCGACCGTTATGACTTGAACACCAAAGACGGGGCGTTGGCCTTCGTTGGCGCCCTGCAGGAGAAGATCGTGGACGCCGCTAGAGCTTCCGGGTCACCTGCTGGGATCTTCAACTTGGTGAAGAAGGGACAGTCCGCAGCGGCAGTGTATGACCTGATTTTCGGGCTGAACTTCCTTGAGCCGCGGTACTCCTTGTTGTTCCAAGACACGCAGATCGAGCAACTTTCTCCTGGGCAGCGTGGTGCGCTATTGTTGATTTTCTACTTGCTGGTGGACAAGGGAAAGACGCCCATCATCCTGGACCAGCCGGAAGAGAACCTTGACAACGAGACGGTGTTCCGCCTGCTCGTGCCCGTTCTGTCTGAAGCCAAGAAGCAGCGGCAGATTATCATGGTCACACATAACCCCAATTTGGCGGTTGTGTGTGATGCTGAGCAGATCATCCATGCGAGGTTCGATCGAGCATCGGACTCCACCATCAACTATGACTCGGGGGCAATCGAAAACACGGGGCTCAATGGCGCCGTCGTGACCGTACTTGAAGGTACCAAGCCCGCATTCGAGAACCGATACGGGAAATACCATTGACATGACGGCGCTCGAACCCCAATACATGGCGATCTTGAAGCAGGTATTAGCGGAGCGCTTCGTGCCGTTCCTACCTCCTTTACTTGACACCACTAAACCTATAGCGGAACAACAGGTCAAGCAGATCTCGCGCGCCTTCAGCGCTTTCGCTCTGCACAAGCTGCTCGACATTACGCCGCAGGCCGCCGCCGCGTCGGTCGTAGATGATTTCAACGATAAGGGCATTGATGCCATCCATTACGACGAGCAATCGGAAACTCTTTACCTGCTGCAAGCCAAGCTAAAGGAATCCGAACAGTTCAAACAAGAAGATGCACTGCCGTTCTGTGAAGGCATTCGCTTGTTGCTCCGTCAGGAGTTTGCCGGGTTCAACAGGAATTTCATGAAGCGGAAGGCCGATATCGAGGTAGCTCTCGATGCGTGCAGCCATATCAAACTGGTCATTACTTACACCGGTGACGGTATCTCCAAAACGGCAAGCGATGCCTTGCAGGCTCTGCTCGACGACGAAAGCTCTGACGAGGAGCGGCTCGACAAGCAGGTGATTTACTACACCGCAGTAGAGGTCGTCCGTGATCTGTTAGCGGAGCAGGCTTACCAGCCTGTTCACACTGACATCGCCTTGCAGAAGCATGCGAAGGTTGAAACTCCGCGCACAACCTACTACGGCATTGCGCGCCTTACTGATCTCGTGGCACTGCATCAGAAGGAAGGCAAAGCGCTTTACGAGCGCAACATTCGTTACTTCCTCGGCAGCAGTCGCTCCGACGTCAATAAGGCCATCAAGGCGACCTTGCGCGACGCCCCGGCAGACTTCTTCTACCTCAACAACGGTGTCACTGCCGTTTGTGACCTTATCGAACCCAAGGGGGGAAAGGCCGGAGTCAAGAAGTTCAAGGTTCGTGGTCTGTCCATCATCAACGGTGCCCAGACAGTGGCGTCCGCCGCCGAGTTCGTGGCTCAGCACCCGGACTGCAGCATTGGCGACGCCAAGGTGATGCTTACCTTGATCAAGGCACCGGCGGATGGCTCATTCGGCAAGCGCGTCACCAAGGCGCGCAACCACCAGAATCCGGTGCAGACGGCGAACTTTGCTTCGTTGGACGAGAACCAGGAGCGGTTGCGGCAGGAAGTTGCCCTGCTCGGTTTTACGTACCACTATCGTCCCGAAGCCCTCGCTAGCGATGCCCATTCCATCTCATTGGATGAAGCCTTGCGCGCACTCGCATCGCAGCAGGACGATCCGCGCTATGCCGTCTGGCTCAAGAGCGAACCGGCGCGGCTGACCAATCCAGAATCTACCGAGTATCAGGCACTTTTTCCTGCCACGCTGACAGGCGTGGCTTTGGTCAATGCTGTGCTGTGCCACCAAGCCATCCGCAAGCTCGTCGTGGGTTACGAGCAGCGCGCAGCGGCGCGCAGTCAAGAAAAGCTGATCTATCGCCATGCCATGCACGTCATTACGTCCGTGACGATGAAGCGCCTGCGCCAACGTATCCGTGCAGCGACGGTCATAGATACCGCAGCGATTAACGGCTTGATCAGCCAGCCGCTCGATGAGTTACGGCAGCAGACCTTAGACCTTGGGCGGCAACGACTGCTGGGCGAGGGGCCGCTGGCCTACTTCCGCAACCAGGGCAACGTCGCCACCTTCCTGGCCGACCTAATGGAAACACACTTTGCGCTGAGTGCCGATCCGGCCATAGCGCCTCTACGCAATATTCAGAATGCAGCGGATGCGTATCCGCGCAAGCGCCTGATCGACTATTTGTCGAGTCGGGCGCCACAACTATGAGAGCAGTGTCATGAGCAAACAAAAGCTGGAACTTACCTGGATTGGGAAGGAAAAGCGGCCCAAGCTGGAGCCGCGTATCCTGCTGGAGGATCCGGCAAGGTCGTATCACGCCAAGCATCGCGTCACGGACAACGACATCTTCGACAACCGACTGATCTTCGGAGATAACCTGCTGGCGTTGAAAGCGTTGGAGCAGGAATTTACTGGGAAAGTGAAATGTGTGTTCATTGATCCGCCATACAACACGGGGAGCGCCTTCACGCACTACGACGATGGATTAGAACATTCCATATGGCTGGGGTTGATGCGGGATCGGCTGGAGATTATCCGTCGCTTGTTGGCAGATGACGGCTCGCTGTGGATCACGATAGATGACAATGAGGCTCACTACCTTAAGGTTTTGTGCGATGAGATCTTTGGTCGGGCAAATTTCGTATCTAATGTGGTTTGGCGGTCAAGCGACAATAGTAACAATGACGCGAAGACCTTTTCTGTCGATCACAACCATATGCTGGTGTTCTCCAAAGAACCTGGTTGGTTAAGCAACAAGCTCGATGCGGAGGAAAAGCGCAGCCACTTCAAGAACCCGGACAACGACCCACGTGGTCCGTGGTTCGATGGAAATCCGCTGAACTCTCCGAAGCCGCGAGAAAACTTGATGTACGACATAACTGCTCCAAATGGGAATGTCATTCGTCATCCTGCCAATGGTTGGCGGTGGGAGTTGGCGACGTTGCAGGAAAAAATGCGGACTGGCGAGATTCGCTTCAACGAGACAATGACCGGAATTCGCCGTCGTACATATCTCGCGGATATGAAAGGGTTGCCTCCATCCACTCTTTGGATTGACCTTCAGCGCACAGGGCATAACAGGCAAGCCAAGAGTGAGCAAAAAGCATTATTCAATGGGACAGGAATTGAACTCTTTGGAACACCTAAACCAGAGCGGTTGCTGCGGGAGGTGTTAAATGTGGCCACGAAAGAAGGTGACCTTGTTCTCGACTCGTTTGCTGGTTCCGGCACCACCGGCGCAGTCGCTCACAAAATGGGCCGCCGCTGGATCATGGTAGAGCTCGGTGAGCACTGCCACACCCATATCATCCCGCGCCTGAAAAAGGTCATTGACGGTGAAGACAAAGGCGGCGTGACGGAAAGTACAGGCTGGAAAGGCGGCGGAGGTTTCCGCTATTACCGTCTGGCGCCCAGCCTGATTGTCAATGATCGCTGGGGCAATCCTGTCATCAACCCAGAATACAACGCGGCGCAACTGGCCGAAGCGCTGTGCAAGTTGGAAGGTTTCACCTATGCCCCTTCGGAAACGCATTGGTGGCAGCATGGCCACTCCAGTGAGCGGGATTTCATCTACGTCACCACGCAGAACCTGTCCGCCGACCAGTTGCAGGCACTCTCCGACGAAGTGGGTTCCGACCAGAGCCTGCTGGTGTGCTGCTCCGCGTTTCGGGGAGTGACGGCCGCCAAGGCGGCGGAACGCTGGCCGAATCTAACGCTGAAGAAGATTCCAAAGATGGTGTTGGCCCGCTGCGAATGGGGTCATGACGACTACAGCCTGAACGTGGCGAACCTGCCGTTGGCCAAACCTGATCCGGTGGATCCTGCTGCATCCGCCGAGGCCGTCAATAAGAAGTCCAGGAACAGAAAAGTGGCTGCCACGCATTCGAATCAGGGCGGCTTGTTTGGGGAGGACGAATAATGAGCAACCGCGTCCTGCACGCCGTCACTGGTCGTTTGTCTCTTCGCCCGCCACAGGCAGAATCGCTTTCCAGGCTGGCGCGCATGATTGAAGCAGCCCCCGATCTGCTGAGCCATGAGCGAGATGTCACATCCATCCTGTCCACATTAAGGGCAGAGTTCCCTACGCTGGAAGACTTCGAGCGCGAGTTCCCCTCGCTGTGCTTTGCGCTGGCAACAGGTGTGGGCAAGACTCGGCTGATGGGCGCCTTCATCGCCTATTTGCATCTGGCGCACGGCATCAACAACTTCTTCGTGCTCGCGCCCAATTTGACCATCTACAACAAGCTGATCACGGACTTCACGCGCAATACGCCCAAGTACGTGTTCAAGGGAATTGCCGAATTCGCACAGCAACCACCGCTGATCATCACCGGTGACAACTACGACCAGACCGGCGCTGCGGTGGATGATCAACCACAGGGCTTCGTTCAAGATGTTCGCATCAACATCTTCAATATCTCGAAGATCAATTCCGAGGTGCGCGGTGGCAAAGAACCTCGTATCAAGCGTATGCGCGAGGTCCTAGGCGACAGCTACTTCAACCATCTGGCAAACCTGCCCGACTTGGTGCTGCTAATGGATGAATCACACCGCTACCGCGCCAGCGCGGGTGTGCGCGCCATCAATGAGCTGAAACCGCTATTCGGCTTGGAAGTGACGGCGACGCCCTTCGTGGAATCCGGCAAGGGGCCAGTGCCTTTCAAGAACGTGGTCATGGACTACCCGTTGGCGCGGGCAATGGAGGATGGCTTCGTCAAAGAGCCTGCCGTGGTCACTCAACGCAACTTCGACGCCAAGGCGCACACGCCCGAAGAAATCGAGAAGACCAAGCTGGAAGACGGCGTGCGCCTGCACGAGACGACCAAGGTCGAACTGCTGACCTACGCCCGCGAGAACGGCGTCAAGCCGGTCAAGCCTTTCATGCTGGTTATCGCCCGAGATACCACGCATGCGGCACAGCTCAAAGAATTGATTGAGTCGGAGCGGTTCTACGAAGGACGCTACGCCGACAAGGTCATCCAGGTTGACTCCAGCAAGAGTGGCGCGGAAGAGGAAGAGACGATCCGACGACTGCTGGCGGTGGAAAGCCCGGATGAGCCGACCGAGATCGTCATCCACGTCAACATGCTCAAGGAAGGCTGGGACGTGACCAATCTCTACACCATCGTGCCGCTGCGCGCCGCCAATGCCCGCACGCTGATCGAACAGTCCATCGGACGTGGCCTGCGACTGCCCTACGGCAAACGCACGGGTGTCGCGGCGGTGGATCGCTTGAACATCGTCGCGCACGACAAGTTCCAAGAGATCATCGACGAAGCCAATCGTGGCGATTCGCCAATTCGTCTGAAGCAGGTCATCCTTGAAGCACCGAATGCTGACGACAGAAAGGTCAGCGTGCAGGTCGAATCCGGGGCAGCGTCGCGCCTCGGCTTGACGGACACGCCGATCTTGGTCACAGGGCCTTCTGGCACCGACAGCGGACCGAAAGTGCCAGCCCCTGAACCGGTGTTCACCACGGAGGCGGAGAAGCAGGCCGCGCGCGTGGTTATGGACGTCATTGGCAAGTACGAGGTCAAACGCGATCTGGTGCCTACCAGCGGTGCGTTGCTGAAACCCGAAGTGCAGAAAGAGATTCTTGCGGAGGTGACGGAGCGGTTGAAACCTCTGCAAGGCGAGTTGTTGGCGGGTGTGGATGATTCAGCCCCCGCACTTGACTTGTCCGCCGTGGTGGCCAAGACCACGGAAATCGTGGTCCAGCAGACGATCGATATCCCGCGTATTGCCGTGGTGCCCACTGGCGAGGTCACGACAGGGTTCCATCCATTCAAGCTCGATGTGAGCCAGCTTCATCTTCAGCCGGGTGAACGCGAGATCGTTGGGCAGATGCTGCGCACCAACGAGCAGTTCACGCTGGCTACCGAGGTCGGGCTCAGAGAGCAGCGTCTGGAAGACTACATCGTCCACGCGCTAGTCGACTTCGACGACATCGACTATTTCACCCACGCCGATCTGCTCTACGACCTCGCGGGCCAGATGGTGCAGCACCTGCGCAGTTATCTGTCCGAAGAAGAGGCCGTCAACGTCCTCGATCGTGACCGGCGCCTGATCGCGCGCGCAATCCATGCGCAGATGATGGCCCACTTCTGGGAGGAAGCAACGGAGTACGAGGTGCAGGTCAGTCGCGGCTTTACGGAACTCAAGCCGTGCAACTACACCGCCACGGCAGGGCAGGCTCCGCACCATTTCCGCGAGACGGTGGAGGACGTGGGCCGCATCAAGTCGATGCTATTCGGCGGCTTCACGAAGTGCCTGTACCCGTTGCAGAAGTTCGATTCGGACACCGAGCGCCGCTTCGCCGTCATCCTGGAGCGCGACGCCTTGAAGTGGTTCAAGCCTGCGAAGGGGCAGTTCCAGATTTACTACAAGCTTGGCACCGAGCAGCCCGAGTACGTGCCGGATTTCGTGGTGGAGATGGATGAGTGCATCCTTCTGGCCGAGAGCAAGAAGCGAGACGATCTGAAAACAGATGAGGTTCTTGCCAAGGCGGCTGCGGCAGTGCGCTGGTGCAAACACGCTTCAGATCACGCCAAGAATGTCGGAGGCAAACCGTGGAAGTACATTTTGGTGCCGCACGATGAAATCGCAGAGTCGAAGCGGCTCACAGACTTTTTGCGGTTCGAGATAAAGGACTGATTCGAAGGAGTGTGATATGAGCCGTGCCCAGCTGCGCTTTCAGGTTGATTCTCGACTCGCCACATTGCTGAGTCAGGAATACTCGTCATCGGAACGAGCGCTGAAGGAGCTCGTCGATAACGCATGGGATGCCGATGCCGAGCACGTATCTATCACCCTTCCGAAGCCGTTAAGCGGTGGCTCTATCGTCATCGAGGATGATGGAAGCGGCATGACCGAAGAAGAGCTGCGAAGGCATTATCTAGCTATAGCATCGGATCGCCGCTCACGGCGCGGAGAACGTACATCAGGGAAGAACCGACCGGTCAAGGGCAGAAAAGGCATCGGTAAGTTTTCCGGCCTCATGGCGGCGGCAACCATGGTCCTCGAAACGCGTGCGCGCGGTCGTTTATGCCGGATTTCGCTGCGCCTTGATGACCTTGCGCGTGTCGAAGATATCGAGCAGCTGGATATCAGCTTGGACAGCGAGCCGTGCGCGCCCGAACTGCACGGGACCACCATTACGCTCAACGACTTGCACCAGAGATTGGCCTACCCGGATGCCAATCGCCTTCGCCAGATCCTACTGCAGGATTACGGCCGACAGGACGACTTCGTGATCACGGTCGACGGCAAGCGTTTGGATGTCGATGACGTGTCAGGACGTTACATAGAGCAGGGTCAGACATTGCCGAACGTGGGCGCGGTGAAACTGCGGTTCTCAATCAGTGATGGCAAGTCTGGATTGCGCCAGCCTGGAATTACCTTACGCGTAGATGGTAAGTCCGTGGGACGACCAGGATTCTTTGGCTTGGATCAGCGGGATGACTTCCCGCCCAAGTTGCTCCGGAAGTTATACGGCGAGGTTGAGGCGGATGGACTACGCGATCACATCACTGCGGGTTGGGATGCTCCTGTTGAGAACAGTGAGCTTTTAAAAGAGGTTGAGGCCTACGTCCAGCCCATTCTCCGGGAGGCGTATGAGCAGCAGTACCGGCAAGAAATCCAACTTGCGCAGGCTCGACTGCAAAAAGCTATTCTTACTCGACTCTCAGCGCTGCCGGAACACAAACGGGTCTTCGCAGATCGCGCGATCAAGAAAATCCTCGACAAGTATTACGGCGAACCGGAAAGTAAGGTTGAACCGATTGTGAATGTGTTGCTGGAAGCGATGGAGCGATCCGATTACCGCATTCTTTTAGAGCACATTGCGGACGCAACTTCGGGCGACGTCGCAGGGATTGCCGAGCAGTTGGATAAATTTGGCTTGGCAGAAATGGCATTCCTGGTTCAGCAAGCTGAGGCACGCCAAGTTTTTCTTGATCACTTGGAGGAGCTGGTTCGTGATGCCGCAACTACCGAAGCCATTTTGCACAAAGCCCTGGAAAGAAACTTGTGGGTATTTGGTCCAGAGTATTCCCTATTCAGCTCAAACAGCACATTGCGTCGCCAAGTGGAAGATATTCTTGGAAAAGAATATACGGGAGACAAGGCTGACAAACGTCCCGACCTGCTTCTCAACGAGAATCTGAGCGGCAAGTACTTATTGATCGAATTCAAGCGGCCAGGCCACGCGCTGAATCACGGTGATTACGTACAGGCAATTGGCTATAGGCATGAACTAGCTAAGTACGTTGGCTCTGCTGTTCAAGTCTTGTTGGTCGGTGGAGGCAGGGCTGCCGACTTCCCTATTGAGAATCGCGAGCCGGATGTTGAGGCGCGAATCTTTGGGCAGATCATATCCACCACACGCCGACAGATCGAGTGGCTGCTTAGAACAGAGATTTCATGAGTATGTCGATGGTTCAGATACGTACTTCTCTCTGGATAGCACTGAGCTAAATTGCTTGCCTTATAGGTACTTCTTAAAACTCCCCGCTGTCAAACTCACAGCCAGTCCTAGCAAGGCAGCGCTCGGCAGCAGGATCAGCAGTGGATGCACGGAGACCGGCAGCGCCAGGTAGATGATCCATGGCCACGCAGCCAGCGGCATCAAGCTGGCTTTCGCACGGTGGTAAATGAAGCCAGACTCCCTTCCCGCGCCGAACCGGCGCACGTCGCGCCGCACAAGCCCGTCGATCAGGCCAACGAACGCCGCGGTGAAGATCAACGGTAACGTGAGCACCAGGACCAGCAGGCGAATCAGGAAGGTCAGCGTGGTGAAGGCCGCCGCGACTAGGTAGCGCTCTGACCAGACATAAACCTGGCTGATGTAGTAACGGAAGTCACGCGTCTGCTCTCGGCTCGGCACGCGGACACGCTCGGCGGTCTGGCTCACGCGCTCCAATAATCCCGAGCGCACGAACACCCATTCATAGCCGGTATCTACCAGATCGTGCGCCGTGCGCCCCGGCTCCTGCACGACCACGCTGCGCGTGAAGTGGCTGGACAGATGCCCCAGCTCGTACTGCAACATCTGCTGCGAGTGCCGCCAGCCCTGGTCCTGCCAGAACAGGTGCATGCCGACGCACTCTACGACAATCGAAAACAGCAGCGAGCCGATCAGGACGCCAAGCAGGCGGAACGGCAACGTGATGGTGCTGACGATCAGGCCCTGGCGCTGATTCTGCTCCCGTCGTGTAGTCGAGGCGGCGTCCTTCATGGCGAAGCCTCGTTGCCAAGGCTATCGTCGGTGGCGGTGGTCTCCGCAGGGGGTTCGGCCGGAGCGCCGTCATCCAACAGGTCGTCGGGCAGGCCCGTGTCCCGCAATGCTGGGGAGCTGGTGAACTCCCACCACTGCGTCGCTTCGCTGTAGCTCTGGCGCATGTACACAGCCAGGTGCTGCAAGTCCGCAGGCATCTCTTCATCTGGGTCCGGCGCCGGCAACGGCATGCGCACTTTCCAAAGCTGACCGCCCTGCAGTAGCGCGAAGCACTGACCCTTGGGCAGGCCGACGACATGCGACGGCTCGATCATCGGCACGCTGGACATGCTGATGCGGTCCTGTGTGTTGCTGGTGAAATCCGTCGCCCCGCGAATGTCCGAGCTGTCGGTCGCGCCGGACACGATGGTGGTTGTATAGACCTCGACCTTGGGTAGTTGCCGCGTCAGCAGTTCAGCGGTTGCAGTCTCGCGCACGCGCAGCATGAAGAGGTTATTGAAGTTGCCGATGACCTGACCGGCCTTGGCGCGGTTGCCGATGCGGGCCTCGATGTCCGAAAGAGTCTGCGTGTATGCGGTGACTTGCAGACCAGCACCGCCGCCCTTGTTGATCAGCGGGATAAACTCGTCGCCCATCAGCTCGTTGAACTCGTCGGCGTGGACATTGATCGGTACGCGCGCACCGGTCGAGGCACCTGGCAGGCCATCGTCGATCCCGTGCTTGTAGATGTGCCCGGCAACCGACACGAGATCGCTGAACATCGAGTTGCCGACTGCTGCGGCGACCTCGGCGTCGGAGAGCGCGTCCAGACCCACATAGACAATGGCCCTCTTACGGATAACCTGCATCCAGTCGAAGATCGGTCGCGGGTCGGCCAGGTCGGAATAGTTCGGGGCCAGGAGCTGCGCGATCTTGCCGCTGGTGAGCTTCTCCAGCAGCGGCAGGAGGCTGGCGACGATCTTGTCGAAGTACGTCTTGTCGTAGCGGACGGCAGAGCGCAGGCCATCGAGCACCGGGTCGTAGTTGCGCGCCTGCGAGAGGTACTGCTCCAGCGCCACCACGCGCTTTTCTCGCCCGATCATGTTGCGCGGGATGTTCTTCTCATTGAGCTTCGCCTCGATCTGGACGATCACCTCCCACGCCTTGGGCTCCGTTTTGGCGAAGTAGTGCTGGGCGTACTCGATGAACAGCGCGTCGATGTTGATGACGTGCCGCTGGATCAGCAGGTAGTCCGGGCGCTGTCCCAACTCCACCAGTGCGCGCGCGATGATGTTGACAAAGCGCCAGGCAAACTCTCGGAATGCGGCAGAGTTGCCTTCACCGGAAAGCTGCCCCGCGACGCGGGTGGCCACCTCACTGATGCGGCCAAAGCGCCCGACGGCGTTATAGCGCGCGGAAATGTCCGGCCAGCCCAAATGAAAGACGTAGAACTCGCCTTCGCGGCCCGCGCGCTTGGCCTCGACATACATCCTCTTCAGGAGATCGGCATCACCCTTCGGGTCGATGACAATCACCACCTCGTGCTCGCCCGCAGCGTTCCTGCGCCGGATATCCTGGGTCACGAACAACTCGGCCAGTCGCGTCTTGCCCACGCGTGTTGTGCCGAGCACCAGCGAATGCCCGACGCGCTCGCCGAGTGGCAGGCTGACGTCCACCTCCTCGGGTTCGATGCCGTGCAGGCGCGGCAGACCACCCACAGGCGGCAGCGGCCGCACCGGGTTGAAAGGCACGTCCCAGCCGGTGAGCGCAGGCAGCCGGGACAGCGGGAACGGTGCGAACTCCAGCCGTTCTTCCAGCCTTCGCGCCAGCCGGTATGCGGGTGTCGGCTCGACGTACCGCCTGAACTCCGGCCGATACGTCTGCATGAGCCTATGGGTGTGCTTCTGCTCCCACAGGAAGCCGCGCCCGACGAACAGCCGCTGCTGGCTGACCGGCACATCCTTGCTGGTCATCACGTAACGCGGCAGGCGACGGATATTGCGTCGGTAGCGCAGGATGACGCGGGCATCGCGGTAGCGGATGGCGCCATAGACGCCGCACGCCAGAGCGCTGCCGACGCCCATGGATGGACTCAGCGCGAGCGACCACGGGGCCACCAGGGACAGAAACGCGGCGCCTGCACACGCTGCGACGGTATATAGCTCCACCGCTGGGCGAAGCAGTACCTCGACCGGCTGTTTCCCCGACATGGCTTCATTGCTCGATGCCGGTGGCCGTGATCAGCGCCGGGTAGTGCCGCAGGCCCAGACGCTCGGCCAGGTCATCACCGGACACGGGCGCGAGGGGCACGCCCTGCACCAGGGCGCGCAGCCGCGCCAGGCCCTGCATCGTCTCGACATTGACCACCAGACCGACCGCGCCGTGCTCGCGCAGCGAGACCGCATGGCGACGCAGCCAGGCCTGAGATGCCTCGTCGTCACCGACGACCACGAAGGGGCGCAAGCCCGGAGCCTCGATCACCCGCCGCGCGACGGTGCCTGGCGTGAGCTTGGCACTGCGCACCGGCAGCATCGTGGCTTCATCCGCCGGTGTGGCAGGGATCTGAGGTGTCAGGATGGGCGGCCGGGCCGGCGTGTTGGCGCGCGGCTGGAGGTTCAGGGCTTCGTAATACGGAAGCGCCGACGTGCCGCCACGGTCTTGGACCACGATCAGCGGCTCGCCGGCAAGCGAGGCCAGGGGAAGACCTGCCAGCAGCACGAACAGGCCCTTAACCGAGAACCTGGCCAGATGGGATGTCGTCATGGGGAACTCTCCTGGCGTGCGGCGAAAACCGCAGCGGTTGGGCGCGTGCCCTGCACGCGAGCAAGGTGGCGAGACACGCTGCGCCGGTAGCGGGCGGCAGGCTCGCCGCCTGCGGGGCGGTGGTAGCGACCGATCGCCAGCAACCAGTCCTCACCGGGTGCGTGCTGTTCCTTCAGGATCTCGGCAGCGATGGCCAGATTCCGATACGGGTCCAGCAAGTCGCACGCGCGGGCATAGCGCTGCTTGTGGTAGCCGAGGTTGATCTGCCCCAGGCCCGCGTCGATGCGGGTGTGGGGTGTGGAACGCATCGCCTGCTGCAAGGCCGCGCAGGCATCAGTGCGGGTGGCGAAGCGGCGTGACTGGCCAGCGACGTTGAGTGACCAAGGCCATGGGACGATGCGACCATTGCGCCGGATGCCGCTCTCCTGCAAGGCCACGGCGTAGAGCACCGTCGAGGGGATGCCTGCGCGCTGGGCGGCGAGCTGATAGGCCGGCGGCGGCACTTCCTGGGCATGGGCGACGCAGGCGCAGAAGCCAGTGACGAGCAGCACTGCTCGCAGGATCGTGTTCACGGCTGGCGTTGCCATTGGCCGTTCACCTCGCGCACAACCGCGGGCAGCTCGCCGGGCAAGCCCAGCGACAACCAGCGGCCACCGTCATGGTTGAGTGTGATGCTGCCGCTGCGCACGCGCGCCGGATCGATGTTCGCGCGCTTGGCCCAGTCGCGGATACGCGCGTCGTCCTGGCGGCTGCCAACCATGTACAGGTCGAACTCGGCGCCCGTCGATTGAAGACGCTGCACGAGCTGTGCGCACGCAACGCAGCCATCGCGAACGAACACCGCAGTGCGGCCGCTCCCACGCAAGGAACCGGTACTTGTGACTGCGCCGGGCTTGTCGTCGGGCAGATTCACGCGCTGCATGCCAGGGTACAAGCGCTGCCAGGCCTCGTCGTAGGCGCGTTGGTAGGCCAACAGCTTCTCCACACGGCGCGCTTCGATCTGTACTTGCAGTTCTGCGTAGCGCCGCCGCTCTTCGTCCGAACGAGCCTCGATGCCCAGTGCAGACAGGGGGTCAAGGTTCGGCGAGTAGATGCCGATCGGCCCCTCCATCAGTTCGCGGTAGCGGGAAAACTCGTCGTCGCGCAGTCCCCATTCCTTCGCCAGCCGTGCGTCTTGGCTGTGCGTAAACTGGCTCTGGCTGGTGCGAGCGGGCTGGATGTTGGCGGCTTGAGGAGTTGCCTGCTGCGCGGACACCGGCAGGTGCAGTGCCACCAGCAGCACAATGAGGACGGGACGGTGTTTCATCGCACGGACCTCAAGGAATCGCCACGCGGCGGGTATGGCTGCCCGCCTGGAACACGGCGGTATTGCCTTCGATGGCCTGCAAACGCCACGGTCCGACGGCATCGCCTGGCAGCAGCACCTGAACCTGGTCGGGGTTGAAATTTCCGGCGCTCGGCGCGACGGACACGCTGCGCTGGCCGGCGCGCAGTTCGGCACCGACGACGCGGAACGGCAGCGGCGGCGGTTCAGGCCTGGTAGCAGGCTTGCGCTTGGTATGTGACTGGGCGGGTGCCGCGGTTCGTGTAGTCCTCTGGAGCGTCTTGATCTGCTCAACTTCCGCACGCAGCGCCTGAAGATCGTCGGCAGCGGCATGGTCGCCCAGCGTCTGTTCGACCTGGGCAATGCGTGCTTCCAAGGCCTGACGGGTGTCTTGCAGGCCAGCGACCGTTACTGCTGCGGGCCGCTGTTGCAAGGCCTCAGTGGTTTCTGCCAGCCCAACGACCTGCGCTTCGAGCCGCTGCAGACGGGCATCGAGCCGTTGTTGGTCAGCCTGATCGTTCATCGCCTGGTAGCCCTGGGCCACGAAGACGCTCAGGCCGATCAACCAGAGCCAGAGCAGGCTGTGCATCACCACAGCGGCAGTCGGGCGTCGCAGCGATTGCGGGGCGTTCATGGCTGGCCTCCCGACATCGGCGGCATCAGCGGGAAGGTCTGCACGGCTTCGGCTGCGGGAGGCTCGGGCGTGGGGTCGGCGCTCGCGCCGTCACCGGACCGCTCGAAGCAGACCTTCCGTGCCCGGTCATCCACGTAAAGTTCCCAGGCGGGGCCTGCCAGCGTGAGCAGCGCATCGCGCAGGGTCATGGGGCCTAGATGCAGATGCGCTGCCGGCAGCGGCAGCGCATACAGGTCGATCACGGCATGTGCGGACTCGCAAAGCTGATAACCGCTACGCTTGAGCACATGCCGCAGCCCATCGCCAACCGTGGCACGGGCATCCTCGGGCATGGACACATCAATGATCTGCAGCAGCAGGTCACGTTGCGCTGCCGTGGGCGCCAGTTCGACCAGCGTGTAGCGGCCGTAGCGCACAACAGGAATGAAATTAGGCGCCTCAGGTTCGACGACTGGCGCGGCTTCCTCGATAGGCTCGGGTGGCAGCGGCGCCGTGGTGGTCGCGCAGCCGCTGACCAGGGCTGCGGTCAGCAGACCAGCTTCGGCCAGTCGCCGGTAGGGGTGGCTTGCGGGCATGGTTCGGCTCTCTGTTGCAATGAGCCGATACCTTCGCCCTGTGCTGTGCGAAAGGCAGCATTCAATGGGAAACTTGCTGCTACCGGATTGTGGTGTTGCCTCGTAGGCTCGTCGGCAATGCGGCAGACTATCGGTGAGCAGCCATGAGAACAGAAGGTGATTGCGAGACGTGATGAAACCAGATGACGATAAAGAACATCGACACAACCTGATAGACCATCCCAGCCTGCAGGTGTTGATGCCATATCTGCAAAGCTATGCTCACAAGGGGCTGACTGAATTTCTGGCGGGAAGGCACACTTTTCCAGGATCTGCTGCAGAGATCTATGCAGCCAATGTGGCCGACAGGGTATCGGAGCTGGACAATGCCTTGGCGGCGTTGCGTATGACCTTGAATTTCGTGATAGACCTGAGTGATCAGCCAACACCAGACCCAGATATCTACCGCTATCACTACGAGAATTTCGTGCTGCGCGTCATGGGGTTCGTCGATCGGGCACATCGTCTGGTTGGTTCTGCACTACTGATGAACAAGGCAAAATTCGAGCTCATTGGTGGCAACAAATTCGTTCAGAAACAGGTGGAAATCGAACATCCTGATATCAGTACTGCTCTGCAGGCTGTCACGCAGGCAGTGGAAAGCTATCGAGGGCCACGCAATGAGCTGATTCATGCCGCAGCCTTTACAAGTCGCGAACTCGGTCTGTTTCAGTCCATCCGTCAGTTCGGTGTGGATACGGACGGTATTGATGTTGATGAGCTTGCGAGAAATCACTTTTCCGGAGAAAGCAAGGAGATCGCGCTGACCATTGCGCGCCTAGTGGAAGCACTAACCAATCTGCTAGACACCTTGCATCCTCTCTTTTTGAACGCAGCCGAACACGGTGATGACGGCCTCAAAAAGAAATCGGCCCCCGAGGGGGCCGATCAAGCATGACGACCATTTAGCAAACCAACTGCCTTGCCAATGCCACTTCCACCGAGTCACCGTCCTGGTTGAGCACATCCAGCCCCGATTCCGGCACATCGCCCGAAGTGGACTGCGCGACCCTGATCTTCTTGGCCATCAGCTCCAGGCAGGTCATCTGCGAGGAACCAGCGTAGCCCAGGTAGATCACACGCACCGGCTGTTTCTGCCCAATGCGCCACGAGCGGCGCGCGGCCTGCTGGAGCGAGTACACGTTATAGCCCGACTGCATGAACACGATCGTCGGGAACTCCAACAAGTCCAGCCCCGTCTTGACCAGCTCGGGATTGGTGATGAGCACGTCGATGCCACGGTCCAGTTGCTCGGCGATCCAGTCCTCGCGGCGGCTGGCATCCACGCTTGCGCGCAGCACCGCCACCTTGAAGCCTTCCTGCTCCAGCAACACCTTCAGACGCGACGTGGTGTCGCGCGTACCGGTATAGACCGTGTAGGCCAGTACCTTGCGGCCCTGCGCCTTCTCCTCTTTGCAGATGTCGATCAGCTCGCGCTCTTTCGGCATCACCTCGAACTCGTTGAACTGAGCCGGGACAAACGCCAAGGTGTTGCGCGTGCGTGGATGCACCACGGTCTCCGACCGGAAGCAGCAGTCCGGCCAGGCCAGCAGCACGTTGAGGACGACACCCAACAAGGTCGTATCGCGTCGCGCCAGAGCCTGTTTCAGCTCCGCGGTCAGTCGACCCGCCAGGTCACGGTAGGCCGCGGCTTGCGCCGTGTCCATCGCGACTTCGCGGAACTCCTCGTCATAGGGTGGCAGGACGTTGCCACCGATGTCTCGGAGCTTGAGGAAGATCGTGAACGGCAGGATGCAGCGCAAGACCCCTTTCGGCCCGAAGCCGGGAGCCTTGACCGTGCGCACCGATACCTTGGTGCCCCTGGCCGTCTTGTGCGCCGTACCAGTGCTTTCGGAGTAAATGTCCTTCAGGACACCGTGATCGCGCATGAACGCCATCGCAGCCGAGGTCATGCTGCCGCTCGTGGTCGGGCGGTAGCCGTCTTCGATCATCCGCCCGGGCAAGGCGCGGAACAGTAGATAGAAGAGATCGTCCCCGTAGCCGCCCATCAGCGTGCCGGTCAGCAGCAAGGTCTTGCGAGCCTTCGCCGCCAGCACGCCCATGGCCTGTCCCTGGGCACTGCCACCGTTCTTGTACTCGTGCGCCTCGTCGGCGATGAGCAGGTCGAACGTGCCCTGTGGAAGATAGCGCTTCACAAACTCCGAGGGTTGATAGCCGCCTTCTCCAAAGCCGAACTCCATGTTGGCCATCGCACGTTCCATGCGTGTGGCCTGACGGTCGGAAAACACCAGCTCGCCGTTCGCATCCATGAGGTTGATGAATTCATGGATGTTGTCGCCCAGCATCGACGCCAGGAAGCCATCACCGAACTTCTGCATCAGCTTCTGCGCGGTGACTTCTCCGATGGTCGGGATGCGCTTCAAGGCTTTCAGCACGGCCGAGGATTGGTCGCTGCCGGATAGCCTGCGCGGGCGGATTAGTGCCCACAGGGGCGCGGCGCAATGGCTGCATTTCCTGCGGTGCTCCTCGGCTTCGAGTGCGATCGGGTTGACCGGCTCGCCATCGAGGTCGGTGATGACCGTGCCGCAGTCCGGGCACGCCGCCACGTCACCGTGGCGGGTGTGCCGCCGGGTGAAGACAGGCTTCCAGTGAAAGCCCATCCGCATCCGCACACGGCCCAGGACGAAGAACTCCTGGCCCGTGGGCTGCACACCTAACTGCTCCCGCAGCTTGATGAGCTTGACCAGCGTGTCCGGGCCATTGAGCACCCAGACCTTGGCGCCTGCCACCGTCTCCTGGATCTCGCGCCGCCACTTGTAAACAAGATGCGGTGGCGAAAGAACCAGGGTGCGGCGGTAGCCTTCGGCGTTGAGCACGGCGGCCGTGGCGATGCCGACGGTCGTCTTGCCGCAACCCATTTCGCCATTGACGATCGCGGCACGTTCGCCCCGGTCGATCAGCAACTCAGTGGCGGCATGAACGACTTCGGCCTGGGCGGGGAATAGCTTGCGCTTGAGGCTGGCGACGACGAGCTGCCGGTGCGCCTGCGGCTGGCCGGTATAGACCGGCGGGTTGGCGCTGTTGAGGGCGTCGAGCAGTTCGTCGCCGAACTCGCCAACGAAATCCTGGAGGCTCAGGGTCAGAGGGGAAGATTCCGCATCCAGTAATTCGCCCTGGACGGACGCAGCTTCGGCGGTGGTGGTTTCGAGATCAAGGGACATGGTGATGCTCCAAAAAAAATGGGGCATGCACCACCCCAAGCGGGGCGATGGACATGCCCCGTGGTGGGAAAAGAGACGGCGGACCGTCGATGGTGGAAAAGATCAGCGAATGGTCAGCACCTCGCCCCGTGTCGCGGAGCCAGGGGTCATGTCCCACGCGCGGATGACCGGCACGAACTTGTCGGTGAGGATGCGGGTCTCGGCGATGGAGCCGTCTTCGCGTTCGGTGAATTCCCGCTGGAGCGTCTTGTCCTTGTGGGTGTCACCTTTGACGACGAGCACACGCCCCGTCTTGGAGCGCACGACGCCCGAGATCGCACCCGCAGCCAGCGCCAGGGCGAGATGCCAGTGAGACAAGGCACGCGCCGGCGGACGCAGCTTTTGCTGCGCGGCCCCCAGGTGCGTGTCCAGCGACGGCCAGAGGCCTTGCAGCCGGCCGATTTCATCGGCGAACTGCTCCGGCTCCATCGTCACGCGAAAGAACTGCTCCGGCTCGGCCGGACTGGCGGGGACGATGTACGGCAGGAACGGCCATTCGCCAGGCAGTTCTTCGGCTTCGGCTTCGCCATTCCCAATCTGCAGCAGCAGATTGCGAACGGCCTTGACACCATCGGGTGCCAGCTCGCGCTGACGCACCCTGCGGCCGAAGATCACCACCTGCTTGAACTGCGTCTCCACCGCTCGGTAGATCCGCAGATCCGTGTAGTGGCGTGTCAGCCAGCCGACCAGCTCGGCGTCGAGCACGTAGCCGGGGACGATGAAGACCAGCACGCCGCCGTACTGCAACAGCGACAGGCTGCGCTGGTAGAACAGCTTTTCGAGGCGGGCACGGCCTTGGCCCTGATAGCCGATGTTGCCGTTGACGTCCTTGGACAGATCGCCATATGGCGGGTTGAGCCAGAGCAGCCCGAAGGACTGCCTGGATATCATCGTATCCATCAGGTCCGCATGCAGGCAGTGATCGACCAGGCCGCGGGCATGGCGTGCGCGCTGCGCGTCGAACTCGACAGCGAACGCCTTGGTCTGCTCGCGCCCGAGGGCATGAGCGGCTTCGGCGATCGCCACGCCTTCGCCTGCGCAGGGATCGAGGATGCACATCGGCCCATCGCTGGGCATCAGTGCGTTGAGGGCTCTTTCGAGCGTGGGTTCGTCCGTGGGGAAATACCCATTGCGAATGAAGTTGCGGGCAAGCCGCGGGAACATGAGGGCCATGGAAGTCTCCTGGTTGACGGGGATGAAATGCGATAGCACGCCTTGGCGTGCTCTCGCGGGTGGGTCAAGCCGCTACCGCTTCCGATGTCCAAATCTTGGCCGGAAAGGGATAGGCGGTAAGCACGTCACTGCGGATCAGGGCGCCCAGCGCCGGTGTCAGCGCCGGCACGTCGATGGCGAGCCGATGGCCTTCCAGCGGCCCGAGGGCGAACGGAAGACGGGTCAGCATCTCGCGGGTTTGCAGCAGTTCCAGCACGGTCTCGCGCCAGTGGTCGAGCAGCGGCAATGGGCAGGTCTCCCGCACCAGCGTCCACAGGCGGTCAAGCCGGTGGACGCTGCCCTTGGGCAGCAATGCCAGTGCGCTGGCATTGGCCTTATCGGGTTTGATGCAGCACCGGTCGAACAGCCACACGTTGGAGAGCGATCCGAACAGCGTTCGCCGGTAGGCGCGGGTCATGCGCTTTTCCAGACGATCGACGCTGCCGACGAACACCGGGACGCTGCCGCCCTCGTCGGTGATGACGTGGAACTGGTCCAGCCCCTGTTCGTCGTGACCGAGGGTCAGACGAGCGAGGAACTGCTGGACGGCGGTATCGCGCGCCCAGATCGACAGGAAGATCAGATTTCCCTGGTCATCGCCGACGCAGGCGTCGGCCATCACGTCCGGGCATTCGTCGATGCGGTACAGCGTGGTGGAAGAAGTGTGTGCGGGCATGGTGGTGTCCTCGGATGAACGGGAACAGCACCGCCCGTTGGGGCAAGTACTGCCCCAGGGGGTGGGAAAAAACCGCTCAGTCCGGCTCGAACTGCCGGGTGTGCGGGTTGAAGTGCAGCGCCACATCCACTGCAGTGACGGGCGTGAAGCCCTCCAGGTAGATGTTGTTGAGGTATTGGTCGCGGTAGGTCAGTGCCTGCCGCGCCTGTTCCTCGGTGAGGCCGTTGCTGATGAAGTACGCCAGCATTTCCTCGTCGGAAGACACCTCGTCGTTGGACAAACTCCCTTCAACGAGCTTCAGCAGCGAAGGGGCAAGCACGGCCAGGATCGGGTCCATATCGGTTTCTCCTGACTCATGCCATCGGCGCTGCGATAGGTGCCGCAGGTGCCGTGGGTGTGCGCCGCCGCGCGTGGTAGGCGCGAACGCCTGCACGCCATTCGGCGGACTGCTCCGGTGCCATATCGAGATAACGCAAGGGGCACGTGTAGTAGTACGGGTGCATGGACTCGTCCAGCGGCTTGTAGCCCCACTGGCCGCCGCTGCGTTCGAGCAGATGGCAGCGGATGGTGCGCAGGGATTGGCCCGGAGCCAGATGACGATGCACGCCTTCGACCTTGGCTGTCACTTCCGCGACGGACCACAGGACATTGCCGCGCAGCGCGTGGGCGATGACCATGACGCTGGCGCGCTCGGTCTCTTGCGGTGCGATCAGTTCCGCGATCAGTTCAGACCGCGTTTGAGGGGAGAAATACCAGCCCATGAGAGGCCTCCTGAAGAATGGAGCCGGAGGCCTCCCCCGTGGGAAAGGAACCCCGGCGGGTGGATGAAAAACACCGCAGATGCGGTGTCCGCGATCACGCAGGTTGCAGTTCGGCCTGGCGGCTCCACTCCTGCGTCTTGAAGTCCAGCGCGTAGCCCAGTTCACCCAGGCGGGCGATCTGTGCGCGCAGGGTGCGGCGGTCGATGGTCGAGTCCAGTTTCACGGACTCTCCCAGCGGCCAGAGCAGCCCGAACAGCGCGGCGTCACCATCGCTGGTGCTGCCAGTGGCGGCAGCCGCAGCGGGCGTCGGCGCATCCACGCCGAAAGGCGTGGTATCGACCAGAGGGTCTGCGCACGCCTGCACGGGTGCGGGCTTGGCGGGTCTGGATGCCCTGGCGGGCCTGGCCTGCGTTGCCGCAGGCTGCTCGCCCAGTTCTTCATCAAGCGGATCGACCTCCTGGCTGGCGAAGCTGCGGGCTTCGTCACGACTCAGTTTGTCGATGCCGTTGAGCGTCATCCCGTCGAGATTGGCGCGGACTTCAAAGCGCGCGCCACCTGCGACCGGGTAGGACTTGGCGAAGATGTAACGGATGATGAACTCCCCTTCGTACTTGCCTTCGGGGTACTGCTCCAGCTCGGCGTCCTTGACAGCGAACTCGCCGATGGGGGTGGTCAGGCGACCGACCGTGAACGGGCCGTTCTTGCCTCGGATGGTTCTCAGCGTGAGCTGGCCCGGAACGACGATGGGCAGGACTGATCTCGTGGGTGCCGATGTGGCTGCCATGATGGTTCTCCTTGGGGAAATAGGAAAAAGGCAAGGCCCCGTGAGGGGCCAGGCCGGATCAGAACGAAGCAGCCAACGCAGGCGCCTGCTCCTCGACTTGCGTCTCGGGCTCGCTCCCGGCGGGCGCGGCAGGCTGTTCGGAGGCGGTGTCAGCGACCATCTCGGCTTCGGGCGCGGGTGCGTCCTGGGCTTGTGGCGCCTCGGCTTGCGCCTGGATCGTCGGATAGACCTGGGTACCATCGATCTTGATGAGACCGATGTGGACCAGCGTCGATTCAAGGCTCGCTCCCGGTTCCCCGGCGCGCTCTCCTTTGGTGCGGATGTACGGATCAATCTTCATGTCGTTCAGACGGAAGGCGATCAGCACCTTGCGATCCCCTTCGATGGCCTGGATGCACCGGCGTACCAGATGCTCAGCCTCGGGGATAGCGACGATGGTGTCGAAGTACCGATATTCCGGTTCATCGACAGGTCCGCACAGGGCGGCAATGGTGCATGACAAGAAGGGATCGCCATCCTTGGGGGAGACGTCCTTCACGCGGCTGAGGTAGCCAATGCCGCGGGTGATCAGCTCGTGCTGCTTGATCGAAGCCAGTTCGGCCCGGTCAAGCGGCTCGGCCTTCAGCAGCCGCGCCTTCAGAGAAGCAGCTGCCTGGCCCTTGTGCTCACCCTTGTCGCGGATGTACGCATCGCCCCAGAGGTCTCCGAGGCGAAAGCGCACCAGTGGGCGCTGCTTGGGATCGTCAATGCCGATGAAGCGCTCGACCAGCTTCTTGGCCTCGGCACCCGAGACCTTGACATCGAAGTAGCGGTAGCTGGGGTCTTTGGCGGAACCAACCAATGCGGCGATGGTGCATGCCAGGAATGGCTGCGCGCGGCGACCGCCCCGAACGGGAACCTCACGAACACGCTGGATGTAGCCGATGCCCGAGGTGTGAAGGTCGAAATACGATTTCTCGTTGGACGTGGTGCTCATGGTGAATCTCCATAGTGAAGCGGAGACACACCGAGCCCACGCATGCGGGGAAAGGTGCGTAACCCCGCGATGGGTTGAAAAAGGCGAAAGCATCCACCACCAGGACTGGTGGCCGCTCGCAGATGGATGCGGTGCGAGCTGGCTCGGTCACGCAGGGAAAACTGCGCCGCAACCTCGAAGACCGATGGTTGCCTGGCATGTCGCTGACAACGTCAGCAGGCATGGGGGCAGCATGGCAACGCCTCGCGCGAGCGGCAGCAAACAATCGGCATCCATGCGTTTCCCCTTTGTCGAGTTCGCCTGGTTCTGCCATAAAGATAAGGCCCTCCACCCAAATGGATGGAAGGCCTAGGGGGACGGGCCGCCGGTAGGCTGTGGATTCAGCCGTAGCGCCGTTTCATTGCCTTGGTGTCGATCACGTTCACGTTGATCAGGCGCCAGCGCCCGTCGTCGATAAGCCGCTCCAGCACTTCACCGAGCATGTCGAAATACACCTCGTCGTGCCGATCGACCAGCTCACCGTCGCGGCGCAGCTCCACCACGTAGGTGTCGCCGCCACGGTCATAGAGGATCGTCACTTGGCCCTCGAACTTTGCGGTCGAAACCGTGAAGCTGATTGCCGGGGGTGTCTCAATGATCTTGGACGGCGTGGGATCGACCCAGGTGAAGTCCCGGGCGCCGGCATCGACCAGCATGTGAGTGATGCGCCGGAACCCGTCGGGTGCCGGCATGTCCTCCATCTGCTGGATAAGCTGGCCCAGTTCCAAGCACTGCGGCTCAGGGATGGGCAGCTTGGCCGGTGCGGAGCCGAGGATGTGCGTCTTGACGGTGTAGGGAATGCCATCGGACGTCATCTCCGTGCGCTCTTCCGGAGTGTCCGCACGCAGGCCGTCGAAGCGGCGACGAGCATACGGTTGGACATGCACCTTTGCGCCTTCGCTGGGTACGGTGGTCACCAGGTTGGGATCAAGCACCGCGAACTCGCTGGGTTTGAGTTTGATGACAATGGCGTCGTCGTTGGCTGCAACCACCTTGCCTTCAAAGGGCTGGGGATCTATGGCAAAGCCCAGCGTCGAGGACTGCGGCTGATCATCGAACACGCGGTATTTGAACGACCGCACGTTGCGTGGCACATGGCCTGCGACAAGCGAAGGCATCATGGATTTGATGAGGGAACGATCCATGGGAATCTCCTTTAGAAAAAACAAGGGATTCCCGCCCGTAAGGGAGAGGTCCCTTGTGGGTGGATGGACGCGGTGCGTCCGTAGGAAAAGACGACCAGCACGGTTCCCGTGCTTGCAGCCTCGAAGGTCTCGACTGCCTGGGCATGTGACGGCAACGCCGACAAACATGGGGCGAGGATGACCGTGGGCCTGGCTACCCGCCCGCATGAAACGGCACTGCATCGCCCCCGGTTTTTCTATGCCGCGGACAAGAAAAAGCCCCTCGAAAGGGGCTGGTTGGGTCAGGCTTCGTACACGAAGTAGTGCTCGCGCTGACGCGGGAAGAAGACATGCTTCCACGTGTCGCCGCTGGTGTTGCCGCCGTCGAACACGACCATTTCGTAGTCGTCGATGTCGGTGTCCACCAAGTCGGCGTCGGCGATATGCCGCATGTTCAGCCTGCCGTGCATGCGCTCGAATACCAGGATCTGGCCGATGGCGTCATCCTGGCTCATGGCGTTGACGCAGGCTCCGAGCTGTTGCTCAAAGTCTGCTGCGGGCGAGATGGGATCGTGGATCATGAAAATGCTCCTATGAAAATAGACCAGCCCGACTCCTGGCGGGGAGACGGGCTGGCATGGGAGAAATGAAGGAAAGGACGGTACTCAGTGCAAAAGCTAGGGTTCTGCCAGCGGCAGACCCAACAGCACGGGTGCGTCCGCATCGAGGATGAGGATGCGCACGTCGGCTTGGCCGGCCAGTTCAAGGATGTTCGCCAGGTCGTCTGGCATACCCTTGTTCCAGTGCTCCTGCCGAAGCTGCTCGGCGGTGATGCCCTCGGCGTGCTCCAGGTTCTGGTCCGTCCAGGGCGTGGAGATCAGCTTGATGCCGATCGCCGGGCTGTACGGCACCCGAAAGGCGATGAACAGGAAGGCCTCCGGTGTGGCGAGGTCTGCCAGGCTGGCGAGGTACTGGCCGGTTTCCTGACTGATGTGTGCGCTGCTGATCTCCCAGCACCGGCTGTAATACCCTGTCTCGAAACCCAGGCGCTGCACAACCTCCCGCGCAGCCTCGGCCGAATAGGTGTCGCCAATGTGGACCGGGCGGCCATCGAAGTCATCACCATGGATGGCATAGACCACGGCGCCGATCACTCCAGCACCGCTGATGCCTTCACCAGCATCGCATTCGGCAAGTACCTCCGCACTCACGGGGTCCGGGCCATTGCTGACCACTGCGAAATCGTTGCAGACGATGCAGGATGATGAAACCAGTTCCTCGTCGGAGAAGTGCTCCTGGCTCGCGTGGATGGCGCGCCAGACATGCGGGCTACCGTCCTCGTAGCTGATGGACAGCGTGCGGACGATTCTGAGATTCCAGTAGCCGCGAAGAAAGGGGTTGGGTGTCTGTGACATAGGGAACTCTCCAGACTGAATAATGGAGCCAATCCCCGCCACCGGGAATTGGACCCGGTGGGTTGAAAGTGGAAAAAGCGTCAGGCAGCGCTAACCATGGCGTTGTCAGGACCGCACTGGACGACAGGAAATGAATCGAGGGACATGGCCTCGTCGGCGCATGCCCCTTATAGCGAGTGAACGAAGAAGCGCTGGTGTGGCGCAAGCCGGCTCACCAGCCGCTGTAGTTCAACAGCAAGTCAGCGATGACCTTGCGGCGTGGCAGATCGAGACCACCGAAGTCGGACAGCCCCTCGAACTGGCAGCGCCTGAGCATCGCGCCGCCTTCGCGCGCGTTGTAGAAACTCACCATCGCGGACAGGAACATGCGCTGGCCACCGCTCAGGACGCCGAGAGCGTCGTTTAGCATCAGCAGGTTGGGACGCAGGTCCCACTTGCTGGTGGCGCGCTGCAAGCCTTCACCGGTGCCGTCGCCGAACCACTCCGGACCAGCGATCTCGACGCCGCGCTTCCATGCCTCGAAGAAGGCTTGGGGCGCTGCAGCGAAATGCTGCTCTTCTCGCGTGATCTGATCGACGACTTCCTGCGGCAGTAACTGGTTCATGACCGTTCCTCCGGTTGGATCAGGGAATGGCGAGCTGCGACCAGCCGCCTCGTTCGAGGGCTCGTTGAGCCGCGGCATAGCTTCGGAAGTACTCGCAGGATTCCCGCGAAACGGGACCTTCCGTATCGCGCGTGCCGATGTAGTGACCGGCGGCGCTTTGCAGGACTTCGAGCGGCAGGGATTTGCCGCAATAGGTCAGGGCCAATTGGCCGAAAGAGGCTTTCTGGGACATGGATGGACTCCTTGGAAAGCGGGGTCCAGTCCCTCACGGGATGGCAGCTCCCGCACGCGGTTGATAAAAAGCATCGACGTCACGGGGACGGCGTCCGCTGACCTGATGCGATGCGGACTGGTGGGCAACGCGGGACAGACCCGCGGCAGCCTGAAACCCTGGCTGCTGGCATGTGCTGACGAATCAGCGAACATGCGGGCAGCTTCGTACGCGTGCCGTACCGCGTCAGTTGGAAAACGGCATCCGGCCCAGCCCCGATTGATCGCTCAGCCTGCTGGTCATAGGAAGCAGGAGCCGGCTATAAGGGACTGTTGAAATTGGAAGCAGTCTGGCGGATCCGGCGGTCTGGCTGGTTGCGGTCAGTCGCTGAAACCCTGGAAAACTACAGCTCTGCTATGAAAGAGTTATTCTGGGTCGCTGACAGAAAGCCCTTCGACCAGGGCAGCGGTTGGGTTACCATTTCGGCAACTTCTGCTATCGGCCACAACCGGCCGGTCGTAAATGTCCGTTTTCAGGTACGCTGCTACTGAGTTGAAGCGGATGTCGGCGTGGTAGGAGAGAAGGTCAGCATCGGCAGCCGAGCATTTCTGTCGCATTCGCCACTAGAGAAAGCGCTCTGCAAACGCTCAGGCGCACCACCAACGTGCTGACGAGCACTCCCCCATCGCTTTCCAGCCTAAGACACTCGATGGCCGAACCCAGGCTCCATCACTACGTACCGCGCCTGTATCTTCGCAATTTCGTCAACTCGGAAGGTCGCCTTTGGGTCTATGACAAGCACTCGGGCTCGACGTTTGCAGTTAGCCCGGAGAAGATTGCGGCTGAGCAAGGCTTCTACACGTTGCCCGAGCTCTTGCAAGCAGGCGCGGACCGTCTTCAAGTTGAGCGGTCATTCGCGTCCATGGAATCCCAGGTCGCACCGTTGCTCGCCCGTATACTGTCTGCAGTCCGAAGTGGTCGCGCCAGGGATGTCGTTGCGCTGTCAGCGGAAGAACGCATCTTGTTGACCGAGTTCATCTCGTCCCAATACTTCAGAACGCGCGAAATGCGCGAACTACTCGCGTTCCTCGTGGGAGAGATGAACTCAGAACTTAGTCTGGCAAGCGACGAGGAAAAGAAGGCGTTAGCATTTTCCATGTTCGGTGTGGCAGGCGTTATCGAGGAGATGTCCGAGTCCATCCATGATGGCGTGTGGATGTTCGCCAAGAATCCGAGTGCGACGCCTTTGCTCACCTCAGACCACCCCGTCTGCATCAAGAACGGGGAGAGCACGATGTGGGTCAAAGGATTGGGACCGCTTGAAGACGGCAGCTATGTAGTGTTCCCGCTGGCGCCTGATGTGGTCTTGTACTGTAAGGAGAGATCGAGGTGGGAGGCGCTCCGGCCTCTAGACTGCGCAATCTCGCCGGTCGAGCTCGATGCGGGGATGGTCGAGCACGAGAATGCCGGTCAAGCTTTCTCGTCCACTCGATTCATCTTTTCCAGCGTGCCTTCATTTGCCGAGTTGCAGCACTTCCTGCCGTCGATGGGAACGGACATATATGCACGCGAGCGAACAGTCGAATCCGATGCGAGTCTGGAGCGCACGAGAAAGTATCTCCAGGCTGGCAAGCGCTCACCGCAGAAGCGGTAAGCCACCCAACACATCGCTCGTTTCGCGCCACGGAATTGTGGCAATACAGAAGTCGTGTCGAAGGTGCCGTTCAATCCGTACTGACTTAACGGAGCTGTTTGGCCGCCGATAGAAGACCGCCTCTCGGCAGCTAATCCGGTGGCATAAATGTCAGCAACGGGTCGCAACCGGCCCTTCGCTTCGCTCGTCCGAATGCCGACTCACGCTGCAAAATGAACGTTCGATGTGCTGTCCCCCAGCGTCGACGCGAGGAGTATCGTCTCGATGCCGCTGGGTACGCTGCTGTAAAGCAGCGGGGTCACAATGAGTGAGTCGAGGATAAGGTGATGAAGATGGCGCCGAAACCTGAGATCCCGTTGCGACGTTGATCATCAGGAGAAAGGCGCCAAAGGCCATGCGGCCTTCGGCTCGGGAGGACAAAACCACCCGTGGGCTGTTGCAGATTCGGTCGTCGCTAGAACCGTCTGCTGTCAGCAATCGCACCCGGCGCATGTCGTGGTTGGCGCCGGCATCTTCTGGCGCACATCCGCGCACAAAAGGAGCCCAGTTTTTCGCCGTTGGGCACGGCATCGAATACCGCTGACCACGAAGGGTCTCCGGGTGGCTCGCGCAGTCTGGCAAGCCATCGGGGGACCCTTCGCGGAGGCGGAAAAATGCAGATCAGCAGAACGCGCGGATGGCGGATCGCGGAGAAACTACCTTCAGGTCCCGCGGCCGGGGACGGCCAGGCGGGACGCGCACACGGACATAAGAAGGCGTTGCGCGCTGGGCGTCCCGCAGGGCATGCGGGACACGAGCCATGCGCCGATGACGGGCACGGCTCTTGGGGAGATGGGTCGATCAGGAACCCTTTCGGCCACTACTGCGGGGGCGTGAGGCACCGCGCTTGGACGCGCCGATTTCCACTGGCAGCGTGCCTTTGCAGTCGGGGTAGCGACTGCAAGACCAAAAGGGGCCGGTCTTGCCGGTGCGTTGGCGCGTCGGTGCGCCGCACTGCGGGCAAGCGGGACCTTGGGGGACCTTGATGGACAGCGAGGTGCTGCTGTACTGCGCGATCAGTTGCGAAATCCATGCGGCCTGCTTGCCGATGAAGACTTGAAGGGTAAGCTGTCCGGTCTCGATCATGTCGAGCGCCTGCTCCCAGACGGCCGTCGTGCCGGGGTCGGCAATTGCTGCAGGCACGGCGTCGATCAGTGTGAAAGCCGCATCCGATGCGCGAATGGAGCGTCCTTTCTTCACGAGATAGCCGCGTGCGATCAGCCCGCTGATGATGTTGGCCCGTGTCGCCTCGGTGCCGATGCCGACCGTATCCTTGAGCTTCTGTTTCAGGCGCGGGTCCGTCACCAGCTTGGCGACCCCTTTCATGGACTTGACCAGTTCGCCTTGCGTGTACGGCTTGGGCGGCATCGTCTTCAGCGCCTTGATCTCAACCTCGGCCACTTGGCATGCCAGGCGCTCGCGCAGCGCGGGCAGTACCTGGCTGCGAGCGACGGCTTCGCCGTCCTCGTCTGCTTGCAGCTCGGCCAGCACCAGGCGCCAGCCTTGGGCAACGACCTGCTTCCCTGTGGCCGCCAGCGTCTGCTGGCCGCTGGAGAACTCGACAACGGTGCGGTCGAACTCGTGGTGAGGGAGGAACTGCGCGAGGTAATTCGCGCGGATCAGGCAGTACACCGCCAGCTCCTTCTCGCTCATCGCAGAGAGGTTCGCGGGTTCGAGCGTCGGGATGATGCCGTGGTGGGCCGTTACTTTGCTGTCGTTCCATGCGCGCGAGCGCTGAGAGCGGTCGAGCTGGCCCATGATCGGGCGCAGCGAGGGATCGGTCTTGAGCAGGCTGTCAAGGACCGTGGACACCTCGGCGAACATGCTCTCGGGCAGGTAGCCGGAGTCCGAACGCGGGTATGTGGTGGCCTTGTGCGTCTCGTACAGGGCCTGGGCAATCTCCAGGGTCTCCTGCACGTCCAGCCCAAGCTGCCTGGAACAAACCTCCTGAAGCGTTCCCAGGTCGAACGGCAGCGGCGGGCCTTCGCGCACACGCTCGGTCTCGACCGATACCACCTGGGCAGCACCCGCAGTGCGGATCTGCTGCGCGGCCTGCTGAGCGGTGGGCTGCTGCAGGCAGCGGCCGGCGTCGTCGGTGCAGCCATCGGGCGGAACCCACTGCACGCTGAAAGTCTGCCCACCTGCGGACAGAGACACGTCGATGGCCCAGAACGGCACCGACTTGAAGGCCGCGATTTCCCGATCACGATCCACGACGAGCTTCAGCGTCGGGGTCTGTACGCGCCCGACAGACAGCACGCCGTCGTACCCGGCCTGCCGGCCCAGCACAGTGAACAGTCGACTGAGGTTCATGCCCACAAGCCAATCGGCCCGCGAACGCGCCAGCGCCGAGTAGTACATCGGCAGCGTGTCGGATGAAGGCCGCAGCTTGCCAAGCGCTGTGCGGATCGACGCATCGTTGAGTGCCGACAGCCAGAGCCGCTCGATGGGGCCACGGTAGCCGCACAGTTCGATGATCTCTCGGGCGATCAGCTCGCCTTCGCGGTCGGCATCGGTAGCGATGATCAGGTGGGTCGCCTTCGCCAGGAGTGCCTTGACGACCTTGAATTGCGTAGCGGTCTTTGGTTTGACCTCGACCCGCCATTGCTGGGGAATGATGGGCAACTGCTCCAGCGACCAGCGCTTGAGCGCCGCGTCATAGGCCTCGGGGGCTGCCGCTTCCACGAGGTGGCCAATGCACCAGGTGACAGTGACACCGGAGCCGCTGAGACAACCTTCACCGCGCTGCGTCGCGCCGACGATCCGGCCAATGTCCTTGCCCTGGGAGGGCTTCTCGCACAAGAACAGCCGCATGTCCGTCCATCCGAATTCCGTGGTTCATTGAGTTGCTGGAATCAAGGATGCCGAGAGCCAACAGGGGCAGCAGCAAACAAGCCGCATGCGGTGGCGACCCCTTTCACGGGATGGAGTGGCGGGAGCCGGAGATGTGTGCGGCTCGGTGTGCAGGCCGGGAGCTGCGATTTTCGGGAGCGCGTGAAAGCCGGTGGACGTTGATGGAGCTATCCCCTGGGGATAGCTCGTCAGGACATGGGGCGGCGAGCACCTGCGGCCGCCCCATGCCGGGTCACTTCCTGCGCCTCGACTCCTTCGGCGCGGTCGGTTCCTGATCGCCCTGGGAATTCGGCTGCGTGTCCTGCGCGGTCTCCTGCTGCCGGGGGCTGAGGGTCACGGATTCGATGCGGAACGGCAGGATGCCGACGCTGCGCGCGTTGATCTGCCAGGTCTCGCGCGGCTGATCCTCGTTGTCCGTCCAGGGTTCGCGCTCCATGCGGCCGACGACCAGTACGCGCATGCCTTTCTGGTACAGGTCTTTCCAGTGCGCCGCATCCCGATGCCAGATTTCAACGGGTGCCCAGAAGCCACCGCGATCCTCAAAGTCGCCGCTTTTGGTGGGGACGGGGTTGTCGAAATAAACGTTCAGCCGCAGCAAGCGCCGTGGCTCGTCGTTGCCATTGGGAAACTCCCGGTACTCGGGGGGCGAGCCGATATTGCCCTCGCCAGAAAAATGCGTGCTCATGTTGCAATCTCCTTGGTGGTTGAAATACCCGCACCTGGTCGGCGGCGGGCGCGTGATGGGTTGCCCTACGCGATCACCCGTCACGCATGGCGGGGGGCGTGGACTTGAGTCGGCGCAGGTAGGCGTCTTCTGCCTCGGCGGCCTTGCTGGCGCATTCCTGTGCCTGCCTGCCCAAGGTGTGCAACAGGCTGATCTGCATGTTGAGCGTGATGCGCTGAAGCTCGATGGCGTGCAGGTCGGCCAGCAGATTGACCGGCGTGCTGGTGCTCGCGATCAGCTCCTGCCACAGCGCCACGCCCATGGCCGAGCGGTCGTGCTTGCGCCAGCGCAGAAACGCCGTGCCTGCGCCAGTGGTCTGCTGGGCCAGCTCGATGGACAGCAGGTGAAAGGGATGCCCGACGGCCTGTGGCAGCACCTGTCGTTGCGCCAGGCCAATCAACTCGTTGCGCATGGCGAAGCACTGGCTGGCCCAGGCCTCCAAGTCCCCCTTACCTTTAAAAGGCTTCAAAAGGCCTTTTAGAGAGGCAGCGTGTTCCAGCCGCATGAAGGCGGTCTGTTGCAGCGGGCGAAAGTAGCGCGCGTCGCAGTTCAGTTCGCTCATGCCTGCGCGTCCTCGCCTGCAGTGGTCTCGGGTGCCTCGGTGGTGGTCGCCTCGTCGCTGGGTGATGCGGCTGCGGCAGGATCGTCACCGCGCTGCTGCAGGCCACGACGCACGATGGGCGGCGCGAACTTCGAGCGGCGCGTGCCTTCAAGTACGTCCTGCGGCAGTTCGCCAAACTTCTCCAGCGCAGCCCTGGCTGCGGCATTCTTCGCAGCGAAGTCGTCGCGGGTGCAGCCCGAGTAGCGGTACTGCTGTGCCAGCGAGAACAAGCTGCGCAGCGCATGCGCGCCTTCGTTGAGCCAGCGCTCCAGAGTGCTGCGGTCGATGAGCGCAGTGTGGTGCGCGAGGATCAGCTTGCGGGCGATGTCGTCGTAGTCGGCGAGCAGATACACAGCGGCAAAGCCGAGCTGCGCATTGACGAACAGCGGCAGCTTGACAGGCTGCACGTTGAGGTTCTCGCCCAGTGTGAGCGCCGGCGGCACGCTCGCGAGCGCCTGGTCCACCTGCTCGCGCAGCGATTGCAGCGTGGCCTTGGTCTGGTCGAGCTTGTCCTCGATGCGCAGCATCCAGAAGTCGCTGTACGGGTCGTCTTGCTCCGCGCCGCGGCGCATCTTGTTCATCTGGGCGATGTAGCCATTCAGGCCGACGATGCCCGGTCGCCCCTCGGCGGCAGCGCGGCCATGCCAGATCCGCGAGGCGTGGTGCGTATGCAGCGTCAGCGACATTGCGCTGCGCAAGGAGCCGAGATTCAGTTGCAAGGGTTCGTTGGTCGTTGCCATGGTGTCCGCCCGTTGTTGAAAAAGAGCGGACAGCTTCGGCAGGAAGCGGAAGGTAGTCAGTCAACAAACCGAAACCCGCCCGTCCCCGGTTCAGGGCGCTGTGAGTGCATGCGGCGCGTGCTATCCCCAGGGGATAGCGCCATGGAGCGCCAAGGAACGCTGCACGCCGGGATCGGGGCGGACAACACTGACTCTGTGGCAGATGGTCGATGGCGGACCTGCGACTGCTCCGCGCCGTACTCGGCAGTGGAACTATCCCCAGGGGATAGCTCTACCGGCGGCCATGGACATCTACTTGCGCCGCCTTGCAGGCCTTCTCACTTGCTGGCGAGCAGATTGCGCAGCCGTTCGATGTGCTGCTTGGCGACTTCCGGTGACACGGGCTTGCCCTGCGGCTGAGGTGGCGGTGCAGGTGGTGGCCGCTGGCTTGGAGGAACGGGGGCCGATGGCGCGTCCTTCTTGGCCCAGGCATTGAACTCGCCATGGATGGCCCGCTGGATGATGCCGAACAAATATCCCGCAGGATTGCGGATGCCGTGGCTGCTGCATCGTGTGGCCCATTCGTCCAGCACGGCCTGTCGCAGTGAGGCATCGACCTGCTGCAAGGCCACCCTGGCACCTGTCTGCTGCTCAGCCTTCAGCTGCGTGAAGCGCTTGGGCCATTGCAGGTCGCCCAACGTGCGCGCCTGCGCCTGTGCCTGCGCGGTAGTACGTATTTCATTCATACAACTACTACGTACTGTACGGGCCTGCTTCGGATTCCGAAGAGAGGCGTCTGGCGCGGGTTTCGGCCCTGCTTCGGATTCCGAAGTGAGGTCACCACGATTCCGAAGAAGGCTCGCCGGCCCTTCTTCGGAATCGTGAGAGGCCTCCTCTTGTGGATAACCTTCGCCCGCCATGATGCCTTGGCTGGCCAGACGGTCGGCCAGAACCTGCAGCCGTGACGGCAGCGTGCGGCCAGCCAGCAACGGGTCTTCTGCGATTTCCTTGAGCGTGTTCATACCGACCATCTGCACGGCCTTGGCCGAGTGGCCGAGGGACTGGCTGACCAGGGCGAGGTAATCAGCGTCGAGCTGCATCGCTTCAAAGGGCGTCAGTGGCTCGTCATGAAGGACATAGAGGTTGCCGAGGATGCGGCCGGTCTTGGGGTCGCGTCGCCGCCGAACGAGGCTCAGCCATCGGGTCAGGCGCAGCAGCGTCAGGGCTCGCGCCACGGTTTCGTGCGAAGCCTGCCTCGCGCATGGCATCGAGGCTAGCCAGGGCCGCAACTGCTCATAGGTGGGGAATGCCGTCACGCCATCGTCGCCCTGCATCAGACGGAAGACCTGCCAGGCGTTGCGCTCCAACGGCGTCAGACGACGATCGAGAAAAAGCCGCCGTGGTACGGTCTCGTGCCGGTTTCCGCTAAACAGGAAGGCGTCGCCAGACGCCGAGGGCGTGTCGGGATTTGACTTGGGCGCAAGGTCTCTCAGCGCAGCGTCGAACAGATCAGCGAGCGCGGTGGGGCCACGACGCGGTTCTATGTCGTCCACGGCCATGGTCAACCCAATCCCTGATCGACCCAGCTCTTGATCGAGGCCCAGACCACCGACAGAGGCAGGGACATGCCTTCGGCCAGGTCCATGGCGGCATCGAGGATGGAGGTTTCGTCTTCGAGATCGACGTTCCTGCTACCGGTTACGGCCTTCCATTGCCGCCACAGCTCCGTATCCTGCTTCTCGTCCAGCACGGGATGGCGGCCCTTGCGCTTGGGTAGGCCAAGGATGTCGCGGCGAAGCGCCACTTCCTGATGGGTCAGGCCGTAGAAGCGACTGACCATCTCCGTGCTCGCGCCCAGCCTGAGCATGCGATCGACCGTGGCGATCTCCTTCTCCACATCCTGCGCCTGCCTGAGCAGACGCCGGAGCACTTCGCGGTTGACCGTCACTGAGCACCACGAGACGTTGGCGTTGGCCAACACACTGATCAGCGCGGGATGCTTGAGGGCATCCAGCTCTTCCTCGCCAAACCCCATCAGCTTGCAGCGGCGCAGTTGCCCATTGCGTAGGTCATAGAGGGCCTGAGCGATGACGGCCTGGTTGAGTGGGTGTGGTGCGGACATGCTGGCCTCCCTCGGTCACGTTCCTGGGTCCGCAGCGCTGGCGTCCAGGTCGATCAGACGGCGGGCCAACCGCAGCAGCCGGAACAGCTTGACCAGTGCGGTGTCGCTCAGTCGCCGGGTTCCGTCGCCCTGTCCGTGCAGCAGTACCGACAGGTCGATGACGAATTGCCCGTTGTCCAGGCCGACGTCAGCAGGCGGCTGACCGGCCAGGCATGCAAGTAGCGCCAGGACGGCACGGCCCAGCGGCCCCGGGTCCTGGGCGCAGGCACGGCAGGCGAAACCGATGCCGTCTGCACGGTCATCGACGCACGCATCCAGGCCGGCCTCCCCCGCGATCTCGCGGGCAAACTGTGCGACATGGACGCGCAGGCGCTCGGGCGTGTCCAGGCTCGCATCGATGTACCAGACATCGGAGATCGGATAGAGCCCACCAGCCTGCACGGGGATGGACTGCAACACGTTCGCCGAGAAGTCGGGCGGCAGCGCATCACCCAACTGGTCGGCGACCATGCGTTGGATGGACTGGAGCCGTTCGGTCGTTGGCGCCGGCGAGACGATGTGATTCTGAAGCAGGTGATCCTCCGCTGCCGGACTGGCTGTGCCTGCCTCATTGGCATCCGCGTCGCTCTCGCGCGTTGAAGGGGTAGATGGCAGGCCTGCAGACTGCGGTGCCGGTGCGGCCCCTGCTGTGGGTGGCACGGCGTTGGCAAATGGGTGCGCGACGGCTCCAGGCTCCGGCAAAGTTGGCGGTGCCGATGGTGGCGTCGGATCGCTGACCAGCGCGCGCTGGCGGCTCTCGGATTCGGTCATGTCCAGCGCGAGCACGTCGTAATCGACACCCAGCAGCTCGGCCATCTGACCGATCAGCTCGTCCTGTACGCGCTGCGTGGAGAACGCGTCGGCCTGCACATCGAACTGCGACAAGACTTCCTGGAAGAACTCGTCGAAGTCCTGGACCAGTGGACGGCCTTTGGCGTAGCGCTCCCACGCAAGCAGGCAGGCCTTGCGCATGACCGACAGGCGTTCGACCTGGTGACGGCCGAGGCCGCCATAGAGCACGGTGGGGATCGCCGGCAGGAGGTAGCGCACCGCATCGTTCATGCGGCTGATGTGCGACTGCTGGACCGGGAAACCATCGGCGGCCAGGCGGCGGGCCAGTTCGGACTGGCTCAGGGTAGTGCCGCTTTCCTGCTCGTAGAACTCGCGTGCCTTCTCGACGCCAAGGGCGCGCTCGATGAACGTCAGGCCCCCACGCAGTTCGTTCTCGGCCAGGTGGCCGGTCAGCATGACGACTTCGCCGCGGCTGGGCCATGGGCGAAACAGGCACGCTATGCGGAAAAACCGCTCATCCTTGGTCTCTGACCACAGCTCACGCAGGATGGCCAGGCGCGTGTTGCCGCCATTGCGGATGATGTAGTGGTCTTCGCCAGGCCGTCGGGTGATGGCCGGTGCCGCGTCCAGGCCGCGCTCGCGAATGGACGCCTTGATTTCCTCGTAGGCCGGATTGCGCTTCTTGCGCGGGTCATGGTCGTAGGGGCGCAACTGGTCCAGCGTCACGACCATGGGTGTGTCGGCAATCGGGTCGCTCAAGGCTGCCGCAGACGGGCCGCTGCGCTCGAATCCGGCTGCGAGCAGCTTGCCGGTCATCTGCTGGGAAGTGATCTCAGCCATGGCTGCCTCCCTGCGCGTGGAATCGGGCCTCGCGCTCGGCGCGGCGGATCTGCGCACGGGCGTTCAGCGCTGCACGGTGGTCGCTGGCGGTCGAACTGGTATAGATCGCCGCGCAACCTGCCTTGGTGAATTTGAGGTGACCGCCTGGCGTGCGCTTGACGTGCCAGCCTTCGCCAACGGCAAACTCGATCAGCGCGCGCAGCCGCTTATGGCCACGGGCCAGTTCATGTGCGCTCGCCATGGGGCCTCCCGATCACAAGAGGCAATGGCGGGCGGCCAGATACCGCAGCAAATCGGTGCTGCCATTGCGGGAACAGCTCGCCTGCGAGGCCGCGCATGGTGTCCAGCGCGGCGGGGGCGACTCTGCCCGGTGGCTGGCGGTACTCGATACGATGCACCGGCAGGCCGCGCGTCGCGGCGCGTGGATAGGCTTCGATGGCCGGCACGTCGGTGGCCAGCACGCGGATGCCGGCGTGGTCCTGGAACAGGTCGCGCAAGGCCTGCTGGATCAGCCGGGCGTTCGCCGACACCGGGTGGACGCGGTTGATGAGCAGATGCAGCGGCGGTGGTTCGATGCCGAGGTGCCGGTATGGCGCAATGTCTTCGAGCAACTGCATGGTGCCGCGCCGCAGCTCGCGGGCCGCGAGGATCTCCGGGGTTACGGGCGACAGCGCCACGTCGGAGGCGAGCACCGCCATCTCCAGCAGCACCGAGCGTGCGCCCTGGGTGTCGATCAGCACGAGGTCATAGAGAGGGGCCAGGACCGGCAGTAGGTGCCGCAGCCGCAGGCGCCCATCCGGTGCGTGCAGCAGCAAGGTGTTCAACTCGCCCCGATGGTCGTTGGAGAGCACCAGGTCCAGGCCCGTGATGATGGTGCGGGACACGAGCTGGTCGAGGTCGCGCTCGTTGAAGGCCAGCAGCTCATAGATGCCGCCAGGCGCGCGGTGGCCCAGTTCGTAGTAGGACGACAAGGTGGGCTGCACATCGAGGTCGAGCAGCAGCACGCGCAGCCCCGCATCGGCGAGGAACCCGCCCAGGTTCGCGGCCGTGGTGGTCTTGCCAACGCCGCCTTTTGTCGAAATGATGGATACAACCTGCATGGCGTTCTCCGTGTGAGGAAGGAAGGTCCGCGGGAGAACGGCTCAGGCCCGGTTGTTGACGCGCTCTGCAATCCACTGATCGATTTCGATCGAATCCCAGCCGACGGCGCGCACGCCCAGGCGCAGCGCCTGCGGGAACTGGCGCTTCTTCATCAGGTTGTAGATGTGCGCACGCTTGAAGCCGGACTTCGCTTCGACTTCTTCCAGACGCAGGATGCGGCGCTCGGTCGGCGGCAGTACAGGTGGTTGCGACATGGTGGTCACTCCTGAACGCTCAGTGGCGTTTGTTGGCGTGACCTCTATTCAATAGAAACGGCGGCGCAAAGACATTGCAAATGCAATCTCCGCGATTGCACATACAAGCTGGAAATTCTCAGGTCGTGGCGTTATGCAACCGGCGCCTGGCCATGGCGAACTTGCCGTTCAACGTGCGCTCGGCGATCCCCATGACGCCGCTGTAATGGGCGACCAATGCGCTGACGACGGCTTCCTGCGTCTTGAAGCTGGAGTAAGGCGTGCCCGAGGGCGACTGGCCGAGCATCAATTCCAGCATGCCGCCGATGATGTTCAGGTAGGTGGCCTCGGCCCGATCACTGATCGGACACTGCGCGCAGGCAGGAATCACCGTGGACTGCTTGAGAAGCGCATCGTGCCTGTCCTGCAGCTCGCGAAGTTGGCGCCTGGACTGCTCCAGTGCGGATTTGAGTGCCTGTCGCTCGACCAGCATGGCTTGCCCGGTCTCCAGCGAGATGAAGGGATGGGCGATGCGCTCGCTGCGGGAGAAGAGAAAGCCGGGCCGCTGTTCGGGGTAGTGCTGACGCATCCAACGCTTCAGATCGACGTGGCGCACGGTGAGATCGGGAGAGTCGATCAGTTCAGCTTCGTGCGTCGTGATACCGTCCCGCCCAAAAGGCAGCTCCCCATTGAGGATGCCGTCATAGATGCGTTCGGTGTAGAGCCGCAGTTCGCCCCAGCGCGGGCAGTCCAGCGCAAGTGGCAGGTTCCGGGGCGACGAAATCGAGGCCAGGATCACCTGCTCGTACCGCAGCAGCCCGGCCCAGCGGATGGACGCTTCGATCGGGCGGTAGAACACCTTTGATGTGGGTACATCATTCTTGTTCTCGTGCATGCTCCGTCTCCTTCCAGGAGAAGAACTACATAGCCGACTCCCTTATCGCCGACCTAAGATCGACGTGTTGGCTGCATAGGAAGCGAGCCTTGAGGGCCGCTTCGTCATTGGGCTTGAGTACCTCTTACCCAGTCGGCGCTACTGGTAGCCGTCGTGCGCTCGATGTGTAAAAATTCATCGGCTAGGATGTCAAACATCCAGACGCACGCTTAACAGTGACGCTCACGCTATCAGGGTCGTAAGAAGTTACGATCTTTGCAAAACCATCTGGGTATGGCTTGATATGCCAACGGTCTCTAGGGGTGCGAAGGGGATGGCAATCGTCTTCGAACGTCCAGCTAGACGCACCGAATCCGTGCCTTTCATGCCGATCCCGGCATGCTGATATATCCATAAAGAATCGCGCGACTACGCATCAGGATGTGTGTTGTTCCAGCGTGGCTTCTGCAGACGGTTGCTTCGATTCGCGGTGCGCACGTTTCCACGGCATCCGAACTACCCCAACATCGAAGCCCGCAGCCTAGTCGGCATCGCGGCGAGGTTGCGGAAGCAGAGGAAGGGACATGCGTGACCAAGTTCGAGTCCACGTGGATGGCGATGTGCCGGTCTGCTACGCGCGGTGTGCGTCCTTGGACGTCGATGGAGTCCTTTGGACAAACTTGTTGCCGGGGATGAAAAACAAGGCTACAATCAAGGCCTTCGCTGACCATCTCGGCGAAGAGAGTGTTAGGAAATCAATGACTTAGGCGATTAGTGCAAGTCTCGTTTCCCGCTCCAGTTTCCTGGTAAGTCAGTCAGTTTTGGCGCGATAGCAAAGCGGTTATGCCCGTGATTGCAAATCACGTGAGGCCGGTTCGACTCCGGCTCGCGCCTCCATCTCCCCCCACTGGTTCTGCCGGTGCCCCGCCCGAGTGGTGAAACAGGTAGACACAAGGGACTTAAAATCCCTCGACTGGCGACAGTCGTACCGGTTCGATTCCGGTCTCGGGCACCAATAAAATCAGTAGCTTACAGAAATTCCGTTTGCCCTCGTCCCTTCTTGGTTTTGTCGTGTAGACATAAGCGCTGCATCAGTTCGGCTTTGCAGGTGTCAGCGATGGTCTTGCCACACCAAAACTTCTAGTGCTATGAAAAGCCTTGTTCTAGTGCTATAAAAAGCGCCGTTGGCGGCCGGGCATCGCAGCTCAGGCCGGGTCGCCAAAAAATAACGATAAGTCCTGCATGAGCATCGACCCCTTATGTCATCTCCTTCTGTGTGGATCGAGACCTGTTCAGCCCTGTCGGGCTGCGACCTGCCGTGTCCGCCGGTTGTGCGATGCACATTGCTCCTCGTTAGTTCACGTTCTAAAAATTTTAATTTTAACAAGTGGTTACACAGGAGAGCGTCATGAATCCGAGCAAAAGACAGCTTGCGTTGGCTATCAGCGTGATGGGAATTTCGGCCGGTAGCTTCACCTCTTTGCCAGCGAGTGCGCAGGTCAGGGGGTTGGAGGAGGTGATCGTAACGGCGCGGAAAACCGAAGAAAACATTCAGGATATTCCGGTGGCGATCACTTCGCTGTCGGCGGCCGACATGGCCAGACAGGGCGTTCTCAACGTCAAAGACATCAACCTGACGACGCCGTCGATGAACATCACCCAGGCGGCGGGCAACCCGGTATCGCCGCGCGTCTCGCTGCGGGGCCAGGTGCAGAACGACACCGTCTTCACGCTCGACCCGTCGGTCGGCATCTATCTCGATGAGATCTATGTGGGCCGGGCGCCGGGCGCCATGCTCGACTTTTACGACATCGAACGCGTCGAAGTGCTGAAAGGCCCGCAGGGCACTTTGTACGGTCGCAACACCACCGGCGGCGCGATGAAGATCATCACCAACAAGGCCGATGCAAGCAGCCCGCTGGGCGGCTATCTGAAAGGTGGCGCCGGCAATTTCAACGGCAAGCTGATGGAGGGCGCGATCAATGTCCCCCTCATCGATGACAAGCTCGGCCTGCGCGTCGCTGGCCTGGTCAACAAGCGCGACGGTTATGCGGACAACGTAATTGCCGATCCGGTGACGGGTGCTCCGCTGCGCACGATCGATACCGGTGACAAGAACACGCAGTCTGCACGTTTCGATCTGGTGCTCAATGCCACCGACGACCTGACCTTCGAGTTGCAGGGCGATTACTCCGACCTCGATACCAATGGTCTGGTCGGGTACAACAAGCGGGGTGACATTCCCGGCGTTCCCCAGTCGACGCTGACCACTGGTTCGCCCGCATCGCTGCTCGGCCACATGGGTTATGTCCGTTCGAGCAGTGACGAGCTGAAAGCCACGACGAACCTCCCCACCGATGCCAGCAACCTTGCCTGGGGTGTGTCGCTGACCTCGACATACAACATCAGCGAGGAGCTGACCGCGAAACTGGTTTACGGCCATCGCGAGATGGATGGAAATTATGACTTCGATGTCGACGGTACTTCGCTCGGCATTATCAACACCTTCCAGGAGCAGGGAGCGGAGCAGGATACGGTCGAGTTTCAGCTGGCCGGTGACCACGACACCCTGGAGTGGGTGGCGGGACTGTACTGGTACGACGAGCAAGGCTACGAGGGGTCGGGCCAGACGTTGTTCAACACGGCTGTGCTAAGCGGTACCCCATTGCTGTCGGCACCGTACAACGGCACTGGCTCCAACGAGAGCCAGTCGGTGTACGGCCAGGCGACCTGGCGCATGACGGATACCCTGAGCCTCACTGCCGGTGTGCGCAACACCTGGGATACCAAGCAGTTCGAGTCGTTCAACCGGACCCTTCAGGCCAACGGTGTCGGCACCTATGGGCCTTACATCTGCAATTTCACGCCGGGTGCGCCGGGCATCACCAATGACGGGCTTCCCAATGGTCTTTGTAAGTCCGATCAGGAGAAAAACTACAAGCACACGTCCTGGACGGTGGGCATCGACTGGCAGGTGCTCGACGACGTGATGGTTTACCTCAAGACCAGCAACGGCTATCGCGCGGGCGGTCAGAACCTGCGCGGCACTTTTGCCGCGACGCTGATTCCGTTCGATCCGGAGGAAGTGACCGATATCGAAGCCGGTGTGAAGTCGACGCTGTGGGACAACCGTCTGCGCGCCAACCTTGCTGCTTACCGTTCGGATTACCGGGATATCCAGAGCACCGTGTTCGTGAACAATCCGGCGGGCGGCGCCTCGTCGACGCAGGTGGTCAACCTGACCAACGCAGAAATCAATGGTGCGGAACTGGAACTGACGGCGCAGGTGCTGGATGCCCTTGTCGTCAATGTGACGGCAAGCTACACCGCTACGACATTCGACAAACTGAGCGGCGCCAAGGCCGCGTCGTATCCGGCAGGTCTGGACGCTCCGTTCACGCCGCGCTGGAAATACGCTGTCGGCGGTACCTATACGCAGCCGACGTCGGTGGGTGAGCTGGCATTCAACGTCAATTACTCATGGCGCGACGATTACTGGGCCAACCCGAGCAAGCTGAACAACCGTACGCCGGATGCATTGACGGAATCGGTGGGTCTGGTGAATGCGCGTATCACGCTGGATATCGACAGTGTCGATATGACGGTCGGCTTGTGGGGAACCAACCTGGAAGACAAACACTACACGCAGAATGGGCTGGTGTTTTCCGGAGGCAATCCGTTCTACAACTTCGTCAACGCCAACCCGCAGGAACCGCGCATGTTCGGTGTGGATGTGACGAAGCGATTCTGAGAAACGATGCGATAAATCCGAGCCGCCGCAAGGCGGCTTTTTTATGGGTTATCGGTATCGTCTCGAATAATTTTTTCCCCTTTTTTATGTGCCCACTCAGTGAATCGCATTTGGTAAAGCATCCTGTTTTTTTCTCGCGCTGCACATGTTTTGCGCGGTAGTGTTCACGTCAAAGTGCGGGGCGAAATCATGAATATTGGTATCAATAATATTTCGATGCGTGCGAGCTGATCGCGCGTTCGTCTCGCCACGACAATAGGGAACACCATGAGAGAAAGTCACCGCTATTTGCTCGCGTGCACGCTCCAGCTCCTGTGTCTCAAGGTTCTCGCCGGCGCGGCGCTGGCCGCCGATACCGCGAGCACAGGCCAGACGCTCTACCTGCAGAATTGCGCCATCTGCCACGGCAAATCGCTGGAGGGCGTTGCCGGGCCGTCGCTGATCGATCCGGTGTGGGTGCACGGCTCGGCCGACCAGCAGGTCGCCAACAGCATCCGCAACGGTTTTCCGGTGCAGGGCATGCCGGCGTTTCGCGACACGCTCGATGAAAATGCGGTCGCGGCGCTGGTCGATTATCTGCGCGCGCGACGCACCGCCGTCGCGGAGCAGCAGGCGCATCTGGCGGCGGCGAATCCGCCGTCTGGCCCGCCGCAGGGTGTCGTGCGCAGCGAGGTGGAGGATTTCCGCGTCGAGCGCATCGCGCATGTCGAGGCGCCGTTCGGGCTCGCACTGCTGCCCGGTGGCGACATGCTCATCACGCAGACCGATGGCCAGTTGCGCCAGATCGTCAAAGGCCAGTTGCTGCCGAAGGCGATCGCCGGCACGCCGCTCGGCAATCCCGGCGACTTGTTCAGGCGCAAGCTCATGGATGTGATCGCGCATCCGAACTACGCCGCGAACGGCTGGATTTATCTGGCGTCCACCGACGGCGCGATGGAAGGCTCGGGCGATACGCGCGCGCTGTGGACATTGACGCGCGGTCGCATTCGCGACGGTCGCTGGGTCGACGGCAAGGTGATCATCCAGCTACCGGTCGATGGCACTGCCGGCAAGATGGCTTTCGACAGGAATGGGTTTCTCTACATCACCAATGCATGGTCGGGTTACAGCTATCTCGGCAAGCCCGAGGAAGCCAGTGCGCAGAAACTCGACAACAGCGAAGGCAAGGTGCTGCGCCTGCATGACGACGGCCGCGTGCCGGCCGACAATCCTTTCGTTAATCAGCCGGGTGCCTATCCCTACATCTGGAGTTACGGCCACCGCAGTGCGCTGGGTATCGCCTTCGATGGCGCCGGCAATCTGTGGGCGACGGAGAACGGACCGCGCGGCGGCGACGAACTCAACCTGATCAAGGCCGGCCGCAACTACGGCTGGCCGGTGATTACCTGGGGGCACCGCTACGACAAACGTCCCGAGTCGTCGAACACCGAGCAGGAGGGCATGGAACAGCCGATCGTGAGCTGGGTGCCGGCCATCGCGATATCGAGCATTGCGTATTACAACGGCGCGGCATTCCCGCGCTGGCGCAACAGCCTGATCGCCGGTTCATTGAAAAAGCGCGACCTGATGCGCCTGAAGCTCGATGGCGAGCGCGTGGTTTTGCAGGAAACGCTATTGCCGAACATGGACCGCATCCGCGATGTGGATGTGGGCGAGGACGGCCTGGTCTATCTGCTGACGGATTCCGGCGACGTGCTGCGACTGATGCCCGCCGATGCGCAGCAATAGCAGTTCAAACAACAGCACTGAAACAACGGGGGCATAGCCTTGGATTTCGGAATGGTCGACGCCGCGTGGGCCTCATCCCAGGGGGCGGGCTGGGTGGAGCTCGGCCCCGTCGTCTGAGTCGCCTCGCGCCGGGCTTTCGCCTGTCGACAGCAGGGTGTCGAACAGCGCCTGCACCTGCTGTCGCCGATGCGCCGGCGCCGTGTCGGCACCGGCTGCTTCGTCGAAAATGTCGTCGAGATTCAGCAGCGATCGCGGAGCCGTCGGCATAGTGGCGGGGATCGATGCCGCGTCGGGTTCGGTGTCGAGGGTGAGCAGGATCTCGCGCAGTTCGTCCAGCAATAGCGCGCGCTGCGAGGGTGCGATCGCAGCCGGTGCATCCGGGTCGGTGGCCGTGCCGGTGTTGAGCGAGCGCAGCAGGTCGAACAGTTTCATCGCTTTTATCTTTTCAATATGGCCGTCAGGCGTTGGGCAGCTCGCGGCGCTGCGGATTGTGGCCGAGCTGCCGGTACTGGCGAAAATGGTCGCGCGTGTTGTCGAGCACGCTCTGTTCCTGCACGACCACTTCGAGCACGCGCCTGAACTGCGCGAAATTCTCGGGAATCGTGTGGTCGAGATTGATCAGCACGTCGTCGATATTCCACGTGGTGCTGGCGTGGCCGATCTGCACCGGCGTGTCGTCGCTGCCGACCAGTGCGTGGGGCACGAAGCTGGTGGCCTGAAAGGACCATAGCATCGTGTCGAGCTGCTGTGCCTGCGCGGCATCGCGGCAGTGAATGTAGACGCGGTGGCCGCTGCGAAAGGCCTTGTCGGCGAGCCGGCATGCGAGCAGCAGGCGCTGCTCGTGCGTCGTGCCTGGCGACACGTAGAAGTCGATTTGCGGGCTGGCGGTCGCTGCGTCGTTCATCGGGCGACGCAATTCAGCAGATATTGCATCAGCAGGCCAACCGGGCGGCCGGTTGCACCTTTCGCCGCGCCTTCGTTCCACGCGGTGCCGGCGATGTCGAGGTGCGCCCAGCGGTAATCCTTGGTGAAACGCGAGAGGAAGCACGCGGCGGTGATGCTGCCGCCGCCGGGGCCGGCGACATTGGCCATGTCGGCAAAATTGCTGTCGAGCCCTTTCTGGTAGTCATCCCACAGTGGCATCTGCCACGCGCGATCGCCGATGTCGCGACCGGCGGCGAGCAGCTCCTGCGCGAAATCGTCGCTGTTGCTGAACAGGCCGCTGGCGTGGCTGCCGAGCGCGATCACGCACGCGCCGGTCAGCGTGGCGATGTCGACGACGGCGGCGGGCTTGAAGCGCGCGACGTAGCTCAGCGCATCGCATAGCACGAGGCGGCCTTCGGCGTCGGTGTTGAGAATTTCGATGGTCTGCCCGGACATGCTGGTGACGACATCGCCAGGCTTGGTGGCCGTGCCGCTCGGCAGGTTTTCCGCGGCGGCGATGACACCGACCACGTTGATCGGCAATTGCAGTTCGGTGATCGCGGTCATCGCGCCGAGCACGCTGGCGGCGCCACACATGTCAAATTTCATTTCATCCATTTTCGGGCCGGGCTTGAGGCTGATGCCGCCACTGTCGAAGGTGATGCCCTTGCCGACCAGCACCTGCGGCTGGTCGCCCTTTTTGCCGCCGTGGTACTCCATCACGATCAGCTTGGCCGGCTGCGCCGAGCCCTGCGAGACCGACAGCAGGGCGCCCATGCCGAGCTCGCGCATGGCTTTTTCTTCGAGCACGCTGACTTTCAGCTTTGGCGCGCGACGACCGAGCGTGCGCGCGGCACTCGCCAGGTGCGCCGGCGTGCAGAGGTTGGGCGGCAGATCGCCGTAGTGGCGTGCGGTGTTCATGCCCTTGCCGATCGCGATGCCGGCGGCGAGCGCCTTTTTCGCGGCGGCGTGGCCGGCGCTGCCAATGTGCAGCTTGCGCAGCGCGAGCGCGGGTTTCGGTTTGCTCAGCGTCTGCGTGTAGCGGTATTCGCGCAGCGTCGCCAGCATGCCGATCTGCGTGAGCTGCCAGTGTTCGTCGCGGCCTTCGACGGCGATTTCACCGAGTTGCCAGTGCGCTTCCTCCACCTTGAGGTCGGCCAGCGCGCCGATCACGGACTGCACGAGCTTGCGAAAATCGGCTTCGCTGACGGCCTTGTTCTCGCCGAGCCCCACGACCAGCACGCGCTCGGCGTGGATGCCGCTGACGGCGGGCAGCACGAAGGTCTCGGCCCAGCCGCCCTTGATGTCGCCGCGCTTGCACAGCTTCGCGATCGCACCGCCGCTGGCGCTGTCGATGGCCTTGGCCGCGCCGGTCAGGCCGCCCTTGGCGGAGGCGCCGACGATGAGGCAGGCGCTGCGGAGCTGCGCGGGTTGCGGAGCGGATTTCGCTGAGGTCGTGGTGAGCGGGTTGAGCGTGATGTGCATGCCGGAGCCTCGGGCTGGGGGTGGTGGGAAGCGTGTTTACTGACGGTGCGGGCGAGCGGGGCACGTACAGCAAGACAAAGTGGCGGGAAATTTCGCATAATCGCGCCGCCGCGCACAACCTGGAACCGCCGCTTGATTCTGTTTCGCTACATCGTCCGGGAAATACTGGTCGCCACGCTGGCGGTTGCGTTCACACTGCTGGTGATCGTGATCAGCAGCCGGCTGGTCGCCTATCTGTCGCTGGCTGCAGCGGGTAATTTGTCGCCGGGCATTCTGGCCAGCGTGATCGCCTACCGCATTCCCGGTTTTCTTGAACTGATTTTGCCGCTCGCATTTTTCGTCGCCACGCTGCTGGCGCTCGGGCGTCTCTATGTCGACAGCGAAATGACCGTAATGACCGCCTGCGGCATCAGCCCGCGGCGCGTGCTGTTGATGACGCTGGTGCCGGCGCTGCTGGTCGCGCTGATCGTCGCGGCGATTTCCCTGTATGTCAGCCCGTACACCAAGACCCGGGTCAGCACGCTGCTGGCTTCGGCCGATTCCGCGACCGGGCTGGATCTGCTGGTCGCGGGGCGCTTTCGCTTCATCAAGGAGGGCGCGGGGCGCGTCACCTATGTCGAGCAAAAGCAGGGCGACGAGCTGCTCGGCGTGTTCGTCACCGACAATCCGCGCCGCGGGTTCGCGGAATCGAGGCAGGTGGTCGTGCTGGCCGAGCGCGGTCGCACCGAGATCGATCCCGAGACCGGCGATCAGTTCCTCGTGCTGGAGAACGGCACGCGCTATCTCGGCCAGCCCGGTGCGCTCGATTTTCAGGTGATGGACTTCCAGCGCATGCGGCAGTGGCTGCAGCCGCGCGATACGACGGTGGTGCCGCGCAAGCGCGACACGCAGCCGACCGCCGCGCTGCTGGGTTCGCCCGACCCGGTCAACATCGCGACATTGCAATGGCGGGTGTCGCTGGCGCTGCTGGTGCTGGTGTCGACCGTGTCGGCGGTGGCGCTGGCGCGCACCGATCATCGGCGCGGCCGCTACGGCAAGCTGCTGCCTGCGTTCATCGTGTTCCTGGTGTACTTCCTCGCGCTGAACGCGGCCCGTGATGCGGTCGGCAAGGAGCGCATCGACGCGGTGATCGGCATGTGGTGGGTGCACGGGGTATTCCTGCTGCTCGGCGTCGCGCTGCTGTTCGGCGGGCAGTGGCTGCGGGCCTGGCGCGTGCGGCGGCGGGGGCATGCGGGATGAGACGTATCGGTCGTTACATCGCGCGCCAGGTGACCGCCGCGACACTGCTCGTGCTGGTCGTACTGATCGGCCTCGACATCATCTCCGGCGTCATCGATCAGGCCGGCGACATCAACCAGCGCTACACGTTGCGCGCTGCGCTGGAGTACCGGTTATTGATCGCGCCGGGCGAAATTTATGTATTCCTGCCGTTCGCCGCGGTGATCGGCTGTCTGGCCGGGCTCGGCTCGCTCGCATCGACCAGCGAACTGGTGGTGATCCGCGCCGCCGGCGTGTCGGTGGCGCGCATTCTCTGGATGTCGATCAAGCCGCTGCTGGCGATCACGCTGGCCGCTGCGCTGTGCGCGGAGTACGTCGGTCCGCCGCTGAAGCAGCTCGCGGAAAGCCGCCGCGCGATCGCGCAGGAGGAGGCCGATATCAGCATCAGCCGGTACGGCCTGTGGCATCGCGAGGGCAGCGATTTCATCCACTTCAACGCCGTGCAGCCGAACGGTGTCCTGCTCGGTGTCAGCATTTTCACGCTCGACGAGCAGCGCCGTCTGCGCTCTGCGCTGTTTGCCCGTCGCGCCGCCTATCAGGGCTCGAGCTGGCTGTTCGAGGACGTGCGGGAAACGCGCTTCCTGCCGGATCGCACCGAGCGCGTCGAGGATGCGCAGCGGGTATGGCACACCGAGCTGTCGCCACAATTGCTGAACGTGCTGGTGCTGGAACCACAGGACTTGTCGATCAGCGGGCTGTGGCGCTACGTGCAGTTTCTGCGGTCGCAGGGCTCCAACTCGGGCGAGTACGAACTGGCGTTCTGGAACAAGATCCTGCAACCGCTGGCGATCATCAGCCTGATTCTGGTGGCGGCGTCGATCGTGTTTGGCCCGCTGCGGCAGGCGACGATGGGTTCGCGGGTGTTCATTGGCGTGCTGATCGGCGTCGTGTTCCGGATCAGTCAGGACATGCTCGGCCCGGCATCGATGGTATTCGGCTTCGCGCCGGTGCTCGCGTCGCTGACGCCGATCGTCATCAGCCTGCTGGCCGGCGCGCTGATCCTGCACCGGCGTGTCTGACGCGCCACATCAGGCGTAATTTTTGTGCTTGCCCTGCTTCGGCAGCACGACCACGTGCGTGCCGGAGGCGCGGTCGTGCCAGCTGCGCCGCTCGCGATCGAGCAGTATCCACCAGTAACCCATCCCCCCGAGCGCCAGCGACAGCGGCCCGACGAGCAGGCGCAATCCGCACTGTTTCCAGCTCGGGCGTCCGCCCGCCGCGCTGTCCAGGCGCAGCCGCCACGCCTGCATGCCGAGGGTCTGGCCGTTCTTGCGCCAGAAGTAGCTGTAGAACCCGACGACGATGGCGATGCTGTAAAACAGCATGAAGGCGGGCGGCGCAATCGGCGCGATCTCGTGCACCACGGCGTCGTTTCGCAGTTGTGCGTCCTGGCGATGGCTCCACGCGGTCCACAGCAGCAGCGGCACCACCAGCAGGCCAAACAGCAGGAAGGCGTCGTAGACCAGCGCGGCGAGGCGTCGAAACACGCCGGCGGCGGGCAGCCCGGTGGCCGGTGAGTTGGTGGTGGCCAGTGTGTTCGTGGAGGAACGCTTCTTGGTGGACTTGGGCATCGCAGAAACAGAAATGGCCGCTGGGGGGCGGCCATTCTAAACAGGTGCACGACGAAATTCGTCGAATGTGGCGGATGACTCAGAACGAGTAGGAGACGCCGACCCGCACCTCGTCGGATTTCAGGCGCAGTTCGTAACTGGTTTCGGCGCCGAAGCCGACACTGGTTTCATCGCCGGTATTCCCCGGCAGGCTGCCGCTGCCACCCTGATTGTTCTGGTAGGAATCGAGCAGCGAACGCGCGTAGTTGCGCAACAACATGCCGAACGCCGCGCCGCCGTTGCGCGACTTGTAGCCGGGCTGATACTGATCCATCCACATGACATTGAATTGCAGGTCGGGGTCGTCCTCCGCGACCAGCCGGTTATCGTGGCGGGCGTCGATGATGATGGTAAAGGTGCGCGTCGGCTGATATCCGCTGCGCTCTTTCAAACTGATGAACTGATGGTAGAAGGGCTCTTCCGCCGGCCCGGCGTGGCAGAGGCCGGCGAAGGCGAGCGCAGCCAGAACAGTCGTGCGCTGCAGGATGGTCGTGCAGTGAATGGAGCGTGCATGCGGGCGCGTGTTCATGTTGACTACTCACCAGAACGGACAGCCAGAGTGCTTCAGCCGCGTCCAGTCTGGCATGAAGCGATGCTCACCAACCGTTTCGACATTAGAAAACTTTGCTCTATCCAGGCCGAATTGCCGCATTTTTGCATTGGCTCTGCAGTAGTCGGAGGCAGCGCCATCGATTCCGGTCCATCGTAATTAACCTGCAATGTAGTCGCGGGCCCAAGTCGCGATAATGACGGCCTGGTGGTTTGTGACGGGCTGCGCGTCCGTCTTTGGTAAACGGAGAACACATGCACATCTTGCTGATCGAGGACGACGCGTCCGTCGCTGATTTCATCGTGCGCGGTCTGCGCGAGAACCAGATCGACGTACAGCACGTCGCCGACGGGCAGGCGGCGCTGGATGTCAGTCGCCGGGGCCGCTTCGACGCGATGATCGTCGATCGGATGCTGCCCGGGCTGGATGGTCTCAGTGTGATTCGCCACCTGCGAGAGCAGGGCGACAAGACGCCCGCCCTGATTCTGAGCGCGCTGGGCGAAGTCGACGACCGGGTGCAGGGGTTGCGCGCCGGCGGCGACGATTACCTCGTCAAGCCTTTCGACTTCACCGAACTGCTGGCCAGGATCGAGGCCGTCCTGCGCCGCCAGCAGGCCGGCGGCCATCAGACCCGGCTGAAAGTGGCAGATCTCGAAATGGACCTGCTGGCGCACCGGGTGACCCGCGCCGGCGAGGAACTGACCCTGCAGCCGCGCGAATACAAGTTGCTCGAATACCTGATGCGCCATGCCGGTCAGGTGGTCACGCGCACGATGCTGCTGGAGAACGTCTGGGACTACCATTTCGATCCGCAGACCAATGTGATCGATGTCCATATCAGCCGGCTGCGCCAGAAAATCGATCGCGGCTTCGGCGCGCCGCTGCTGACGACGGTGCGCGGCTCCGGCTACATGCTGCAAGACCAGCCGGGTGCCGCCGAGTAAATGAAACCGGCACCGGAGTTTCAGGAAGGGCGGAAGCTGCTGAAAAGATCAGCGTTGCGGGAGCGGTCATGGCTGGACAAGCTGCGCGCCGTGTTCGCGAGCTTCGCGTTTCGCTTCATGATGCGCTATGTGATCGGGCTCAGCGTGGCCGTATTGCTGGTGATGGTGATGCTCTACGGCGGCTACTCGTACCAGTATTTTCGCGAGCACGAACATATTCTGGGCGAGCAGCTCGCCGTGCTGGTCGAGCGTGCCGAACGCGGTGAGGACCTCGGCGAGGTCAGTTCGCTGCCGCAGCAGCCGGTCCGCGGCAGGACATATTTCCTGCTCGTCGATCCCGCCGGGCGCAAGCTCGCCGGCAATCTCGATGGCCGGCCGCCGAAGCTGCACGAGAACTGGTGGGAGATGAAAGCCGGCACGCTGTTCGGCAGCG